>NZ_DASZCQ010000120.1:0-46341 GCF_035942955.1 Actinophytocola sp. | reverse complement strand
GGGGTTCGGGCCGGACGGTGGTCGGGGGTTCGGATCGGGTGGTGGTCGGGGGTTCGGCCAGGGTGGCGGGCCGGCGTCGGGTTTCGGCGGCACGGGTTCGCGCGGGCCGGGCGGGGCGGCTCCGGTGGCGGGGAGTCCGGGTGCCGGCGCCCGGTCCGGGGTCGGCGGGGGTGGCCGGCGAGCCGGGCGCGGGTGGCGGCCGCGGGCTGGGAACGAGCCGGAACGCGGCCGGTCTGGGGACGAGCCGGAGCGCGGCCGGGCTCGGCGGGATGTCGATCGGCGCCGGGCGTGGGCGGGACGAGGTGGACGGCGTGCACAAGCGGCCGGACTACCTGGTGGAGCCGGACGCGGAGTCGTTGTTCGGCAGCGACGAGCTGACCGCGCCGCCGGTGCTCGGGGTCGCCTGATCAGACCTCGTCGGCGCCGGATCCCGGCATCCGTCCGGTGACGACGAAAACCATGCGCTTGCCCACGGAGACGGCGTGGTCGGCGAACCGCTCGTAGAAGCGGCCGAGCAGGGTCACGTCGACGGCGGCGGCGACGCCGTGCGGCCAGTTCCGGTCCATGATCACGCTGAACAGGTGACGGTGCAGGTCGTCCATCTCGTCGTCGGCGTCCTCGAGCGAGCGCGCCTGCTCGATGTCCTTGCTCAGGATCACCTGTTCGCATTGGCGGGCAAGGGAAACCGCGACCCGGCCCATCTCCGAGAAGTAGCCGCGCACCTCGTCGGGCAGCACCGGCTGGGGATGCCGCCGCCGGGCCGCCTTGGCGACGTGGAGGGCGAGATCACCCATCCGCTCCAGGCTTTCGGCGGCGTGGATCGCGGCGAGCAGGATGCGCAGATCGGTGGCCACCGGGGCCTGCAGGGCGATGAGCGAGTAGGCGTGCTCCTCGCACGCGGATCTGGCCTCGTCGACCTTGACGTCATCGCCGATCACCTGCTCGGCCAGGCCGAGATCGGTCTCCAGCAGTGATCGGGTGGCGATCTCCATGGCATCGGCGACCATCGAGCACATGCCCGCCAACTCGTCCGCGAGCCGTTCGAGCTCGACATGGTAGGCCTCACGCATGACGACAGCCTACGACCAGGCGTCCGTCCGCACCGCATCGCAAAGTGAACCGAGCGTGAACCTGACGCGACAAATGCTCGCGGTCAGGCGCACTCGACGTCCCCGGCGTTCACTGTGGACAGATTGGGCAGGTCCAGCGGCTTCTCCGCGGCGGGCGCGCCGTTGGGGGCGTTGACCTCGCCGGTGAAGTCCGGCCCGATGACGAGAATGAGGGCGCCGGCCGCCGACGGATCCTCCTGCAGCTGTGCGCCCGGCACCGATGACGCCAGCGTGCGTGCCGCGGCCTCCTTGTCCTTGCCGTACTTGATGACCGTCTTGTCGACCGGCTCCGGCGCGTTGTTCGTGCTCACGATCGTGTAGCCGAACTCCTTGAGCTTGTTGCCGGTGTTGCCGGCGATGCGGGGCGTCTTGTTGCCGCCGTTGAGCATCTGGATCTTGATCGTCTTCGGGTCGACCCGCTGCGGCTCGGGGGAAGCCTTGGTGTCCGCCGGCGCGGGCTCCTCGCCCGGCAGCGGGGCGTCGTCCCGGATCGCCTTGAACAGCGCGTTGGTGTCGTTGACGCGCAGCACCTCGTTGCCGCGGCCGTTGGCCTCGCCGACGGTGGGCACCGTGATGAACGTGACCCGACCGGCCTCGAGGCCCTGCAGCGACCGGCCGAGCAGCATCAGCTGATCCACGTCGATGTTGTCGCCGAACGTGGCCTTGGAGAAGGCCTGCACGAAGTCGGTGAGCTTGCCGGGATCGAGCAGCACCTGACTGGACATCGCCTTGCGCAGCAAGGCGGACAGGAACCGCTGCTGGCGGATGATCCGGCCGTAGTCCGAGGTCGGGTCGCCCTGCACCTTGCGGGCGCGCACGAAGTTGAGCGCCTGGTCACCGGTGAGGGTGATCTCCCGGCCGGCCTCCTTGACGATCACGCCGAGCTCGGCGTCCTTGAGCGGGCGCTCGACGCACACCGTCACGCCGTCGACGGCGTCGACCATCGACTTGAAGCCGTTGAACTCGATGCCGACGAAGTGGTTGATCTGCAACCCGGACAGCTGCTGCACCATCTTGGTGACGCACTTCGGCCCGCCGACCTGGTACGCGGTGTTGATCTTCACCTTGCTCGCCGGCGCGACCTGCTCGTCGGTGTACTTGCCGGTCGACGAGTCGAACCGCTGGCACTCCGGGCGGTCCACCTCGAGGTCGCGGGGGAACGAGACGACCACGACGCGCTGCCGGTTGGCCGGCACGTGCGCGATCATGATCGTGTCCGAGCGGGCGCCGGGCACGGCCTTCGCGTCGCCGACCCCGTCCTCGACGGAGGCGCCCTCACGCGTGTCCGAGCCGACCAGTAGGAAGTTCTCGTCGCCGTTCTGCGCCGCCCGGTCCATGATCGCCGAGGAGTTCTGGTCGAGCGCGTCGACGTGCTGCTGGTTGCTGTTCACCCAGGTCTTGAAGCCCCAGGCCACGCCGGTCGCCAGGAACACCAGGATGGCCGCCGTCCCGGCCATCGCCTTGCCGGCGAGGGCGGATCTGTGCTTACGCCGGTTCTTCTTGCGCTGTAAGCGGGTTTCCTCGGCCGGGTTGGTCTCGGGCACCGGCTGCTCGGCGGGCAGCGGCGGGGTCTGCAGGCCGACGATCTCGTCGAGATGGTCGAGCTCGTCCTCGCTGGTCCACGGCAGCAGCCGCTTGCGCCGTGCCTTCTTCTCCCGCTCCTCGGCCCGCAGCTCGTCGTGCACCTTGGAGAAGCGGGCCAGGGTGTGGTCGACCCGCCGCTTCTTCTGGGTCTCCTCGCTGATCGCCTCCATCTCGGTGGTGAGGCAGACCGCGTCCAGGTCGTCGCCGGGCGGCCGGCGCGGCGGCGGGGCCTTCACCGGGGCCATGGTCGGCCGGCTCGGAGCGTCCGGCCACACCGGGGCGGCGGGCCCCGGCGTGGGCTTGGGCGCGGGTCCGGCGGGGGCGGCCGGGCGGCCCGTGGGGGGCGCCGTCCGCGGCGGCATGGAGTTGTGCCCGGGAAGCTGGTTGGGAATGTTGGGGATCCTGCGCGACCGCTGCTGCGGTGGCGGACCGGCCATGGGCTCGCGATGACCGTTGCCGCTGCCGTTGTGGGCGGGCGGCGGGACCGGTCGCCCGCCGGTGCCCAACTGCCCGCTGCGCTGGGCGGTGGGGGACCCTGGCGGGAACTGCCGGGGGCCCGACCGGGTGGCCCGCGGCCAGTTCCCCGACGACTCGCTCGGCCCCTGCGGGCGCCGCCCGTTGGCCGGCCCCTCGACCGGGCGGCCAGCGGGCTGCGCCGGCGTGGCCGGAAGCGGCTCGGCCGGACGCATGCGTGGCTGTGACGGGGCGGCCGCGGGGCGCGGGGTCGGGTGCATGCGGGGCTGGGACGGGGCGGGGGGCGGGGGCTGCCGGCGCGGGGGTGGCGGCGGTGGCGGAGCCGGCACGTTGGGGCGCGAGCCGGTGTGCCGTTCGACCAGGTCGGCGACGCTCAGACCGCCAGGTGTCTCCATCGAGCGGCGGCGTCGCCGGGGTTGCTCCCCGCGATCATCACCGCGGGAGTGGCGACCGTGCTCCCAGGTACCGCCGGGAGGGGCGCCGCCTGAGCGATGGTCGTCGGGCACCGGTCTCCTCTCCCTGCCTGCGGACGCGGCGATGCGGTACATCTTGCCGCCAACTCTTTATCAAGACGTTGCACACTACCGCGCGGTTGCCAACTGAGGGTGGCTTTCCGCGCCCAGATAGTACGGACGGATGGCACCCATGACGACTGCGCCTGGCAATTTCTTCACGTTCAGTACGCAGTTGTGCCCATGCCACTAGCCCAATCGGGCTACACGGTCAGTGTGCCATGGCCCGGCGCACGCCGGCGCCCCGGCGGCCGGAGGCGTCGCCGGCCAGCCTGGTCTCGCCGTCGAGGTGGTACGCCACGGCGTTGCGTCCGGCCTGCTTGGCCGCGTACAGCAGGCGATCCGCGTGCCGCAGCTGTGCCTCCGGGGTGGCCCCCGGCCGCTGGTCGGCCGGCGGCTCGTAGGCAAGGCCGATGCTGACCGTGACCCGCAGCCCGAGGGCGATCGAGCTCCACGGGTGGTGCTCCACCCTGGCCCTCGCCGCCTCCGCGACGGCGACCGCTGCCGGCCCGTCCACGCCGGGAATCACCAGGACGAACTCCTCGCCGCCGTACCTGGCGCAGAACGCCGGGGCGGGCAGCCCGTCCTGCAGCAGCTCGACCACACGCTGCAGCACCCGGTCGCCGATCTGGTGCCCGTAGGTGTCGTTGACCTGCTTGAACCAGTCCAGGTCGACAAGGGCGACGGCGAGACCGTCGGCGCAGGCGCCCCGTTGCTCGACCAGCGCGACCAGGCGTTGGTCCAGGTAGCGACGGTTGTAGCTGGCCGTCAGCGCGTCCCGGATGGCCTGCTCGCGCGCCTCGGCGTGCTCGCGGCGCAGCCGGGCCACCTCCTCCCGGAACTGCTCCGGGACCGCCGGGGGCGCCTCGGGAACGGCCCGCTCGGCGGAGATGATGTCGAGCGCGTGCCGGGCGTGCTCGTAGGCCTGCCGCCACTCGCCGCGGTCTGCGAGCAGCGCGGCGATCGACTGGTGCAGCTGGATGAGACCGGCGGTGTCCTCCGGCGCCGTACCTCGATCCAGCAAGGCCACCGCGCTCACCTCCCTACGTATGGACTGTTTCGTCCGGGAGGACAGATCTCTTGAGCAGTTGGGACGCCCGGATTGGAAGTTCGCTCGACTGGTGTACGGCCGGCTGCTCCAGTCCGGTGACCGGCACGCCGTGCGCGGGATTCAACGGGGCGGCAATGTGTCGTTCACCGGGTAGGGCAGGCCATGAACCCGTAGACCTTGCCGTCCAGCACGACCACCCGCTGCGAGCCGATCTGCTCGGCGAGCCGGGCGCCGCCGCGCCGGATGCTGACGAACACGCCCAGCGCGTAGACCGTCCCGCGCGGGCGCTTGGCCGAGTCCTCCGGCTTCCACTTCGGGTCCGGCCGGAACGTGGACATGGCCGGCTCGATCCGGACGGTCAGCCCGGCGAGGTCGCACAGCCGGTCGGTGAAGTCGGGATGCTGGGTGCGGCGCAGGAAGTCGCGCTGCGCGTCCGGCCCCTCGGTGCCGGCGTCGTTGAGCTCGGCGAAGTAGCCGGTGACCAGCTCGCGGTCCTCGCTGGCCGAGCCGACACCGACCGGCGAGCCGCTGACCGTCGTGGTGCAGCCGGTCGCGAGCAGCGCGGTGAGCACCGCCGCCCCGACCCGGGTTCGGCTCATGATCAACCCCCAGAGTGCATCAGCTCGGCGCCGGCCGGCACCGCGGCGTCGTCCGGATCGTTCAGCCAGCCGTCCGGCAGGGCAACCCTGGCCGGCGACCCCTGCCGGCCGCGCGGTCCCTCGGCGGCGGCCGGGAACGGCGCCGCGTGGTCGAGCTCGTCGAGCAGCTCCGCCAGCTCGACCAGGCTGCTGACCAGCCCGAGCCGCTGCCGCAGCGACGACCCGACCGGGAAGCCGCGCAGGTACCAGGCCATGTGCTTGCGCAGGTCCCGCACGCCCTTGAACTCCCCGAGGTGCTCGGCGAGCAGGCTCGCGTGCCGGTAGATCACGTCGGCGACGCCGCCGAGCGGCGGCCCCGGCGGGGGCGGCTGCCCGGCGAAGGCGGCCTGCAGGTCCCGGAACAGCCATGGCCGGCCGAGGCAGCCGCGGCCGACCACCACGCCGTCGCACCCGGTGCGCGCCATCATGGCCAGCGCGTCGTCCGCGCTGAAGATGTCCCCGTTGCCCAGCACCGGGATCGTCGGCACGGCCTCCTTGAGCGCCGCGATCGCCGACCAGTCGGCCTGCCCGGAGTAGCGCTGCGCCGCGGTCCGTGCGTGCAGCGCGACCGCCGCCGCCCCCTCCGCCTCAGCGATCCGCCCGGCGTCGAGATACGTCACGTGGTCGTCGTCGATCCCGATCCGGAACTTCACGGTCACCGGGATGCCCGCCGGCTCGGCAGCCCGGACCGCGGCCGCCACGATCTCGCCGAACAATCGCCGCTTGTACGGCAGCGCCGCGCCGCCGCCCTTGCGGGTCACCTTCGGCACCGGGCAGCCGAAGTTCATGTCGACGTGATCGGCCAGGTTCTCGTCCACGATCATGCGTACGGCCGCGCCGATGGTGTCCGGGTCAACTCCGTAGAGCTGGACCGACCGCGGGTGCTCGGCCGGGTCGAAGGTGATCATGTGCAGCGTCGCCGCGTCCCGCTCGACCAGCGCCCGGCTCGTGATCATCTCGCACACGTACAGCCCGGCCCCGTACGTGCGGCACAACCGCCGAAACGCCACGTTGGTGATCCCCGCCATCGGCGCGAGCACCACCGGCGGATCGACCGCGAACGGGCCGATCTTCAACGCGGGGGAGCCGAAAGCCACGCTCCAGATTAACCGGCGGCCGCCGGAAGGTAGGGCCGGAAGTGGTCGGCAACGGTCGTGGTGACGGCCTCGGCGGGGCGGGTTCCGCGACCTCGAGAACGCGGATGCCGAGCCGGTGGGCGGAGTTGACGGCGTCGGCGGCGAGGAGGCGGTCGCGGGCGAGGCGGTTGTGCTGGGCGCGGGCGGGGTCGCTGACCCGGTGGGCGAGGGCGGCGGCCCGGGGGAGGTGGCGGAGTTGGTGCTGGCGGAACTCCTCGGTGGGGACCATGACGATCATGCGGCGCGGGGAGTCGATGATGGGGTGGACGAGCTCAGGGCGCAGGCCCCAGCCTTCGGCGACGATGGGGCGGCCGGAGACGAGGGCGCGGAGGTCGTCGAGGACCCCATTCGAAGCGGGTGGCGAAGCCGGCCAGGGTGGTGGCGGCCATCTCCTCCGGGGTGGTGGTGACCCAGACGGAGTCCGGGCCGGGGCCGGCAGGGGTTCGCCGAGGCGGATCCGGCGGGCGATACGCCGGTCATCGTGGGCGCGGGCGTCGTGGTAGTCGTCGTGGTAGTCGGTTAATCCATAGTGGACGGCCAGGACCCGGGCCACCGTGGACTTGCCGGACCATTGGGCGCCGCCGATCCACAGGGCGTTGCCCAGTGTGCCGAATGGGTCCCAGGGTTTCATGTGCCGGTCCTATTGTGTGGGCATGGTGCAGCCCGATCCCGATGTGCGCAGTCGCGAGTTGGCGCGGGAGTCGTTGGCGGTGGACGATCCGACGGGGTGGTTCGAGCGGTTGTACGGGGAGGCCGAGAGCGGCGTGGTGGCGGTGCCGTGGGATCGCGGGTCGCCGCACGTGATGCTCGTGGAGTGGGCCCGGGAGCGGGAGATCGAGGGGCGCGGGCGGCGGGCGCTCGTGGTGGGGTTCGGGTTGGGGCGGGACGCGGAGTTCATCGCCGGGCTGGGGTTCGAGACGGTGGCGTTCGACGTGTCGCAGACGGCGGTGCGGATGACCAAGGCACGCTACCCGGAGTCCACTGTGGAGTACACCGCGGCGAACCTGCTCGAGCCGCCGGAACAGTGGCGGGAGGCGTTCGATCTGGTGGTGGAAAGCCTTACCGTGCAGTCACTTCCGGTGGAGCTGCATCGGCGGGCGATCGTCGAGGTGGGACGGTTCGTGGCGCCGGGCGGGACGCTGCTGGTGATCTCGGCGGCGGCGGACGGCGAGCCGCCGGGACCGCCGTGGCCGCTGACCAGAGCGGAGATCGAGGCGTTCGGCGCAGGTGGGCTGGAGCCGGTGCGGATCGAGCACTCGGACGGCCGGTGGCGGGCCGAGTTCCGGCGTCCGGCCGCCTAGTCGAGGGCTACCGTTCCAGCTCCTCGTACCACTCCTCCCGGTTGTCGGCGGTGTCGGAGTCGTCGAGCAGATCGCCGAACAGGTCGTCGTCGGAGTCGTCCTGGCCCTCGTCCTCCTCCTCGTCGAGGCCCTCGAACAGGTCGCCGGCCGCGCGCCCGGCGCCGGCGCCGTCGTCGTACGGCGCGTAGTCGGCGGTCTGGTCGTCGCCGGGGTCGCCCTCCTTGCCGCCGGGCCGCGGCTCGGCCGGCGCGGGTGGCGGTTCGGCTGGTGCGGGTGGCGGTTCGGCCGGTGCGGGCGCCGGCGCCTGGTGGCCGCCGCCCTGGCCCTCGGCGTTCCACGTGCCCTGGCCGGTGGGGTCGTGGTAGGCCGACTCGGCCTTGCCGTCGTCGTCGAGATCGAGCAGGGCGGTGTCGGCGACGCCGTCCCCATCGGAGTCCCACATCAGGTCGTCGACCCGGCCGTCGCCGTCGAAGTCCAGCGCGACGCCGTCGGCGACCCCGTCGCCGTCGACATCGGCGTCGGCCTCGTGGTGATGCGCGGTCGGATCGCCCTGGCCGGTGCCGAACCGGTATTCGATGTCGGGCATGGGGCAGAACCTAGCAGCCGGCCGGGCCGCAGATGGCCGCTTTGGCGCCGCTGCGGCGCTCGATGAGCACGGTGTCCCGCCAGACGCCGTCGAGCTGGGCGATGCGCTCGCGGATGCCGACCGTGCGGAACCCGGCCGAGCGGTGCAGGGCGATGCTCGCCTTGTTCTCCGGGAAGATCGCCGACTGCAGTGTCCACAGTCCACCGTCGTCGGCGGCGGTGACCTGCCGGTGGATCAGGGCCTTGCCGACGCCCTTGCCGCGGAACTCCGCTCCGACGTAGAGCGAGTTCTCGCCGACGCCGGCGTAGCAGGTCCGGGTGGACACCGGGGACACGGCCGCCCACCCGGCGACCTCGCCGCCGAGCTCGGCGACCCACCGGTGGCCGGGCAGCCACTTGCGGTCGAGCGTCTCCCTCGGCGGCACCCGCGTCTCGAAGGTGGCGTTGCGGGTGGCGATGCCCTGGGCGTAGATGTGCCGCACGGCCGGCCAGTCCCGCTCCCGCATGGCCCGCACGGTGACCCCGTCGGGCGGCTCGGGGCGGCACGGGCGCACGGCCAGCGCGCCCATCACCACGTCGGCGGCGTGCGGCAGGCCGACGCAGCAGGCGTCGTTCACGCGGACCAGGGTTGCCGTGCCTTCCTTGCGCAGCAACACGAAGCCGACCTCGGCGAGCTTCTTGACGTGGTGCGAGCAGGTGGGCTGGCTGATCCCGACCAGTTCGGCCAGCTCACCGATCGGAACCTCGTAGCCGGCGGCGGCGACGGCGTGCAGCACCCGGACCCGGGTCGGGTCGGCGAGACAGGCGAACCAGCTCGCGTAGGTGGCCGCGGCGTCTTTGTCCAGGGTGGTGCTCATGCCGTCATCATTGACCAACATCTATGGTTGCGTCCAGTTTGGCCGGCCCGCTACATTGATGACCTTCGATGAAAGGTGGGTCGATGAGCGAGCAACTCCGAGACCAGGTGCGGGCCCGCTATGCCGCCGCGGCGCTCAAGGTCAGCTCCGGCGGCGGGGGCTGCTGCGGGCCGTCGGCCTGCGGGCCGGTCGACGTCGAGGAGCCGGGCTTCGGCGCCGTCGCCTACAGCAGCGGGGAGCGCGCCGAGCTGCCCGTCCGGGCGGTCGAGGCGAGCCTCGGGTGCGGCAACCCGCTGGCCGTCGCCGACCTGCGGCCCGGTGACGTGGTACTGGATCTGGGCTCGGGCGGGGGCATCGACGTGCTGCTGTCCGCACGCAGGGTCGCCCCGACCGGGAAGGCCTACGGGCTGGACATGACCGAGGAGATGCTGGCCCTGGCCAGCGAGAACGCGCGCGCGGCGGGGGCCACCAACGTGGAGTTCCTCAAGGGACACATCGAGGCGATCCCGCTGCCCGACGACAGCGTGGACGTGGTGATCTCCAACTGTGTGATCAACCTGTCGGTGGACAAGCCGGCCGTGTTCGCCGAGACGTTCCGGGTGCTGCGGCCGGGCGGCCGGTTCGGCGTCTCCGACGTCGTCGCCGAGGACCACCTG
Source organism: Actinophytocola sp. (assembly GCF_035942955.1). Taxonomy (GTDB): domain Bacteria; phylum Actinomycetota; class Actinomycetes; order Mycobacteriales; family Pseudonocardiaceae; genus DASYTH01. Next base: position 36,438 of record NZ_DASZCQ010000120.1, on the reverse strand, counting down.
AGCCCCGCGGACCGGGCCGAGCGCGGCGATTACGTCGGCTGCATCGCCGGCGCGTTGTCCTTCAGCGAGTACCGCGCCGGGCTGATCGCGGCCGGCTTCACCGACGTCGAGATCACGCCGACGCACGAGGTCGCCGACGGCATGCGGTCGGCGATCATCCGTGCCGTGAAGCCCTAGGTGGGTTGCCAAGCGGGCGGCCGCCGGGGCCGTCGGCGAACGTCAGCCACGGGATCGACGGGCGCTGGTCCACGCCGGGCCTGCGCCAGTCGCAGACGCCGGACGGGAAGCCGGCGTTGAGCGCGGCCCATTCGGCGTCGGTGAACGCGACCGCGTAATCGCCGCGCTGCGGGTGCCGCAGCTGGCACCGCAGGATGTCGTCGGTCAGCGGGGCGCCGGCGGCGATCCGGGCGTCGCCGAAGTGCGGGTAGGTCCGCGCGCACCTGGCCGGGTCGGTGACCCGGGCCCCGTCGATCCAGCACGCGTCCACCGCATCCCGCGGCTTGTTGGCGATCACCTTGGCGCGCAGCGGTTTGTGGCTCGTGTCGGCCTCGATGTCGGCCAGCCACCGGTCGATCAGCAGGAACGACCGCAGCGCGATGTCCGGCGGCGGCAGGATCGACGGCGACAGCGGGAACGTCCAGATGATCTGGTTGGCGTGCCCGCCGTTGTCGCGGTCCAGCTTGGCCCGCAGCTTGTGGCTGTGGAACGAGGTGTGGATCTCGAAGGTCTCGTTGTACCCGCGCAGGTCGACGATCGGGACGGCGGCGAGCTGCCGGGCGTCGGTGACCTGGCCGGCGCGGTAGGCGATGCGCACGGCGCCGGGGTCGGGTTCGGCGCGCTGCGCCTGGAACTTCCAGTCGATGTCCTTGCTGCCGATCTTGGCGTTCAGGTCGACGAACTGCGCGGGCGTGATCTTCCCGGCGTTGAGCGCGGCGAGCCCGTACTGCACGCCGACGTTTCCGGAGGGCACCTTGGCGAAGCCGTCCTCGGCGCGCCGGCCCCAGATCGCGACCTGGTAGTCCTGGATCGTGCAGCGCACCCCGGTCGGATTGGTCTGCGGGTGGTACACCAACTCGGCCGGCAGGTTGCAGTTGGCGGCCCGGCTGGGGTCACTGACCACGGAGAAGCTCTGATCCCACGCCACGCAGTCGGTCGCGTCCTTGTGGCCGTCCACCAGCGCGCGCTGCGCCGGGTCCGGCCACAGCGCCGGTGCGACGTTGGTGAAGTAGTTGACCAGCAGGTGGCAGTCCAGCACCTCGCTCGCGGTGGTCCAGACGTCGGCGTAGCTGCAGTTGGGCTGGATGCCGTCGAGCAGCCCGGGATACGTCGCGGCGATCAGGTGCTGCTGGATCGACCCGCCGGAGCAGCCGGCGCCGATCGTGTACCGGATCCGGCCGTACCGCTCGGTGATGCGCTCCTTGAGCATCATCAGCGCCTCGGCCGACACCGTGGCGTTGATGTTGAACGCCATGATGTGCAGCCCGGATGTGGCGATCATGAAGCCGCGGGACAGCGCCATGTCGTCGAGCACCGGCAGCGGCGGCTGCTGCGTGTGGTTCGACGACCCGCCCCCGCCGAACGGCACGACCAGCTTGTGGTTCCACGCGCGGGGTTGCGCCGTCGCGGGGTCGAACAGCACGGCGATGTCGTGGATTCCCCGGTCGGCCGTGCCGCGCTCCACCCGGACGATGTACGGCACGGTCACGCCCTGGTCCGTGGTCGTCGACGCGATCTGCGCGGCGGGTGGCGGCGCCGCCGGATCGTAGGCGGCGAACTGCCCGGTCATGGAGCTCTTGTAGAACAGGGAGAACCGGGTCGGCGCATTGCACTGAGCGTCCGTGGCCGGCCCGAGCCCGGCCCGCTCCGTGCCGCAGATCCACGGCTGCACCTGCGGTCCGGCGAAGATCGGGCCGCCGATCGGGTGGTTGGTCAGCGTGATCCGGACCGAGCCGAACCGGTGCCGGGCGGTGAGCACGTTGCGGCCAACGGCCAGCCCCTCGACCAGCCCGACAAGGCTGCCGTCCGGCTGAGCCCGGAACGCCGCCGTGACGTCGCGTCCGTCCACGTCCACCCGGACCGCGGTGGGATCGCCGCGCCTGGGCACCGTGACCCGCACCAGCGCGTCCCCGCCGGAGATCAGGTCGGCACGGTTGGACAGCACCTCGATGTCGAGCGGCGAGGGTCTCGCGGCGGCCGGCCCGGCTCCCACGAAACCCAACGTCAGCACGAGGGAAACCAGGACAACGATGCAGCGCCGCATCCGCTGAACCTAGAACAGGTTCGTGTCCTGTGTCACCACCGAGCAATCGGTAGGTTCACCGGTGGTTATCGTGAGCCGTGCTACCCGAGCAGCCGGACGACTGGACCGAGCCCGGTGCCTACCCGGTCGCTCCCGGCGTGTACCGGATTCCCTTGCCGCTACCCAACGACGGGCTGCGCGCGGTGAACGTCTACGCCGTCGAGGATCCGGCCGGGCTGGTGCTGGTGGACTCCGGCTGGGCGATGGACGAGACCGAGAAGGCCATGACCGCCGGGCTGCGCCTGCTCGGGTACGACCTCGCCGACGTCGCGGAGGTCGCGGTCACGCACGCCCACGGCGATCATTACACGCAGGCGATCGCGCTGCGTGCGACGTTCGGCTCGCGGGTGCGCATCGGTCGCGGCGAGCGGGCCAGCATCGAGCGGCTGCTCGGTGGCGACCTCGGCGCCTACGACGACCAGTACCGCCAGCTTCGGGCCTATGGCGCGACCGAGCTGGCGGACCGGCTCGAGCGGTGGGCGGCGACGGCGTTCAACCGCGGTGACATGCCGTGGGACCTGCCGGACGGGTGGCTGGACGACGGCGAGCAGATCCGGCTGCGCGACCGGGCGCTGGACGTGATCGCGACGCCCGGCCACACGCAGGGCCACGTGGTGCTCCGGGACTCGCCCGCCGGGCTGCTGTTCTCCGGTGATCACATCCTGCCGCACATCACGCCGTCGATCGGCTTCGAGGCGGTGGTGGCGCGGACCCCGTTGCGCAACTATCTGGCCTCGCTGCGGCTGGTCAAGGATCTGCCGGACACCCTGCTGCTGCCCGCGCACGGCCGGCCGACGCCCAGCGTGCACCGGCGGGTCGACGAGCTGCTCGCCCATCACGAGGTGCGGCTGGCCGCGGTGTACCGGGAGGTGCAGCGGGGGGCGCCGACCGCGCACGCGGTGGCCGCCACGCTGCGGTGGACCCGGCGGGAGCGGACGCTGGCCGAGCTGGACCTGTTCAACCAGATGCTCGCGGTGATCGAGACCGGCGCGCACCTCGACGTCCTGGTCCTGCAGGGCGAGCTGACCTGCACCGAGGTGGACGAGGTGCGTCATTACTCAACATGAGATATTCTGAGGCGGATATTTCAGCTTCAGGAGAATCCATGGCCAAGCGGCGGATGTCCAACCCGCTCGCGCTCGCGGTGCTCAGCCTGCTGGTCGAGAAGCCGATGCACCCGTACGAGATGTCGAGCACCCTGCGCGAGCGGGCCAAGGAGGCGAGCATCAAGCTCAACTACGGCTCGCTGTACTCGGTCGTTGAGTCGTTGCAGCGGCACGGGTTCATCGAGGTGCACGAAACGGTGCGGGAGGGCAGGCGGCCGGAGCGGACCGTCTACGAGATCACCGAGGCCGGCCGCACCGAGCTGGTCGACTGGCTCAGCGAGCTGTTCGCCGTGCCGGTCAAGGAGTACACGCAGTTCGAGGCGGCGCTGTCGCTGATGCCGGTGCTGTCGCCGGATTCCGTGGTCCGGCTGCTGCAGACCAGGCGGACCCGGCTGGAGGCCGAGATCGTCGGCACCCAGGCCGTGATCGACGAGATGGCCCGGCAGGGCCTGCCCTACATGTTCGCCATCGAGGCCGACTACGTGGTGGAGCTGCGCCGGGCCGAGCTTGCGTTCGTCGAGCGGCTGATCACGCAGATCTCCGACGGCACGTTCGAGGGCGTCGACGTCTGGCGGCGCGCGCACGAGACCGGCGAGCTGCCCACGGCGGAGGACTGGCAGCGGGCGCTGAAGAGGCATCCGCTGCGCCGGGTCAAGTAGTCATCGTGACATCAGTCTTGACGTCACGGCGACACCACGACATACTCGACTTCGGATATTAGTCGAAGAACAAAATCGCCGACCGGGTGCGGCAACACCCGACCGGCGACTCGGAATCCCAGGGTCGGTCCCGCAGCGGAACCAGCACCTAGGCGCACCAACAAGGATAGCTGGACCGCGCTCGAGGGCCGATCTGCCGTTCGCGTACAGAGAGGTCCATCGAGATGAATGTCCCAACGGGACGGACGCACCCCGGGGTGGCGCCGTCCGGCGCCCGGGTCGAGCCGGCCATCGCCGCCGCCGACCTGGTCAAGAAGTACGGCGAGGTGACCGCGCTCAACGGGTTGAGCTTCGCCGTCGCCCCCGGCACGGTGTTCGGCCTGCTCGGCCCGAACGGGGCCGGCAAGTCCACCACGATCAAGATCCTGACCACGCTCAGCCGGCCGACGTCCGGCGGCGCGACCGTGGCCGGGATCGACGTGCTGCGCCGGCCGGACGCCGTGCGGCGCGCGATCGGCGTGGTCACCCAGCGGGCCAGCACCGACCCGCAGGCCACCGGCGGGGAGAACCTGTTGCTGGCCGGGCGGATCTACGGGATGCGCGGCCGGGACGTCAAGGCACGGGCGGCCGAGCTGCTGGAGCGGTTCGGGCTCACCGAGGCGGCCGACCGCGTGGTGCGCACGTACTCCGGCGGCATGCAGCGCAAGCTCGACGTGGCCATGGGCCTTGTGCACCGGCCGAGCGTGCTGTTCCTCGACGAGCCGACCACCGGGCTGGACCCGCAGGCCAGGGCCGAGATGTGGGCGGAGATCTCCCGGCTGGCCAGGCACGAGGAGATGACCATCCTGCTCACCACGCACTACCTTGAGGAGGCCGACCACCTGGCCGACCGACTGGCCATTGTGGACAAAGGAATGATCGTCGCCGAGGGCAGCCCGGACCAGCTCAAGAGCGAGCTGCGCGGGGATGCCGTGGTGGCCGATCTCGCCGCGGACGCCGACCCGGCCCTTGCGCGCACGGCGATCGAGCGGCTCGGCGGCACCCGGGACATCACCGTCGAGGGGCGCTCGGTGCGGACCAGGGTGGACAACGGCGCGGCCGCGGTCCCCGCGGTGCTGGCCGCGCTGGAGTCGGCCGGTCTGGCCGCGCTGTCGATCACGGTCGCCCGGCCGTCGCTGGACGACGTGTACCTGCGGCACGCCGGCCGCACCTTCGCGGCCGCCGAGGGAGGGGAGGCGCGATGACCACGCTGGTCGCACACACCGGCTACTTCACCGGCCGGCAGCTGCGGGCGCTGGCCCGGCAGCCCGCCTTCGTCGTGATCATGCTGATCCAGCCCATGATCTGGCTGCTGCTGTTCGGTCAGCTGTTCAAGCGGGTGGTGGAGCTACCCGGCTTCGTCAGCGGCTCGTACGTCGACTTCCTCACCCCCGGCGTGGTCGTGATGACCGTGCTGTTCAGCAGCGGGTGGAGCGGCATGGGGTTCATCGAGGACATGGACCGCGGGGTCATGGACCGGCTGCTGTCCTCACCGGCCCAGCGCGGGGCCATGATGGCGTCCTCGGTGGCCAACCAGGCCGTGACGATCGCGATCCAGTCCCTGGTGATCGTGCTGGTCGGCTGGGCGATGGGCGCCCGGTTCGACGGCGGTGTGCTCGGGATTCTGGTCATGCTGGTGGCCGCGGTGCTGCTCGCCGCGTCGTTCGCCTCGCTGTCCAACGGGATGGCGCTGCTGGTGCGGACCCGGGAGTCGCTGATCGGGTTCTCCACGATGCTGACGCTGCCGCTGTCGTTCCTGTCGTCGGCGATGATGGCCAAGGAGGCGATGCCGGACTGGATCCGGGACGTCTCCGCCTACAGCCCGGTGGACTGGGCCGTGGTGGCCATGCGCGAGGCGCTGTCCGCCGACCCCGACTGGGGTGCGGTGCTCGGCCGGCTCGGCGGCCTGCTGGCCGTGGCGCTGGTGACCGGATGGATCGCCACCCGGGCGTTCCGCACCTATCAGAGATCACTCTGAGCATGCCCGACGAGCGCCGCCCCGATCAGCGCGTCCCGCGTGATCAGGGCGGCGAGCTCGTCCTCTGACAGGTGCCCGGTGCCGGCCGGGCGGCGGGGCACGACCAGGTAGCGGCAGTCGGCATTGGAGTCCCAGACCCGGATCTCGGTGTCCGGGTCGAGGGACACGCCGAACTCGGCCAGCACCGCGCGGGGCTCGCGGACGGCGCGGGAGCGGTACTCGAACGACCGGTACCAGCGGGGCGACGGCCCGAGCAGCGACACCGGGTAGCACGAGCACAGCGTGCAGACCACGAGGTTGTGCACCGTCTCGGTGTTCTCCACGGCGACCAGCTGCAGGAACGGCAGCTCGCGGTTGGTGGTGCCGGTCAGGTCGTAGCCGTGGGTGCGCACGACGGCCGTGGCGTCGTCGAGCAGGCTGCGCCGGAAGTCCGGGTTCACCCAGGCCCTTGCCACGTAGCGGGCGCCGTTGCGGGCGCCCATCCGGCGGCCGAAGGTGTCCTCCACGTCGTCGACCTGCTCGGTGGTGATCAGCCCGCGGTCGACGAGGGCGCGCTCGAGGGCGGCGACCCGGCGGGCCATCGGCGCGGTGGGCTGGTGATCGTTCACGACATCCCCTCGCAGGCTCGGTGATGCCGTTCACGGTCGCCCTGTGTCGATGGTTCGCTCGCAAGCTCGCTCACGTGGCTCTCCAGGTAGCTTTCGAACAGATCGAGGTAGACGTCGTGGTCGCCGGCGTCGTCACCCCACAGCTCGCGCGCGGCGAATCGCACGCTGTACAGCGGCTCCGGGTCGACCGCCTGACCCCGGGCCAGCGCGTCGGCCAGCCGGAAGCGGCCGCGCAGGGCGTGGATCGTGCCGGGGCGGCCGCGGACGTAGCGCGGCAGCCGGGTGTGGCCGGGCGCGCCGTGCAGCCTGGCGCGGACCGGCTGCCCCGGCTCGAACGTCACGACTCCTCCATGGCGGCGCGGATATCGTCCCGCTGCTCGGCGGTGATCAGGCCCTTCTCCACGCACAGCCGCTCGAGCGCCTCGGTCCACCGCTCGTAGTACCCGCTGGCGAAGTAGTCGGCCGGCGCCATCCGCTCGATCGCGTGCCGGAACTCGTCCCAGGTGAACACGCCGTTGTGCAGCAGCGACCGGACGATCGCGAAGACCCGCGCCTCCCAGGCGGCGTGGAAGTCGAGCTCGTCGTCGCGCCCCGGCACCGGTCCGAAGCCGTGCAGCCCACCGATGTCGTGCACGTAGCTCATGGACAAACCCTAGGCTGGTTTCGGGGCGGGCCGGAGCATCAATTCCTCCGGGTAGCACCACCCCCAGTCCTCTCCCGGCTCGAACGACACGATCACCGGGTGCCGGGTCCGCGAGTAGTGGTGGGTGGCGTGCTTGTTCGGCGACGAGTCGCAGCAACCGATGTGGCCGCAGGTCAGGCACTTACGCAGGTGCACCCACTCCGACCCGGAGGCAAGGCATTCCGCGCAGCCGTCCGGCGTCTGCGCGTCCACGTTGCGCACCTGGTCGAGGTGCGCACACGATGCGGTAGTCATGCCCCCTGGCTACCAGATCGCGACGGCCGCCGCGAACCGGCGAGGCTGAGCAGGACAAGGCCGGCGGCGATGGCGATCATCGTGAGGACGCCACGCGGCCAGAAGATGTGGCTGTCGAGGAAGGAGACGGCGGCGGGCAGGAGGAGCAGGGCGCCGGGGAGGGCGCGCCAGCCGGCGTGGCGGGCCGTGGCCGCGACGAGGATCAGGCCGGCGGCGAGGAAGGACCAGGCGCCGATGGTGCCGAGGGTGTCGCCGATGGCGAACACCTCGCCGAGGGCCGGGGTAGGACCGCGCTCGGCGCGGACGACGGTGCCCGCGGCGATCCCGGCGACGGCGTCGAGTCCGGTGTAGAACGTGGCGAAGCCGAACGCGGCGAGGCGGCCGGGCCGGCGCAGGACCGGCGGGGCCGGGGCGAGCAGGATCCACAGGGCGGCGGCGAGCAGGGGGAAGACGGGGAGCAGCAGGACGTGCAGCGTCGCCCACCACTGGGCGGTGGCGGCGTCGAGCCCGGAGGGATGTGCGACGCCGAAGCCGGCGAGTGCCAGGCCGGGGAGTGCCACGAGGACATGGCGCGGCCGGTCTGATCGGAACACCATGCGACGGTAGAGCAGCCCGCGGACGCCGGAGATTAGGGAACTGTTACGGGGTGGCGGGTTCGCGGGCGACCGTCGCGGCGCGGCCGGCGAGCACGAGCAGGGAGTGCAGCAGTGCCAGGTCGGCGAGGAGCGCGAGGCGTTGGGTGACGCCGACCGGTAGCGGCCCCGCGAGCAGGTAGCTGACCCCGAACAGGGCCAGGGTGCCGGCGGACAGCAGCGTCCACCCGGTGAGCGTGCGGCGAAGGTGGGCAAGGGCGGGGGTTTCCCGGAGGCTGTCGAGGAGGGCGAAGCCGATCGCCGGCAGGCTGAGGAAGGCGACGAGGCAGGCGTACTGGTGGATCTCGCCGCTGACCGGGTCGGGGAACTCCGCGTAGCTGGCCGGAAAGACCGCGGCCAGGGTGAGGCCGCCGGACCAGGTGCCGAACAGGATCCCGGTGGTGCGGGTGATCGGCACTCCGGCGGCGCGCAGCGCGGCGAGAACGAACAGCGAGCCAACCGCCAGGGCCAGGATGCTCGCCGCGAGCAGGCCGGTGCCGCGGTCGGTGAACGCGTAGCTGGACAGCGTGTCCAGCGCCGGGTTGCGCGAGCTGACAATGTGCAGCACCGCGATGGTGAGCAGACCCCAGCCCAGCGCCGCGCCCGAGGCGATCAGCCACGGCCGGGTTCTGGCCGCCGCCACCTCCTGAGTGGAATCCCGCATGGTTTCAGGGTCGCCGAGCCGACCGGCGGCTGAAATCCGGGAAACACCCTGATCCTGGGTAGGGGTGGCCCTACCCTGCCGCGACGGCGGCGCGGATGAGCTCGATGGGGTGGTACGGCGTGCGGTGCGTGCCGTGGGAGATCTGCTGGCGGCAGGAAACTCCGGTGGCGGCGATGAGGGTGGACGGCGGCTCGGCGCGGACGGCGGGGAACAGGCGATCCTCGCCGACGGTCATGGACAGGTCGTAGTGCTCGGCCTCGAAGCCGAACGAGCCGGCCATGCCGCAGCAGCCGGCGTCGAGCTCGACGACCTCGGCGCCGGGGATCCGGTGCAGCAGAGCCACGGTCGCGGCGGTGCCGACCTCGGCCTTCTGGTGACAGTGGCCGTGGAACAGGATGCGGCGGTGCGCCACCCAGGAGTCGCCGGCCAGCACGAGGGCGCCGGCGTCGATCGCCTCGATGATCAGCTCCTCGAGCTGCCGCACCCGGGCGGCGACGTCCCGGGCGCGCGGGTCGTCCCGCAGCAGCGCAAGGGTCTCGTCGCGCAGGGTGTACACACAGGACGGTTCGCAGCCCACGATCGGGGCCGCGGTCGGTTCGGCGAGGTCGTCGACGAGCGCGGCGGCCTTGCGGCGCGCGTCGTCCAGCAGTCCCTTGGACAGGCTGGACCGGCCGCAGCAAGCCCTGGCGGCGAGCCGGACCCGGTAGCCGGACAGCTCGAGCAGCTCGACGGCGGCGCGGCCGATGCCCGGCTCGGTGTAGGTGGTGAAGGAGTCGGCGAGCACGGTGACCGGCCCGCGCGGAGCGTCCTGGCGGGCCGGGTGGTGGCGGAACCAGGCGGCGAGGTGGCGGCGGTGGAACCGCGGCAGCGGCCGGTTCGCCGTGATGCCGAGGTATCGCCGCATGAGCCGGCGCACCGGCCGCAACCGGCCGGGCAGGTTCGACAGCGGCGCGGCCGCCGACCCCAGCCGGTTCAGCGTGCGAATGCCGCCGAAGATCCGCGAGCGCAGCGGGACGCCGTGCACGTCGTGGTGGTGCGACAGCGCCTCGCTCTTGAGCCGGGCCATGTCGACCCCGAGCGGGCACTCGCTCTTGCACGCCTTGCACATCAGGCACAGGTCCAGCACCTCGTGCAGCCGCCCGTCGCCCAACGCCCTCCGCGGGTCGGGCGCGGACAGCGCCTTGACCAGCGCGTTGGCCCGGCCGCGGGTGGAGTCGTCCTCCAGCCGGGTGGCCATATAGGACGGACACATCGCGCCGCTGCCGGTCTTGCGGCACAGGCCGATGTTCATGCAGCGGTCGGCCGCGTCCCGCATTCCGCCGGCGACCTCGAACGACAGCCGGGTGGGAAACGGTTGCGGCGCGGGCAACGCGGGGTCGCGCAGGTGATCGGTCATCGGCGGGGCGTCGACGATCTTGCCGGGATTCATCAGGTTGTCCGGGTCGAACAGCCGCTTGACCGCACGCATCGCCTCGTACAGCGCGTCGCCGAAGATCTCCCGGTTGAACTCGCTGCGGACCAGGCCGTCGCCGTGCTCGCTGGAGTTCGCGCCGCCGTACTCCCGGACCAGGTCCTTGACCTCCTCGGCGACGGCGCGCATCGTGGCCACCTCTGCCGGGTCGGTCAGGTCGACGAACGGCCGCACGTGCAGGCAGCCCACCGAGCAGTGGCCGTAGAAGCCGGCCCGCAGCCCGTGCCGGTCCAGGATGCGGGCGAACCGGGTGGTGTACTCGGTGAGATGCCGGGGATCGACGGCGGTGTCCTCGACGAACGCCAGCGGCCGGCGGGTGCCGGTGCTGGCCGCCATGAGCAGCCCCAGACCCGACTTGCGCACCTTCATCAGGTGGTCCTGCTGCTCGCGGGTCACCGCCTCGAGCGTGTGGTAGCCGTGGTTGTGCTTGCGCCACAACGAGCTCAGCCGGCGCAGCCGGGCGCGCAGCTCCCGCTCGTCGTCGCCGGTGAAGCTGACGTACAGCAGGGCGTCCGGGTCGCCGTGCAGGATCGAGCCGAGCGAGGCGTACTCGAGCTTCTTGCGGGACAGGTCGAGGATGGTCCGGTCCATCAGCTCGACCGCGGCCGGGTCGCAGGCCAGTGCGTGCTCGGTGGCCGCGATGGCCGCCTGGGTCGAGGAGAAGTGCCCGACGGCGATGACCGTCCGCTTGGGACGGTCGACGAGGCCGACCTCCGCGCTCGTGGTGACCACGAGCGTGCCCTCCGCGCCGACGACGAACGTGGCCAGGTCGAACGGTTTGGCGCCGGCGAGGCGGTCGAGCCGGTAGCCGCCCGCCCGGCGCCAGAACGGCGGGAAGCCGGTCTCGATGGCGTCCCGGTTGGCCGACACGATACGCGGCAGCTCCCGGTACAGCGCCCCCTCGCGGGTGTCGGCCGCGGCCCGGCGGCGCAGCTCGTCGTCGTCGACCGGCGCGAAGGTCGCGGTCGACGCGTCGGACAGCACGACGTCGAGGGCGCGGACGTGGTCGATCGTCATGCCGTAGCGCACGGAGCCGCTGCCCGCGGAGTTGTTGCCGATCATCCCGCCGAGCGTGGCCCGGTTGCTGGTGGAGGTGTCCGGGCCGAACATCAGCCCGTGCCCGGCCGCGGCGCGGTTCAGCTCGTCCTGCACGACACCGGGCTCGACCCGGGCGGTGCGTGCCTCCGGGTCCAGCTCGAGGATGCGGTGCATGTGCCGGGACATGTCGATGACCAGACCGGCGCCGACGGTCTGCCCGGCAAGGCTGGTGCCCGCCCCGCGCGGGATGATCGGCACGCCGTGCTCACCGGCCGCGGCCACGGCGGCCACCACGTCGTCGGCGTCGCGCGGGAACACCACGCCCACCGGGGTGATCGCGTACATGCTGGCGTCGCGGGCGAACAGGTGCCGGGTGTAGTCGTCGAAGGCCACCTCGCCGGACAGGTCGCGCCGCAGCCGGTGCTCGAGGTCAGTCATGGCTCAATACCCGCAGGGCGGCGGTGACCCCGGCCGGGTCGATCGGCACGCCGGCGAGCTCGAGTCCCATTTGGACACCGGAGAGCGTGCCGGCCAGCGAGACGTCGTTGAAGTGGCCGAGATGGCCGATCCGGAACACCCGGCCGGCCAGCCTGCCGAGCCCGGCGCCGAGCGACACGTTGAACCGGTCCAGGATCACCTCCCGGATCTTGTCGGCGTCGTGCCCGTCCGGCACCAGAACCGCGGTCAGCGCGGCGGAGTGCTCGCGCTCGTCGAGGCACAGCACCTCCAGTCCCCAGGCCCGCACCGCGGCGCGGGTGGCGGCCGCGTGCCTGGCGTGCCGCTCGAACACCCGGTCCAGCCCCTCCTCGGTCAGCAGCCGCAGCGACTCGCGCAACCCGTAGAGCAGGTTCGTCGGTGGGGTGTACGGAAAGAACCCGCGCTGGTTCGCCGCCAGGATCGGCTCCCAGTTCCAGTAGGACCGGGGTAGCCGCGCGTTCTTCGCGGCCCGCAACGCCTTCTCGCTCACCGCGTTGAAGCCGAGCCCCGGTGGGAGCATCAAACCCTTCTGCGAGCAGGAGACCGTGACGTCGACGCCCCACTCGTCGTGCCGGTAGTCGATGGATCCGAGCGAGGACACGGTGTCGACGAGCAACAGCGCCGGGTGGCCGGCCTCGTCGATGGCGTGCCGGACGTCGGCGACCCGGCTGGTCACCCCGGTCGAGGTCTCGTTGTGCACCACGCACACGGCCTTCGTGTCCGGGGTGAGCCGGGCCCCGACGGCGTCCGGGTCGACCCCGTGCCGCCAGTCGCCGGGGACGAAGTCGATCTCGAGGCCGAGGTTGGTGGCCATGTCCCGCCAGAGGGTGGCGAAGTGTCCGGTCTCGAACGCCAGCACGCGGTCGCCCGGGCTCAGCGTGTTGACCAGCGCGGCCTCCCACGCGCCGGTGCCCGACGACGGGTAGATGACGACCGGGCCCGAGGTGCCGAACACCGGCCGCACGGCTTGGAGCAGCTCGGTCGTCAATCGGGAGAAATCGGGTCCGCGGTGGTCGATCGTAGGTGCGGAAATTGCGCGCAACACCGCGTCGGGCACATTTGTCGGCCCGGGAATTTGCAGAAAGTGTCGGCCGGCCGGGTATGGCATCGCCAACTCCTGTCGGTTTATTCCTTACTCTTGACTGTCCTTGTGGCTCAGGTCATAGTCGTGATGTCCTCACGAGTCGATGGTGTCTCGGGGAGTTCGGCATGTCTACCCAAATCATCTCCATCATCGGGCTGGTCCTCATCGTTCTCATCGCCACCGTGCGTTCGGTGAACATGGGCGCGATCGCCTTCCTGGGCACATTCCTGCTCGGCATCTTCGTGTTCAACGAAAGCGAGGACGACCTCTTCTCCGGTTTTCCCGGCGATCTGTTCGTGGTGCTGGTCGGGGTCACGCTGCTGTTCGCCATCGCCAAGGCCAACGGCACCGTGGACTGGCTCATCCACATGGGGGTCCGCGCGGTGAAGGGGCGGATCGCCCTCATCCCGTGGGTGATGTTCCTGGTGACCGCGCTGCTGACCACGGTGGGGGCGGTGGTGCCCGGCGCGGTGGCGATCATGGCGCCGGTGGGCATGACGTTCGCGGTTCGGCACCGCATCAACCCGATGCTGATGGGGCTGCTCATCATCAACGGCGGCAGCGCGGGCGGATTCTCCCCGATCGGGGTGTTCGGCGTGATCACCAACGGGGTCGTGGAGCGCAGCAACCTGCCGGGCAACCCGGTCCTGCTGTGGGCGAGCTCGTTCCTGTTCAACGCGCTGCTCAGCGTCGTCGTCTTCGTGATGTTCGGCGGCCGGGAGCTGCTCAGCCGGCGCGTCGAGGAGCCGGGGGCCGCGGGATCCGAGCCCGACCCCGAGCGCGAGCCGGACGGTTCCGGCGGCAGCACGGGCGCCGCCATCGCCACCCGGACCACCACCGTGACCGAGGTGACCACGCTCAACGCGCAGCGGATCGTCACGCTGACCGGCCTGCTCGTCCTGGTGGCCGGCGCGCTCGCGTTCGACATCGACGTGGGGTTGCTCGCGCTGAGCATCGCCACGGTGATCTGCGTGCTGTTCCCGCAGGACACCAAGGCCGGCGTGGCGCAGGTCGCCTGGCCGACCGTGCTGCTGATCTGCGGCGTGGTGACCTACGTGGCCCTGCTGGAACGCGTCGGCACCATCGACATGCTCGGCGACAGCGTGGCGGACATCGGCATCCCGCTGCTGGCCGCGTTCGTGATCTGCCTGATCGGCGGGGCGGTGTCGGCCTTCGCCTCGACGACGGGGATCCTTGGCGCGCTCATCCCGCTCGCGGTGCCGTTCCTGCTCGCCGGCGAGGTCGGCGCGGTGGGCCTGATCATCGCGCTGGCCATCTCGTCGTCGGTCGTCGACTCCTCCCCGTTCTCCACCAGCGGCGCGCTCACCGTCGCCAGCAGTCCCGAGGACGTTCGGGACCGGGTGTTCCGCGGGCTGATGATCTGGGGTCTGAGCATGATCATCGTGGCCCCCGTGCTCGCCTGGACGATCTTCGTCGCGCCCGGCTGGCTGTGACCGCGGCGTGCCTACACTGCGGCCATGAGCGAGGGAATGCGCACCGTGCTCTCCGCCTTCCGGGTCCTCGAGGAGGTGGCCTACGCGCAGCCGGCCGGGGTCGGTGAGCTCGCGCGGAAGCTGCGGATGCCGAAGAGCACGGTGCAGCGCGCCCTTCAGACACTGTGGACGGCCGGCTGGATCTGCCCGGACGGCACGGAGAGCACCCGGTGGGTGCTCACCACGAGGGCGCTGCACATCGGCCAGCGCGCCATCGCCGACATCGGCGTGCGCGACGCCGCGCTGCCGATCATGCACGAGCTGCGCAGGGAGACCGGGGAGACCACGCATCTGATGGTGCTGCAAGGGAATCGGGCCGTGCTGATCGAGCGGGTGGAGACCGGGCACCCGATCCGCGCGGTCATCCCGCTCGGCAGCGCCGTGCCGCTGCACGGCTCGTCGAACGGCAAGGCGATGCTGGCCCACCGCAAGGAGGCCGAGGTGCGGGCGATCGTCGGGGACCGGCTCGAGCGCTACACCGATCGGACCATCGTGGACTGGGACGAGTTCCTCGCCGAGCTGGCCGCGGTCCGCGACCGCGGCTACGCCACGAACGTGGGCGAGTGGCGGACCGACATCACCGCCGTCGCCTCGCCGATCTTCGATCACGAGGGCCGGACCGAGGCGAGCATCTCGGTGTCCGCGCCGGGCAGCCGGATGCCGGAGCGGCTGCGGGTCTCCTACGGCGCGCTGGTGACCGAGGCCGCCAAACGGGTCAGCGCCACGCTCGGCTACCGGCGCCCGCCGGTCAACGGAAGCTGAGCCCGGCCGCATCAGCGGCCGTGCCAGTGCGGTGGGCGCTTGTCGAGGAACGCGGCGACGCCCTCGCGGAAGTCCTCGCTGCCGTAGCACAGCTCGACCAGGTCGCGATCCGTTGGCAGCGCGTGGTTCCGCAGCCGGCGCAGCGCGATCTTGCTGGCCCGCATGGTCAGCGGCGCGTGGCCGGCGAGCTGGTCGCACAGCTCCGCCAGCCGAGTGTCCACATCGGAGCACAGTTCCGAGGCCAGACCGATGCGCACCGCCTCGTCGGCGTCGACGAATCCGGCCGTGTAGATCAGGTGCAGCGTGCGCGCCGCGCCGATCAGGTGGACCAGCCGGGCGTAGGTCGGCATCGACACGCAGTTGCCGAGGGTGCGCGCGATCGGCAGCCCGAACCGCGCGTCGGGCCCGCACAGCCGCAGATCGCAAGCCGCCGCGAGGGACAGGCCGCCACCGGTCGCGTAGCCCTCGACGACCGCGACCGTCGGCACGGCGACCCGCTCGAGCCGGTCGAGCACGGCCTCGATGCGTTGCTCGTAGGCGATGCCGTCCTCGGCGCCGCGGAAGTCGCGGAAGTGGTTGATGTCCGTGCCGGCCACGAAGGCCTTGCCGCCGGCCCCGCGCAGCACCGCGACCCGCACCTCGGGGTCGCCGTCCACCCGGTCGCAGAACTGCGCCAGCGCGTCGTACATCGCCATGGTCATCGCGTTGCGCGCGGCGGGCCGGTTCACGGTCGCCGTTGCCACCGGTCCGTCCACGCTCACCAGCAGCTCGGTCATCCGGCGACACCCCCGGTGCGCAGCGAGCGGATCTCGTCGGTGGACAATCCCGCCGCCGCGAGGACCTCGTCGGTGTGCTCGCCGAGCCGCGGCGGCGGCCGCCGGATCCGCCCCGGGGTCTCGCTCAGCTTCACCGGGATGCCGAGTGCCCGCACCCGACCCTCGACCGGATGGTCCAGCTCCACCACCATCTCCCGGGCCAGCGTGTGCGGATCGGCGCACGACTGCGCGTAGTCGCGGATCGGGCCGGCCGGTATCCCGGCGTCGCCAAGCATCGCCATCCACTCCGCCGTGTCGCGTGTGGACAGTGTGCGGCCCAGCTCGGCGGCCAGCTCGCCCTGGTGCCGCACCCGGTCGGCGTTGCTGCCGAACCGTTGGTCGGCAAGGAGATCCGGGCGGTGCAGCACACCGCAGAGCCGCTCCCACAGCCGCTCGTTGCCGGCTCCGATCGTGAGGTAGCCGTCCCGGGTGGGAAAGGCCTGGTACGGCGCGTTCACCCGGTGCGCCGAGCCCAGCCGCCCCGGCGCGCGCCCGGTGGCCCACAGCTCGGCGGTCTCCCACACCGACATCGCCAGCGCCGAGTCGTACAGCGAGGTGTCCACCGCCTGCCCGCGCCCGGTGACCGCGCGGGCCAGGCAGGCACTGAGGATGCCGACCGCGCACAGCAGGCCCGCGGACAGGTCGGACACCGGCACCCCGCACTTGACCGGGGTGCCGCCGGCGTCGCCGGTCACGCTCATGATCCCCGACATGGCCTGCGCGATCAGGTCGTAGCCGGGCCGGTCGGCGTACGGCCCGGTCTGCCCGAAGCCGGAGATCGAGGCGTAGACGAGGCCTTCGTTGAGCTCGCGCAGCGTCGGGTAGTCCACGCCGAGCCGGGCGGCGACCCCGGGCCGGAAGCTCTCCACCACCACGTCGGCTCCGGACACGAGGCGGTGGAAGGCCGCGCGGCCGGCGTCGGTGCGCAGATCGAGCGCGACGCTGCGCTTGTTGCGGTTGACGGCGAGGAATGCGGCGCTTTCCCCGTGCGGCAACCGGTGTCCGGTGGCCTCCCGGGTGGCGTCGCCCCGCCCGGGAGGCTCGATCTTGATCACGTCGGCGCCGAGGTCACCGAGCAGCTGGCAGCAGAACGGCCCGGCCATCACCTGGGTGAGATCGATGACCGTCAACCGCTCCAGCGCGAGTGCCATCGCCTCCAGCCCGATGCTGTGCCGTGTGGCGGAACGAAACTCGTACAGTGGAACAACACTACGGGCGTGCGTCGGCCCCGGTCAAGGTCAACAAGGGGCCTAACGCACGACGAGGACGTGTTCGCCGCGGGGGACCAGCTCGCCGATGACCGGGTGGCCGGGCAGCTCGCCGGCGAGCAGCAGGCCGCCGGAGGTCTGGGCGTCGGCGAGCAGCAGCGCCTCGTCCTCGGTGACCGCGGACAGGTCGGCGTGCGGTGACACCCACTGCAGGTTGCGCCGGGTTCCGCCGCTGACGAAGCCGTCGCGCAGCGCCGCGCGGGCCGGCGCCAGGTACGGCACCGCGGCGGAGTCGACGATCGCGCTGACGCCGCTCGCCTTGGCCAGCTTGTAGAGATGGCCGAGCAGGCCGAACCCGGTGACGTCGGTGGCGCACCGGATCCCGGCGGCGACGGCGGCGCGGGCGGCGTCGCGGTTGAGCCGGGTCATGCTGTCGATCGCCTCGGCGAAGACCTCGCCGGTGGCCTTGTGCCGGCTGTTGAGCACGCCGACGCCAAGCGGCTTGGTCAGGGTCAGCGGCTGGCCGGGGCGGCCGGTGTCGTTGCGCATCAACGTGTCCGGGTCGGCGATCCCGGTGACGGCAAGGCCGTACTTCGGCTCCGGGTCGTCGATGCTGTGCCCGCCCGCGACATGGCAGCCGGCCTCGTGCGCGACCGAAAGCCCGCCGCGCAGCACCTCGCCGGCCAGCTCGAACGGCAGCACGTCGCGGGGCCAGCCGAGGAGGTTGACCGCGACCAGCGGCTGGCCGCCCATGGCGTACACATCGGACAGTGCGTTCGCGGCCGCGATCCGGCCCCAGTCGAAGGCGTCGTCGACCACCGGGGTGAAGAAGTCGGTCGTCATCACCAGCGCCCGGCCGTTCTCGATCCGCACAACGGCCGCGTCGTCGCCGGTGTCCAGCCCCACCAACAGTTCGCCGAGCGGCTCGTGGACCGGGTCGGCGCCGGCAAGGCCGCGCACCATCTCGTCCAGCTCGCCGGGCGGGATCTTGCAGGCACAGCCGCCGCCGTGGGCGTACCGGGTGAGGCGGACGGCTTCGGTCGCGGTCATCGGCGTACCCTCCTGCGGTCGTCGGGGAGGCGTTGGGTGAGGCCCTTGCGGTCGAGCATCTCCAGCAGCGGCACGGCAACCCGGCGCGTGGTGTCCAGCGCCTTGCGGGCCTCGCTGACCGTGAAGGGTTGCGGCAGCGCGCCGAGCGCGGCGGCCGCGTCCCGGATGCTCTGCGGCAGCAGCACGACGCCCTCGGCGATGCGGACCAGGGCGCCGACGCGCACCGCGGCGGCCAGCTCGCGCGGCCCGAGGCCCAGCTCGGCGAGGCGTTCGGTCGGCGGTGCGGCGAACGGGCTCGCCGCGAGCTCGGCCCGGACCTTCTCCACGGCCGCGCGCACCGGCGCCGGCAGGGTCGCCTGCTGGTCGGCGGGGGCGACCCGGCCGCCGCGGATGGCCAGCGGCGGCGTCACCAGGGGGTGCACCAGGGAGCGGTCGGGCAGCCGGAGCGCCTGGCGGACCACGTCGACGGGCGGGCCGAGCTCGAGGGGATGGTCCCGCCGCCAGTCTTCGACCAGCCGCTGGAGCCGGTCGCGCAGCCGGGCCTCGAGCCGCTCGTCGATCAGCCAGCCGTCGCCGACCGGGCCGGCCGTGCTGGTCACGCCCATGCGCTGCAGGTCCCGCTGCCGCACGATCCCGCGGCGGCGCAGCTCCGAGCGCTCGTCGGGGCGCCCGTCCAGCTCGGCCAGGATCTTGGCCCGCGCCTTCGCGGCGCCGCGGCGGACCAGCGCCGGCGGGGCGACGTCGAGCACGGTCGTGCCGCCGCTGACGTGATGCGCTCCCGGGTTGCGCAGCAGGCCGCGGTCACCGATGCGCAGCGGCAGCG
This sequence comes from Actinophytocola sp., assembly GCF_035942955.1. GTDB lineage: Bacteria > Actinomycetota > Actinomycetes > Mycobacteriales > Pseudonocardiaceae > DASYTH01. Next base: position 17,295 of record NZ_DASZCQ010000120.1, on the reverse strand, counting down.
GGTGCGCCAGCGTCAGCCGCGCGGTGTCGACGCCGATCGGGCGCACCAGGGCGGACACCGCCGCCGAGCCGAGGTGCAGCATCACGCTGCGCGGCAGGGACTCAACGGGATCGCCGTGCACCCGGACGTCGATCGTGTCGGTGTGGTGGAACCGTTGCGGCGTCAGCAATGCGTCGCCGCGGCGCAGCTCGTGGCGCTCGATGCCGCGCAGGTTCACCGCGACCCGGGCCACAGCGTCCACCTCGGACACAGGCCGGCCGAGGGACTGCAGCGCCCGGATCCGGGCCGTGCGGCCGAGGGAGGCGACCTCGAGCTCGTCGCCGACCCGCATCCGGCCGGCGGCCAGGGTGCCGGTCACGACGGTTCCGCTGCCGCGGATGGTGAAGCTACGGTCGATCCACAGCCGCACCGGCGCGTCGAGGTCGGGCCGGGGCAGGCCGGCGAGCAGCCGGTCGAGCGCGGTGCGCAGCTCGGGCAGCCCGGTTCCGGCCGGCGCGCTCACCGCCACCGCCTCCACCTCGCCGAGCGACGTGCGCGCGATCTCGGCCAGCGCCTGGCGCATCGCGGGCTCCGGGTCGGCGAGGTCGCTTCGGGTGATCACGCACAGCCCGTGCCGGACGTCGAGAGCGTGCAGCGCCGCGAGATGCTCGGCCGACTGCGGCATCCAGCCCTCGTCGGCGGCCACGACGAACAGCGCGGCCGGCACCGGGCCGATGCCGGCGAGCATGTTCGGGACGAACCGTTCGTGCCCGGGCACGTCGACGAAGGCCACCGTCACTCCCGGCCGCAGCTCCGCCCAGGCGAAGCCGAGGTCGATCGTCAGGCCCCGGCGCCGCTCCTCGGCCCACCGGTCCGGCTCCATCCCGGTCAGCGCGCGGACCAGCGTCGACTTGCCGTGGTCGACGTGGCCGGCGGTGGCGATGACGTGCATGTCAGTCCTTTGCGACGGCGGCGTACACCGCGTCGTCCAGCCCGGGGGGAACGCAGCGCAGGTCCAGCAGCAGCCGCCCGCGCTCCACCCGGCCCACGATCGCCTTGGCGCGCAACGGCTCCGCGAGCGCGGGGTCGAGCGCGACCGCCCAGGACGGCAGCTCGACCTCCGGTGCGCCCCCGCCGCCCACCACGCTCACCGTGCCCACCGCCTCGGCGGTGATCCCGTGCTCCCGCAGCCGTTCGGCCAGCGCCCCGGCACGCTCCCGCAGCCGGTCCGGGTGCCGGCGCAGCGCCTGCCACGTGGGCGACTCCGGCCCGCGCAGCGTCGCCTCCAGTGCGGCGAGGGTGAGCTTGTCGACGCGCAGGGCCCTGGCGAGGGGATGCCGGCGCAGCCGCTCGACGAGGTCGGCCCGGCCGAGGATGAGACCCGCCTGCGGCCCGCCGAGCAGCTTGTCCCCGCTGGCCGTGACCAGCGCGGCGCCGTCGTTGATCGCGCTGGTCGCGTCCGGCTCGTCCGGCAGCAGCGGCTCGGGGTTGAGCAGGCCCGAGCCGATGTCCACGACGACCGGAAGCCCCAGCGTCGCCAGCTCCCGCGTGGGCACCGCCGACGTGAACCCCTTGATCGCGAAATTGGCCGGGTGCACCTTGAGCAGGAAGGCGGTGTCGGGGTCGATGGCCCGCTCGTAGTCGGCCAGCGCCGTGCGGTTCGTCGTGCCCACCTCGCGCAGCCGCGCGCCGGTGGCCTGAAGCAGCTCCGGCAGCCGGAACCCGTCGCCTATCTCGATCAGCTCCCCCCGGCTGACCACGATGTGCCGCCCCGCCGCCAGCGCGGTCGCCGCAAGGGCCAGCGCCGCCGCGCCATTGTTGACGACGTGCACCGCCTCGGCGTCCGGCACGGCGGCGGCCAGGGCATCGAGCGTCCCCCGCCCGCGCCGCGCCCGGTTCCCGGTGGCCAGGTCGAACTCGACGTCGGTGTGCCCCGCCGCGGCGTGCAGGGCGTCGATCGCGGCCGCCGAGAGCGGGGCCCGGCCGAGGTTGGTGTGCAGCACGACGCCGGTCGCGTTGATCACCGGCGTGAGCGTGGTCGCCCGGCTCGGCAACGCCGCAACCGCCGCGTCCGCCACCGCCTCCGGTGCGATCTCCCCGCGCCGTGCCCGCTCCTGCGCGTGGGTGACCGCGCCTTTCACCAGCGCCCGCCCCAGCATCGTGGTGGCCGTGACCAGCCGTGGGTCGGCGAGCACGGCGTCGGTGCGGGGCACCTCACGACGCCGGTCCATCGCTCCTCCAGGGGGTGGTGGCGGAGGCGGACGGGAATCGAACCCGCCTGACCCGGATTCCGGGCCACACCGGTTTTGAAGACCGGGAGGGGCACCAGCCCCTGAACGCCTCCATCCGCTAACCCTGTCGCATCGGCACGATCTGTCAACCGGGAGCTACCGCTCGTCGACGATCTCCCCGTCAATGTCGGTCCGGTCCCTCGTCAGCGACAGCGCGGCCGCGGCCTGCGGGAAGTTCGGCAGATCCGCGCCCACCGCCTTCATCGTCTCCACCGAGTCCCACACCCACACGTCGGAGAACGTCCCATCCTCGAGCCTGGTCAACCGGGTATGGATCAACTTGTAGTCAGCCGCCCGAAGAGCCTCGATCAACGCGGCCCGGCGCTTGATCAGCTCGTCGAGGTCCGCCGGGTCAACCGAGTAGCGGTGCATCCTCAGAACTGCCATGTCGACTCCCTTCGCCAAGAACCCCGACATTCTGACGCCGAATCGTCACCCCACGCCGTCCCGGGGTAACCCCCCACCCAACTTCGGCGCGGGCGGCTTGGGTCAGCCGTGGTGGGGGACCGGGGTGAGGCCGAGGGGGCGACCGGCGAGGCCGCGGCCGCGGGCGGTGAGCTTGTCGGCGATGGCGCGGAGCTCTTTGGCGGCGGGGGTGTCGGGGTCGGCGAGGACGAGGGGGTCGCCGGTGTCGGCGTGGGTGCGCAGCCGCGGGTCGAGGGGGATCTGGCCGAGGAGGGGGATGTGGCCGCCGAGGAGCCGGGTGAGGGACTCGGCCACCGACTGGCCGCCGCCGGTGCCGAAGACGTCGATTTTCTCGCCGCAGTGGGGGCAGGGGAGCCACGACATGTTCTCGATGATGCCGGCGATGCGCTGGCGGGTCTGCGCGGCGATGGCGCCGGCTCGTTCGGCGACTTCGGCGGCGGCGGCCTGCGGCGTGGTGACGACGAGGATGTCCGCGGTCGGCAGGAGCTGGCCGATGGAGATGGCGATGTCGCCGGTGCCCGGTGGGAGGTCGAGCAGGAGGATGTCGAGGTCGCCCCAGTAGACGTCGGTCAGGAACTGGGTCAGGGCGCGGTGCAGCATGGGGCCGCGCCACACCACGGGTGTGTTGCCGGTGGTGAACATGCCGATGGAGATGACCTTGATCCCCCGCGCCGACGGAGGCATGATCATCTGCTGGACCTGGGTGGGCTTGCCGGTCACGCCGAGCATGCGGGGAATGGAGTGGCCGTAGATATCGGCGTCGACGATGCCGACCGTGCGGCCCATGGCGGCGAACGCGGCGGCCAGGTTGACCGTGACGGACGACTTTCCGACGCCGCCCTTTCCGCTGGCGACGGCGTAGATCCGGGTGAGCGACCCGGGCCGGGCGAAGGGGATGTCCCGCGTGGCCCGGTCGCCCATCAGCTTGTGTTGCAGGGCTTGGCGTTGCTCGTCGCTCATGACGCCGAACTCGACGTAGACCCGGGACACGCCCTCCACTGTGGACACAGCGGTCATGACATCGTTCCGGATCCGGTCGTGCAGCGGGCAACCCTGGATGGTGAGCAGCACCGAGACGCGGACGGCCCCGTTCGACGCGATGTCGATGCCGGAGACCATGTCGAGCTCGGTGATCGGCCGGTGAATCTCCGGATCCTTGACCGTGGCCAGAGCCCGGGTGACCTGCTCGACGGTGGGCATCACTGAATGCTGAAGATCACGGCGGCGCGCAGGGCCAGGACTCCGGCCAGGATCAGCAACGGTGTGGCGATGGAGCGCACCGCGGACGCGGACTGGACGGGCACCGTCACACCCTCGGGAGTCACCGCGAGCCGGCTGGTGAGCAGGCCGCCGATGCCCGGCACGAGGCCGGCAAGGGCCACCAGCCACAGCAGGATCCACGGGTAGCCGAAGGCGAGATCGAACGCGCCGGCCGGGATCAGTGTGATCGCGAAGATCACGATGAGGGCGAGCTCGAGGACCGCGTAGAGTCGCTCGGAGACGATCAGCGGGCCGGAGCTCGGTTCGGCCGCGCGGCGGTAGCGCAGCAGGAACAGCATCAGCGCGGCCGAGCCGGAAAGGCCGGAGGCGAGGAACAGCCCGCCGAGCGCCCAGGTGTCGCTCCACACGGGCTGGTTGGACACCGACAGCAGAACTCCGGTGTAGCCGGCGATGAACAGACCCAGGATGGCGCCGACCGCGACGACCACCTTGCCGAACGCCCCGCCGAGCAGGCGCGCCAGCCACGGCCAGCGCAGCCGCCCGTCGCGGACCAGGGAGTCCACAAAGGACACCGTGGCGAAGGCGCCGTAGATCAGCAGGGCCCAGACGCCGACCGACATCGGCGAGGCCGCCTCGAAGTTCAGGCCCGCCTCGCCCGGCGTGGTGTTCCACAGCATGTGCCAGAACCGCAAGGGCGTGCCGAGGTCGAGGATCAGCATGACCGGGCACGGGAGCAGCGCCGCGAACGAGACGTAGTAGCCGATCCGCGCCGCCGGCTCGTCGGCCGGGTCGCCGCGCAGGCGGAACAGTGAAGCGATCACGTAGGACCCGCCGGACAGCCCGGCGAAGAAGAAGTAGGCCAGGATGTACCAGGTCCAGTCGGGCGATCGGGCGAAGTGCTGGGCCGGTTCCGCAAGCGCCGACATCATTGATCACCCGCCTTCGGCTCCGATGGCTTGTCCGGCGCCGCATCGGGTGCGGCGGGTGTCTCGATGTCGGGCTCGGCGGCCGGCCCCGTTGCCGGCACCGGCTCGCGGCGCCGGCGCAGCGCGAACAGCCCGCCGAGCACGGCCAGCACCGCGGTGCCCAGCGCCCCGAGGTAGCCGCCGAGGTTGTTTCGCCTTGGCAGCACGGCGTTCTGCGCGTTGGGCATCTTGTACGCCTCCGGCTCGTCCATGAGCAGGAAGAACGCGTTGAGCCCGCCGTAGACCGACTCGTCGTCGCCGTACAGCCGCGCCTCGGTGACGCCCTGGTCGTGCAGGTCGCTGACCCGTTGCCGGGCCATCTCCCGCAGCTCGTCGACCGGTCCGAACTGGATCGAGTCGGTCGGGCACGCCTTGGCGCAGGCCGGTTCCATGTTGCCCTGCAGCCGGTCGTAGCACAGCGTGCACTTCTGCGCGACGCCGTTGTCCCGATCCTGCTCGATCACGCCGTACGGGCACGCGGCGATGCAGTTGCGGCAGCCGTTGCACACGTCGGGCTGGATGTAGACGCTGTCGAACTCGGTCCGGATGATCGCCCCGGTCGGGCAGACCTCCATGCAGCTGGCCTGCTGGCAGTGCTTGCAGACGTCCGACATCATCAGCCAGGCCTTGCCGGCCCCGGTGCCCATCGTGGAGTCCGGCACGTTGTCGATGAACTCGACGTGCCGCCAGTTCTGGGCGTCGAGGCTGCCGGTGTTGTCATAGCCGTCGCCGAAGAGCGGCTCGTTGCCGGGCAGCTCGTTCCACTCCTTGCAGGCGACTTCGCAGGCCTTGCAGCCGATGCACACGCTCGTGTCGGTGAAGAACCCGTAGGCCCGGCCAGGCGTGATCTCCGCCATGTCAGAACCCCATCACGTTGGGTGTGATCTTGGAAAAGCCTTGCTCGGTGGCGTAAAGGTCGAGCGGCAGGGCCGCCAGCTCGTCGACCTCCGGCACCGCCTTGGGATCGCGGCCGAGGTCGACGTCGATCAGGTACCGCCGGCAGTTGGTGCACGCTTCGAGCCGGATGTGCGGGAAGGTCGCGCCGCCGGCGTCGGGCCTGCCCACCCGGGGACCGTCGGTCTGCTCGGCGTAGACGGTCCGCTTCGCCTCGCCACAGTAGGCGCAGCTGCTGCTGGAGAAGCTCCAGCTCTCCGCGCACCGCGCGCACTGCAGCTTGCGGTGCCCGCTCACCAGCCGGTCGCCGGTCTCGGTGTGGAAGCTCAGCTGCGGTGGACCGCCGCAGCGCGGGCAGCGCCGGTCGCCCCGCGGCGAGGGATCCCCGGCGCACGCGGCGGCGGCGTCCACCGCCCGCAGCGGTCCGTGCAGCGTGGCCCTGGCGAGGTAGCGCTCCACCGGCACGAGCTCCTCGCCGGCCAGCCACGCGGCGAGCAGCTCCTCCGCCCCGTCGAGGTCGGCCGCCAGGCTCCTGGCGAGCGGCTCGGGCCCCGATTCCGCCGTCGCCGCAACGACTTTGGGCATGACCTCGTGCGCGGCCCAACCGGCGAGCGCGTCCGGCGGCTGCGCCCGCGCGGCCGCCCACGCCTCCTGCCAGACCTCGAGCAGGGCCAGGTAGAGGGTGAGCAGCTCCGCCGCGAAGGAATACCGTTCGCGCAGTGCCTCTGCCCGCCGTCGCGGAGCGGCCCACGGATTCATCACATTTTCTCGATGTTGACGAGGAACGCCTTGAACTCCGGGGTCCGCGAGCTGGCGTCGCCGACGAACGGGGTGAGCGCGTTGGCCAGCCAGTGCTGGCCGGTGTTGATGCCGACGAAGCCCCAGTGGATGGGGATGCCGATCTGGTAGACCTTCTTCCCGTCGATCTGCAGTGGACCGAGGCGCCTCGTCACCACGGCCCGCACCTCGAGCTTGCCGCGCTTGGACGACACCCGGACCAGGTCGCCGTTGGCGATGCCCTTCTCGGCGGCCAGCTCGGCGGGCACCTCGACGAACGCCTCCGGCTGCAGCTGCACGAGGTGCTCGACGTGCTGGGTGACATAGTGCTCATGCTCGGTGAGGCGGTACGACGTCGCCACGTACGGGTAGTCGGCCACGGTGCCGTAGCGGTTGGGCCGGCCCGCCTTCTCGTCGTAGTGGAAGGCCGCGGGCGTCACCGACACCCGTGGATGCAGCGGGTTCGGCACCGGCGACTCGACCGGCTCGTAGTGCTCGGGGAACGGCCCGTCCGCGACCCCGTTGCTGAAGATCCGCCCGGTGCCCTCACCGGTCATGATGAACGGCAGCAGGGCGTCCGGGCCGGGCGCCATGGTCGCCGGGTAGTCCGGCACGTCGCCCACCCACTTGCCCGCGGCGGCGTCCCAGGCGATGCCCGGCCGCTTCGGGTCCCACGGCCGGCCCTGCGGATCGGCCGACGCGCGGTTGTACAGCACCCGGCGGTTGAGCGGCCAGGCCCACGCCCAGTTGGGATAGAAGCCCATACCGGTCGGGTCGTTCTTCTTCGGGTCCTGCACGCCGTCGCGGCGCTTGGTCAGGTTGCCGCTCTCCGGATAGTGCCCGGTGTAGATCCAGTCTCCTGCGGTGGTCGTGCCGTCGTCCTTGAGGTCGGCGAAGGTCGCCAACCGCTTGCCGGTGACGAGGTTCTTGCCGTTGATCTCCTGGGCGATCTCGTCCAGCTCCGGCTTGCGCGGATCCTTGTAGGGCATCGTCATGTGCAGGATCGGGTCGGGGAACTTGCCGCCCTGCTGCTGGTACAGGCCCCTGACCCGGTCGAACAGCTCGGCGAGGATCCAGTGGTCGTGCCGGGCCTCGCCCTCCGGGGGAATGACCTGGTCCTTCCACTGCGCCCAGCGGCCGCTGTTGGTGAACGAGCCGTCCTTTTCGATCCAGTGCGTGGCCGGGAGCATGAACACCTCGGTCTGGATGCTGGCCGGATCCATCCCGGGCGCCTTCCAGAACTCCGAGCTGGTGGTGTTGAACGGGTCCATGACGCACAGCCACTTGAGCTTGGACAGCGCCTGGAGCACCTGGTTGGAGTCCGGCCCGATGCTGGTGGCCGTCATGCCGGACAGCATGACCCCTTCCATCCGGCCGCGCAGTGCCTGGTCGTAGATCGAGATCCAGGACGCGTTCGCCGCCGGCTTGGGGATGTGGTGGAAGGCGAACTCGTTGTCCGGCCGCGCCGCGTCGCCGTACCACGCCTTGAGCAGGCTCACCATGAACTTGCCGTAGTTCTCGCCGAAGAAGTTCATCGCGTTGGGGCGCAGCTTCTTGCTCGCGCTCACGGCGAGGTAGTCGGCAAGGGTCTTCTGTCCCGGCGCCGGGATCCGCAGGTAGCCGGGCAGGATCTCCCACGAGATCGCGTGGTCGGTGTTGCCCTGGATGTTGGCGTGGCCGCGCTCGGCGTTCATCCCGCCACCCGGGCGTCCCATGTTTCCCAGCAACAGCTGGAGGATCGCCCCCGAGCGGATCAGCTGCACGCCGGTGGTGTGGTGGGTCAGGCCGACCGCGTAGACGATCGTCATCACCTTGTCCGGCCGGCCCATCTCGCCGACCATCCTGGCCACCTCGAGGAACTGGTCGCGCGGGATGCCCGTGATGCGCTCGACCATCTCCGGGGTGTAGCGGCTGTAGTGCTGGCGCAGCAGGTTGAGCACCGAGCGGGGGTGGTTGATGTCCACCTTGGCGTTGCCGCCCTCGGTCTCGTACGCCCAGGCCTGCGCGTTGTAGCTGCTGGTCTGCGCGTTGAAGCCGTTGAACATCCCGTCTTCGAACTTGTAGTCCGCGCTCACCACGAGGCCCGCGTTGGTGGCGTACTCCACGTACTCCTTGTGGTAGAGGTTGTTCTGCAGGACGTAGTTGATCAACCCGCCGAAGTAGGCGACGTCGGTGCCGGTGCGGATCCGCAGGTGCCGGTCGGCGACCGCGGAGGTCCGGGTGAACCGCGGATCGGCGTGGATGATCTTCGCGCCGCGGTCCAGCTTGGCCCGCATGAGCCAGCGGAAGCCGACCGGGTGGGCCTCGGCGGGGTTGGCCCCGTTGACGAGGATCAGGTCGGCATGCCGAATGTCACGCCAGTGGTTGGTCATGGCCCCTCGGCCGAACGTGGCGGCCAAACTGACCACCGTGGGGCCGTGTCAAACACGCGCCTGTTGCTCCAGATGGACCAGGCCTAAGCCACGCATCAGCTTGGTGGCGAGGTAGCCCTCCTCCGAGCTGAACGCGGCGCCGCCGGCGAAGGCGATGCCCTCGCAGCGGTTGACGATGTTGCCGTTGGCGTCGGTGGTGATGAACGTGCGGTCCCGGGACGCCTTGATGTTCTGGGCCAGCTTGTCCAGCGTGAAGTCCCAGGACACCGACTGCCACTCGGTCGCGCCCGGCGCCCGGTACAGCGGGCTTGGCACGCGCCGGCGGGAGATGGCCAGCTCGAGCGAGGTCGCCCCCTTCGGGCACAGGGTTCCCTCGTTGACCGGGCTGTCCGGGTCGCCCTCGATCTGCAGCAGCTCGACCTTGCCGTCGGCGTTCTTCTTGGTGTAGGCCAGCAGCGAGCACCCCACCGCGCAGTAGGGGCAGACGGACCGCGAGACGGTGGCGTCCTGGATCCGCAAGTGCTGCTTGACCGCCGTGGCCTCGGCGACGTCGAACCCGAGCGCCGTGACGCCAAGCGCCGCCCCCGTGCCCGCGGCGCCCAACCCCAGGAACCTGCGCCGTGTCAGCTCCTCCACCGCCGGTCCTCCATCCTCCAGGGATCGTGACCGCATACTGTGTACCGTCCTACATCATCGATCTCCGGCCCGGCGAGCGCAATGTCTCACCCCTGAGCAAGCTGCAGATCGTGACGATCACCAGGGTCGTCCGGGTTCCGCAGGATGTCCAACACCCGCGGATCCGCCGGCACCACCACGCCCCGCGCCCCGTTTTCGGCCGCTTCGGCGCAGGTCGCCCGCCACGCCGCCCGCCCATCCGGCACCGGCACCCGCACCCACCCCTCGGGCTCCCCGAGCACCAGCCGCCCCCGGCTCAGCCGCCCCACCGTGTCCACGGTCCGCTCCGCCGGCTCCTCGACCCCCACCACGACCAGCCGCGCCCTGAACGTGACCACCGCCAGCGCCGCCGCCAACGCCAGCACGTCCCACTCCGGCTCCGCCCCGCAGTCCACCCACAGCGCATCCGCCCCACCGGCATCGAACGCCGCCCCATCCGCCAACCACTCACCGATCGGGTCGGGCTCGCGGCTGAGCAACACCCCCACCTCGACCGCGGGCGATCCCGGGGTCACGGCTTCATCACGCCCAGTCACATGTGGATCGTACCGAACGGCGTGCATCCGCCGTCCTATGTGGACTTACTACACAGAGTCGATGATGGTGGCGAGGAAGGTTGTCCAGCCTTCCGCGGCTAACCCGATGACCGGCCGCCCGGTCCGCCGGTCCTTGCTATCGCGGATCAACACCGTGCCGCAGGTGAAGGCAACCTCCACACAGCTTCCCGAGCCGCTGCTGAAGCTACTCGTGATCCAACCGGGCCGGTCCGAGTCGGCCACCGTATCGCTCCCGGCGATCACGCCAGCTCCCGGACCCGCTGACGGATCAACCTCAACGAGTCCTCGGCGCTCACGGTGCGTTCAAGCGCATCGTTGTAGCTGGTGAGGAGGTCCCGCACCTGGGTTGGATCATCGATGATGTTCTGCACCGTAACCGTTTCATGCCAAGCCAGTGTGCGTAGCCGGGAACTCATGAAGTCGAGCAGGTGGAATGTCCCGACGCCGAACAGTCCGCATGCCTTGGCCGTGAACGGAATCACCCGCACCTCGATGGTGTTCGGGTGTTGCTCGATCATGTTGGCGACATGCCTGAGCTGGCTACGGAGGACTGCGGATCCGCCGATCTCCTGGAGCAGCGCCGCCTGACTGATCACGGCGGTGAACTCTAGTGGATCCTCGCCAACGAGCCGTTCCTGGCGTCGCATTCGGACTTCCACCCTCTGGTCAACCTCGACCTTGGGGACCGTGACGTTGTCACTAATGAGCGCCTTGGCGTAGTCCGCCGTCTGCAGAAGCCCCGGTATGAGCAGACTTTCGTAGGCTCGGATGCTCTGCGCGCCGTACTCGAGGCCGTAGAGCCGCAGTTGCTCGGTGCCAAACAGTCCGGAGTAGCGCGTCCACCAGCCTCGCTGCCTGGCCGTCTCTCTCAGTTCAAGCAGTTCTTGCTGCTCGTCGTGGTCGAACTCGAGCAGCTCGAGCAGCCTGGTCAATTTCTCCTCGGACAGGATCGCGCGCCCGTTCTCGACGGCCGACCAGTAGTTGCGTGAGAAGCCGAGCGCCTGGGTGATGGTCCTAACCTCGACACCGGCCTCTTGTCGGCGTTCCCGGAGCCTATGGACCAGCTCCCAGCTTGCGACCGTTGGTGACGCGGGTGGTGGCACTGCTCTGCTCCCGCCAGTGAACCGTGTGTATCAACGGTTACTCAAGTGATGGCAATACCAGTTGGTTGACGAGGTTACCGTAACTGCCTATAGTTTCCTATACGTAATCATGCGATCGCGGGAGGTGACCGTGATCTACTCGCCGGCCGTCAGCTCACTCGTGGTGATAGGCGACGGTTGCCCGATCAGATACCACGTCCACTGCAACGCCGACACGGATTTCTACTGCGGTGGCCCCACCGACCGGCTCGCGTTGCGGTTCCAGGCCGGCGCCCTGCGTGACTTTCTCGATCTTGCCGTGGAGGCGTTGGGCGAGATCGACGCCCGCATCGCCCGCGAAGCCAAGCGCGCTCAGGACAGTTGGCACGACCTGACTAACCCCCAGCCCGCCCGGGCGTGCTAGCGGATCAAGACCGGCGTAGCCGGAGTCGAGTGGGCCGCCTGGGGCTCGAACCCAGAACCTACAGATTAAAAGTCTGCAGCTCTACCAATTGAGCTAACGGCCCGCGGCGGTCATGGTACCGAGGTCGGGAGGCGGCGAGCGGGGCTACCAGACCACGTGCAGGGTCGGGGGTTTGCGGAAGACCAGGCCGCGTGGGGAGGTGGGGTGGTCGGGGTCGAGGCGGAGGCCGGGTAGGCGGTCGAGGAGCCGGCCGACGGCGAGGGTGACCTCGGTGCGGGCGAGGTGGGCGCCGAGGCAGAAGTGTGGGCCCTTGGCGAAGGCCAGGTGGAGTTTGACGTTCTCGCGGTGGAGGTCGAACTCGTCGGGGTCGGCGAACACGGCCGGGTCGCGGTTGGCGCCGGCGATGGACACGGTGACGAGATCGCCGCGCCGGACGGGGGCGCCGCCGAGCGTCACGTCCGCCGTGGCGTAGCGGTCGACGACGGCGGCCGCCGGCTCCATCCGGACGGACTCCTCGACGGCGTTGTGCAGCAAGGCCGGGTCGGAGCGGACGGACGCGAGCGCCGGCGCGGCACCGAGCAGGTGCCAGATCGCGTTGGCGATCATCCCCTCGGTGGTGTCGATGCCGCCGAACATCAGCACCGCCGCGTTGGACACGACCTCCGGGGTGCGCAGCCCGTGTGCCCTGGCGGCGTCGACGAGGACCGACGGCGGGCCGTGGCCGGAGATGGTCCGCGAAACCCGGTCGCGCAGCTGGCCGAACGCGTCGGCGCCGGCGGCGGTCACCGGGCGGCCGGCGGTCACCTCGGACACCGCCTCGACGATCGCGGCGTACCAGGACAGGACGGTGGCCGCGTCGACGTCGGCAAGGCCGAGCGCCTCGGCGACGACCGCGACGGCGAGCGGGCCGGCGTAGGCGCGGCGCAGCTCGGCCCGCCCGGCCGGCTTCATCGCGGAGATCAGCCGGTCGGTCTCGGCCGAGACGAACTCGGTGAACCGCCCCCGCACCGCGGCCGGGCGGAACGCGTGCGCGAACGGCTCGCGGTGGCGGGCGTGCTCGGGACCGTCCAACGACAGCATGCTGGGCCCGACCACCCGGGCGGTGGAGAACCGCGGGTCGTCCACGGTGAACGTCCGCGGGTCGCGCATCACCCGCACGGCGAGGTCGTAGCGGGTGACGAGCCACCCGTCGAGCACCGGCAGCCAGGAGACCGGCTCGACGGCGCGCAGACGGGCCAGCAGCGGATGCGGATCCGCTTCCAGCTCCGGCAGCGTGGCCGCGCGACCGATCGGGAACGTCACGTCGGCCGGATCAGCCGGGCGATCAGCTCGCGGTAGTCGTCCTTCATCGGCAGGTCCCGCTCGGTGTGGATGCGGCGGCGGGTGGCGGTGACCGGGATCCGCCGCAGCGGGTCGTAGCCGGCGCGGTCGTAGGTCTTCCACCACAGGCCGAGGCCGCGGCGCTGCCACGTGGGCAGCTCGTTGAAGTTGATGCCGTGCCGGAACAGTAGCTCGTTCTTGTCCGCGGTGCTCGTGCCCTCCAGCGCCTTGGTGGCCTCCTGGCGGGACTTGCCGTGCTGGCGCAGGGTCCAGTAGCACCAGCCGTTGAGCGCGCAGCGGGTGGCGTCGGCCTGCCGCCAGGAGAAGTAGTCGACCACGTCGTCGGCGCTGGTGCCCAGCCAGACCCGGCTGTCGAAATGGGCCGGCTCGCCGGCGGCGTGGGTGAACGCCGCGGACGCGATCCCGGCCGAGATGGACACCAGCTTCTCCACGGTGCGGCCGAACAAATCGACGGTCGGGTCCAGCAAAATGGAGATCTCGTCGCTCTCGGTGTAGGCGTACCGACCGTTGAACTCGGCGAGCATGGCCTCCGCGGTCGCGGTCATCATCCCGGAGAACCGTAAGTCGAACGGCTTGTCGAAGCGATTCTCGGTGAAGCGCGAGAAACCCCGCCCGTCCACCCGCATGATCGTCCAGGCGCCGGGCGGCACCACCAGCGAATGAAACCATTCGCGGGCGCGCTGCTCCGCCTCGAAATCATCACACCGCACGCTCACCCCTCCTACCCCCGTGGGTGGACGTCGAATCCACCGCTGCCGTCGAACTCGACGAACAGTTCACCGAACCCGTCTACCACACCGCCCCACATGGGGCACCCATATGGCGGGAGCCCTAGTGGCATTTGCCGGATCGAGCCGACCGGCCGTCATGATCGCCGGCGCTACGACTCACCCCTTGCACAGGGATCACGTCGCGTGGGCGACACTGCCACAAACGAGTCGGCCACGCGTCTGCGGGCACTCGTCGCGAGGGGTTGTGATGGCGGACTCCAATGCCGTGGTACTTGGCTCGTTATTGGCCTTTCTGGAACCCGACGATTGCGACTTCCTGCTCGGGCCGGGGCAGCAGCGCACTTTTGCCCGGGACGATCTGCTGATGCATCAGGGCGATCCGACGGACTACGTATACGTGCTGCGGTCGGGCTGGGTGCGGATCACCGTGACCTCCCAGGACGGGCACGAGGTGCTGCTGGCCCTGCGCGGTCCGGGCGACATGATCGGTGATCTCGCCGCGATCCACCACTGGCCCCGGATGGGTACGGTGCGGGCGCTGCAGCGGGTGGACGCCGTTCTGCTCAGCGGCCAGCAGTTCGTCGCCAGCCTGTACGCGCGCCCCGGCATCGCCGTCGGGGTGATCAAGATGCTGGCGGAGCGGTTGCAGGAGGCCGAGACCATGCGGGTGTCCAGCGCGACGCTCGACGTGAGCCAGCGGGTCGCCGCCTACCTGCTGCAGCTGGCCGACCGGTACGGCATCGCCGGCCGGGAGGGCATCGTCATCATGATGCCGCTGACCCAACAGGACGTGGCCAACTCGGTTGGCGCGTCGCGGCGCGCGGTGGCCAGGTCGATCGCGGTGCTGCGGGGCCGCCACGTGGTGCTCACCGCCAGGAAGCGGATCGTGGTCGCCCGGCCGGACGTGCTGTCGTCGTTCGCCCGGCTGGCGACCGGCTAACGGTCGGGCAGCCGGACGTCGGTCCAGCCGGCTCCGTCGGTCGACATCCGGTAGTGCCCTTGCGGTCGGTCGGGGGCGGAGGCCAGGTAGCCGGTGCGGGTGCGGCGGACGGCGGCAAGTCGTGGAGCGTCGGTGGCCGCGGTGAAGGTGCGGCCGCCGTCGCGGCTGCGGTACGGGGAGCCGACGATGTCGTCGGGTGCGACGAGCAGGGCGCCGTCCGGGGTGACGACGGCGGCGCCGCCCAGCGTGCGGGGCGGCTGGTCCTTGATGCGCCAGGTCTGCGTCCAGGTCTGGCCGCCGTCGCCGCTGTGGAAGATCGCCAGCAGGGTCCTGGATTCGAGGGTGTCCGGAAGCGACGCGGTGGCCAGGGCGTAGACGCTTGGCCCGGTGCCGGCGATGGCCGGCGGGGACACCCGGATGTAGGCCGGGACGGGCGGGAACGGCAGGACGGCTGTCGACCAGGTCCGCCCCGCGTCCCGACTGACCGCCACCGACCACTGCCCGGTCGACCGGTCCCGGCCGTTGACCCACCAGCTGCCGTCGGCCAGCGGGCGCTGCTCGGGCGAGGGCTGGCCGAGGGCGGGCGCGGTGGTCAGCCAGGCGCGGTGCCCGGAGTCGGGCAGGGTGACCGCGATCCGGCAGGAGCCGGCGTCGGCGGCGTCTGCGCAGTGGGCCTCCAGCAGCCCGTCCGGCGGGATCTCGGCGACCTCGGAGTCGGGCACGGCCGGGACGGCGCGCCAGGTCCGGCCGGCGTCGGCGCTGTGGAAACGGGCGCCGCCCTCGAGGTCGGTCAGCAGCACCCGGCCGGCGCCGAGCGCGACCACCCGCCCGACGAGGCTGGACGGCGACGCCAGCTCTTCCGTCGCGAACGCCTGCGACCGCCAGGCCATGCCGTCCTCGGTGACCAGCAGCCGGCTTTCGCACGGGTGGTCCGACTCGCCGACGCACCGGCCCCACAGCGCGAAGCCGTGCCGGTCGTCGGCGAAGTCGATGGCGTAGACCAACGGCGGCACGGCCGCGGGCGGCGGCTCCGGCGCCGGCGGCGGGGGATCCTGGGTGCGCAGCAGCGGGATGGCCAGCCCCGCCGCCGCGATCGCGACGAGCGCTCCGATCCACATGCGACGGTGGCTTTTCATGGCAGCGTGCCGTGGACGACGGCGCCGCGGGCCAGGACGGCGTCGACCCGCAGCCGGTCGGACAGGATCACCAGATCGGCGTCCTTGCCGGGCCGGATGCTCCCGGTGCGGTCGGCGATCCCGAGCACCGTGGCCGGCGTGGTGGCCGCCGCGATCGCCGCGTCGACGATCGGGATTCCGACGCACCGCACGGCGTGCCGGACGGTGGCGTCCATGGTGAGCGTGCTGCCGGCGATCGTGCCGTCGGCCAGCGTCACCCGCCCGTCGCGGGCGAGCACCGGCACGGGGCCGAGCCGGAACTCCCCGTCGGTCATCCCGGCCGCCGGGGTGGCGTCGGTGATGAACGCGATCCGCTCCGGGCCGGCCGCGGCCAGCGCGATCCGGATCCCCGCCGGGTGCACGTGGAAGCCGTCGTTGATCAGCTCGCAGGTCACCGCGTCGTCGGCGAGGGCGGCGCCGGCCGGACCGGGGTCGCGGTGGTGGAACTGCCGCATGGCGTTGAACAGGTGGGTGGCCAGCCGGGCGCCGGCCGCGAACGCCGCCCTCGCCTCGTCGAACGTCGCCTCGGTGTGCCCGACCGCCGCGATCACGCCGGCGCCGACCAGCTCGTGCACCAGGTCCATCCCGCCGGGCAGCTCCGGGGCCAGCGTCACCACCCGGATCGTGCCGGCGCCGGCGTCGAGCAGGTGGCGCAGCGCGGTGCGGCTCGGGGCGAGGAGGTGCTCGCGGTGGTGCGAGCCGCGCTTGGCGGGGTTGAGGAACGGGCCTTCCAGGTGGACGCCGACGAGGCCCGGATCCTCGTGGACCAGACCGGCGATCGTGCGCACCGCCGCGGCCATCCGGTCGAGCTCGTCGGTCACCAGGCTGGCCAGCGTGCTGGTGGTGCCGTGCCGGCGGTGGAACGCGATCGCGGTCCCGATCTCGTCGGGGTCGTCCGTGGTGATCTGCGCGCCTCCGCCGCCGTGCATGTGCAGGTCGACGAACCCGGGCAGCACGTGCCGGCCGCCGAGATCGTGCACCACAGCGTCTACATTGGACGGATCGCCCGCCCCCACCGCCACGATCCGCGCTCCGGCAACGGTCAGCCAGCCCGGATCCAGCACCCGCCGCGGCGTCACGACCCGGGCGTTGGCGAGGACGAACACGCCCCAACCCTAGATGCGGCGGCCGTTCTCAACGAAGGTCGGCGGCCTGCCGAGCCTCGTTGCAGCGCCGTTGCAGGATCGACCGGTGCAGGGCGCGGGTCGGCGGAGCCGGGTCGATGCCGAGCTCGGTGGCCAGGCTTTCCCGAAGCCGGTGGTACTCGGCCAGCGCGTGGGCGGGTCGGCCGGCGTCGGCGTGCGCCCGGATCAGCAGGCGGTACGCGGCCTCGTCCAGCGGGTCCGCGGTGATCGCGGCCTCGGCCAGCGTCCGAGCCAGCTCGGGCTCGCCGGTGCGCAGGGCCGCCTCGGCGCCGGTGCGCCGGCCCCGGCGCAGCAGGCCGG
>NZ_DASZCQ010000119.1:0-7068 GCF_035942955.1 Actinophytocola sp. | reverse complement strand
GTGCTCGTCCGCCGACCGCGCCGAGCCGTCGAACAACGCCGGCCGGCGGCGGGCGCCGCGGGCGACCGGGCCGGCCCGCAGCCGGACGATCACCACCACCAGCACGGCGAGCAGCGCCAGCACGATCAGGCCCGCCACGCCGCCGGGAACGGCGGCGCCGATGCCGGTGAACAGCTCGGTGAGCACCGCGCCGAGCCACCGCGCGGTCCGCTCGACGAGCGACGGCTCGGCGGCCTGGTAGAGGGGATCGGCGAGCTCGCGGCGCGCGGCCTCGCGCGCCTCGTCCCGGTCGACGTCGACCGGGATCACGGTGGCGGCTGGCCGGCCATCCTGGCCAGCTCGATGTCCATGCCCTCGCGGCGCATCCGCTGATCGGTGTACAGCAGCGCCGTCACGATCGCGACGAACGGCCTGGTGACGGTGCCGGCGATGATCCCGCCGATCGTGGTCAGGATCAGGTAGGTGACCGTCGGCGGCGCCGGCTCCGTGGTCACCTGGTCGAAGCCGCCGCCGAAGTAGGCGAACGGGGCCGTGATGATCAGGGTGAGGATGATCGTGATGACCAGCGCGAGCAGCTCGATGCCGAACACGCGCCACCACGATCCGCGCACGAGCTTCCGGGACCGGCCGAACGCCGCACCGATCCGGGCGTTCTCCAGCATCAGCGCGGGCGTGGCGAGCGAGAACAGGACGTACAGCCAGAGCGCAAGCGGGACCAGCGCGATGGCCACCACGACGGCCAGCGGCGGGACCGCGAGCGCCAGCACGAACAGGACCAGGCTGGCGCCGAGCGCGACCGCCGGGTAGACCATGGTCAGCCCCAGCAGGGCGAGCAGCCTCGGCCGCACCCGGGACCACACCTCGCCCGCCCCGATCGGTTGGCCGAGCACCGCCTTGCCGGCCACCACGGTCAGGAAGCCGGACAGGAGCACCAGGGTCGGCAGGCCGATCACCAGGATGATCCCCAGGTACGACATGGTCGCCCGGAACGCCGCGAGGACCTCTTCCGGTGGGGTGGCCTGAGTGATCGACGACGCGCGCCCGATGTCGTCGAGCAGCGGGTAGGTGGCCACGAGCAGCAGCAGCTCGCTCACCAGCACGACGATCGCGGACACGCCCAGCGTCGGCTTGGGATGCGCGCGCATGGTCGAGATGGCACCGTCGAGGATCTCGCTCACCCCGAGCGGGCGCAGCGGGATGACACCCGGCTTGAGCGCGCCCGCCCGCGGCGGCGGCGCCGACGGGTACTGCGGGTAGGCGGGCGAAGGTTGGCGCTGGGGATCGGGCTGGGGATCTGGGCTGGCCCAGCCGGGTCCGTCCGTCATCGGGCCCCCGTCAATCACTCGGTCGAGATTCGCAATCCTGCCAGATCGGACACGTGATCAGCGCGGCGGCGCGAACGGGTCGTCGCCGGTGGACTCTCCGGCGGGAGGGGGTGGGGCGGCGTGCCGGGCCCGCTCGCGCGCCCGGCGCTCGGCGAGCACGGCGGCCAGGTAGTGCGGTGCCCACGCCTCCGACGGTAGCGGCACGCCGAGGTGACCGCCGACCTCCGCGGCCAGCCGGGCGCCGAGCGCGTCCCGGGCGGCGGGGTCGAGCCGGTGGTAGCGGCCGAGGTACTGCCGGACGGCGAGGGCCAGGTCGTCCGGCACCGCGGCCACGTCGAGCCCGGAGGCCCACCCGGCCAGCGCCGGGGGCATGGTCACGGCCGGAGTCTCGGCCGCGGGGATCCGCTCGGCGACGACCACGGTTCCGGCAAGGAGGTCGCCGACCCGCTTGCCCTTCGCCGACGCCAGCGACACGAAGATCGCTACCGAGCCCAGCAGGCCGAACACCCAGAAGTCCACGAAGAACCCGGTCAGTCCGCGCACCAGCGCCTGCCGGAACCGGATCGGCCCGCCGTCGTCGCGGACCACCCGCAGCCCCAGCGCCGCCTTGCCCGGCGAACGGCCCCGGCTGAGCGTCTCGAACAGCACCGGGTAGCCGACCAGCACCGCGGCGACCACCACGACGCCGATCGCGGCGCGCAACGCCGGGTCCACGCTGCCCGCGCCGGCGAGGAACAGCAGCAGGACCACCAGCAGCACCACGGCCTGCACGAGCACGTCGATCGCGACCGCGACCCCGCGGCTGGCCAGCCGGGCCAGCCGCAGGTCGAGCACGACGGCCTCGCCGGTCACGAGGTCGGACATGTAGAGAAGGTATCTCCAGCCCGGCGAGCCTCGCCGATCCCCAGGTCGACCGCCCATAAGATGCGGCCGAGATTGTCGGGACGACAAGGAGTCAGGTCGCTATGTCGACATTTCACCCCACGGACCGCGAGCTGAGCCTCTCCCCGCGCGCCGCCTCCGACGACGACGAGCAGATCGAGGAGGTCAGCACCAACGGTCACGGCCCGACCGGCCGGCCCCGCCGGCACATCCCCGAGCCCCCCATGATCACCGCACACGGCCCGGCCAGGGTTCTGGCGCTGTGCAACCAGAAGGGCGGCGTCGGCAAGACCACGTCCACGATCAACCTGGGCGCCGCGCTGGCCGAGTACGGCCGCCGGGTGCTGCTGGTCGACTTCGACCCGCAGGGCGCGCTGTCGGTCGGCCTCGGCATCCCCGCGCACCAGCTCGAGAAGACCATCTACAACGTGCTCATCGAACGGTCCGTCGGCATCCACGACGTGGTGATCTCCACCGGCGTGGAGGGCATGGACCTGCTGCCCAGCAACATCGACCTGTCCGCCGCCGAGGTGCAGCTGGTCTCCGAGGTCGGCCGCGAGCACACGCTGGTCCGCACGCTGCGCCCGGTGATCGCCGAGTACGACTACGTGCTGATCGACTGCCAGCCGTCGCTCGGCCTGCTCACCGTCAACGCGCTCGCCGCCGCCGACGGCGTGCTCATCCCGCTGGAGTGCGAGTTCTTCAGCCTGCGCGGGGTCGCCCTGCTCATCGACACGATCGAGAAGGTGCGCGAGCGGCTCAACCCCAAGCTCGACATCACCGGCATCCTGGCGACCATGTTCGATCCGCGCACGGTGCACAACCGCGAGGTCATGGCCAGGGTGCTGGAGGCGTTCGGGGACACCGTGTTCGACACGGTGATCAACCGGACGGTCCGGTTCCCGGAGACCACCGTCGCCGGCGAGCCGATCACCCGCTGGGCGCCGCGGTCGGCGGGCGCCAAGGCCTACCGCCAGCTCGCGCGCGAAGTGATCGCCAGGTGACCCGGCGGACCTCACTGCCGGGCGCCGCGGAACTGTTCAGACAAACCGGCCGGGCACCCAGCGACAACGGCAACGGCAACGGGGACGGGGACGGGTGGTTCGACGCCGGGCAGCCGGCCAGCACGCACCGGGCCCGGCCGGCCTCCCCGCGCCGCGGCTCGCCAAGGCAGAAGCACCCCTCGAAGATCACCGTGTACGTGTCCGACGAGGAGCTGCTCGCCCTCGAGCACTCCCGGCTGGCGCTGCGCGCGACCCACGGCCTCGCGGTCGACCGCGGCCGAATCGTGCGCGAGGCCGTCGCGATCATGCTCGCGGATCTGGAGGAGCACGGCGACAACTCCATGCTGGTGCGACGGCTGCGTGGGGATGCTTCCCAGTGAGGGCTCCCGGCGCCCGAGGGCGGGCCGGAGGTCCGCCCTCGGAGCCGGCCTTCGCCATTGCGAACCGCCGGCTGACAACGGCAGAGGTCGATCCGAGCCCTCACCCTGAATCTGACACAGTGGAGCTTGTGGCGCCGACGCCCAGCGAGGTGCAGCCGACCCGGTTCACCGTCAAGCTGGCCAACTTCGAGGGTCCGTTCGACCTGCTGCTGCAGCTGATCTCGCAGCACCAGATGGACGTCACCGAGGTGGCGCTGCACCGGGTGACCGACGACTTCATCGCGCACATCCGCGCGCTCGGCGACGACTGGAACCTCGACGAGACGACGGAGTTCCTGGTCGTCGCCGCCACGCTGCTCGACCTGAAGGCGGCCAAGCTGCTGCCGTCGGGCGACGTGGAGGACGAGGAGGACCTGGCCCTGCTCGAGGCAAGGGACCTGCTGTTCGCCCGGCTGCTGCAGTATCGCGCGTACAAGCAGGTGGCCGCGCTGTTCGCCGAGCTGGAGGCCGGGGCGCTGCGCCGCTACCCGCGCTCGGTTGCGCTGGAGGAGCGGTACTCGGCGCTGCTGCCCGAGGTGATGCTCGGCGTGGACGCCAAGGCGTTCGCCGAGATCGCCGCGGCGGTGTTCCGGCCGAAGCCGCCGCCGGTGATCTCGCTGGACCACCTGCACGCGTCCAGGGTGTCGGTCCGGGAGATGGCCGCGCTGCTGCGGGTCCGGCTGGCCTCGTCTGGCCGGGCCACGTTCGCCGAGCTGATCGCCGACTGCCAGCACACCGTGGAGGTGGTGGCCCGCTTCCTCGCCCTGCTCGACCTGTACAAGGAGTCCGTGGTGGCGTTCCACCAGGTCGACGCGCTCGGCGAGTTGCACGTGGAGTGGACCGGCGGCAGCGTGGAAGACGCCACGGCCGCCGCGGACGCCGCAAGGGCGAGCACGGACGAGGAGGAGTACGGGTGACCGCACCCGAGGAGACGATTGTCGTGCCCGACGAGGAGATCTCGGCCGAGGAGGTCGCACCCGACGGCGGGCCCGTCGGGGACGCGGCGGTGGAGGAGGTCGCGGCCGAGGACGCCCCTGCTGACGGCGTGGCTGCCGGGGACGCCCCTGCCGACGACGCCCCTGCCGGGGACGCCGCAGTGGAGGAGGTCGCGGCCGAGGACGCCTCTGCCGACGGCGTGGCTGTCGGGGACGCGGCGGTGGAGGAGGTCGCGACCGAGGAGGTTCCGGTCGCGATGGCCGACTCGGATCTTCCCGACCTGTCCGCCGACGGCGACCTGGAGGCGGCGCTGGAGGCGCTGCTGCTCGTGGTGGACTCGCCGGCCGAGGAGGAGCTGCTGGCCACCGCCGTGGGCGCGGCGGTGACCAGGGTGAACGAGGCGCTGCTGCGGATGGCCGCCCGGTACACCGAGCAGGGGCGCGGCATCGACCTGCGGCACGTCGGTGGCGGCTGGCGGTTCTACACCCGCGACCGGTTCGCGCCGTTCGTGGAGAAGCTGCTGCTCGACGGCCAGCGGTCCCGGCTGACCAGGGCGGCGCTCGAGACGCTCGCGGTGATCGCCTACCGGCAGCCGGTGACCCGCCAGCGGGTGGCCGCGGTGCGCGGCGTCAACGTCGACGGCGTGATCCGCACGCTGCTGGCCCGCGGGCTGATCGAGGAGACCGGCACGGACAGCGAGACCGGCGGCATCCTGTACCGCACGACGGAGTTGTTCCTCGAGCGCATCGGTCTGTCCTCTTTGGACGAGCTGCCGCCGATCGCCCCGCTGCTGCCGGAGGTGGACGCGATCGATGACGTCTGAGCATCCCGAGGGGGTCCGCCTGCAGAAGGTGCTCGCCAAGGCCGGGGTCGGCTCGCGCCGGGCGGCCGAGGAGCTGATCGCCCAGGGGCGGGTGAGCATCGACGGCGCCGTGGTGACCGAGTTCGGCCGCCGGGTCGACCCGCGCACCGCGGTGATCCACGTGGACGGCGTGCGCGTCAACGTCCGCGAGGACCTGGTCTACCTCGCCCTCAACAAGCCGCGCGGGGTGCACACCACGATGTCCGACGAGCGCGGCCGCCCGTGCGTCGGCGACTACCTGCGCGGCCGCCGCGAGCGCCTGTTCCACGTCGGCCGGCTCGACGCCGAGACCGAGGGCCTGCTGCTGCTCACCAACGACGGCGACCTGGCGCACCGCCTCATGCACCCCTCCTACGAGGTGCTCAAGACCTACCTCGCCGAGGTCGCCGGCACCGTCCCACGCGGCCTCGGCCGCCGCCTGCGCGACGGCGTGGAGCTCGACGACGGCATGGTCACCGTCGACTCCTTCAAGGTGGTCGACAGCGTCGACGGCCGCACCCAGGTCGAGGTCGTCCTGCACGAGGGCCGCAAGCACATCGTGCGCCGCCTCCTCGCCGAGGTCGGCCACCCCGTCCAACGCCTCGTCCGCACCCGCATCGGCGACGTCCACCTCGGCGCCCAGCGCCCCGGCTCCCTCCGCCAACTCACCCGCGCCGAGGTCGGCTCCCTGTACTCCGCCGTCGGGCTGTGAGCGGTTTACATCCGATCCGCCGGGGGTGGGTGGTTCGGGAGGAGGTGCCAGGGCCCGACGTCGACGAGTTCGCCGAGCCGGAGCGGATCGAGGCGGCGCTGGCCGAGGATGGGGCGGCGCGGCGGACGCTGTTGGCGGTGCAGCATCCGCACCGGACGCCGGGGGCGCTTGCGGCGGGGCTGAACCTCGGGGACGCGCTGCCGATGGCGCGGGCGACGCTGGCGGTGCTGCTGGCGTCGGCGTACCGGCCGATCACCGACGTGGTCGCACCGTACATTGTGGACGGACCGGACGGGTCGGCGGTCGGGCTGCTGTGCATGGTGGGGCTGGACCGGCTGGCGGACACCGAGGAGGTCTATCCGGATGTCGTGGCCGACCGGGCCGGGATGCTGGCCGGGCTCGGCTGCGCCACGAGCGCGGCGATGCTGGTTCCGGTGGACGGCGGCGACCGGCTGACGTCGGCGGTGCGCGGCGTGATCTCCGGGCCGGCCGCCGTGTCCACTGTGGACTCGGGTGGGCGGCGGCACCGGGTGTGGCTGGCACCGCCCGACGAGGAGCTGCTGGACGCGGCGGGGACCGGCCACCTGCTGGTGGCCGACGGCAACCACCGGGTGGCGGCCGCGGT
This sequence comes from Actinophytocola sp., assembly GCF_035942955.1. GTDB lineage: Bacteria > Actinomycetota > Actinomycetes > Mycobacteriales > Pseudonocardiaceae > DASYTH01. The sequence goes on along the minus strand of NZ_DASZCQ010000119.1, from coordinate 324 downwards.
GGCCGCCGGGCTGGACGGGCTGCTCGCGCTCGTCACGGGTGGTCCGGATCTGCGGATCGGGGCGTTCCACCGGGTGCTGACCGGCACCGGGTTGGACGCCGGTGCGCTGGCCGCCGCGTGGCGGCGGGTGGGGCTGGTCGTTCGCGTGGCGGCGGCGCACACCGTTCCGACGCGGACCGGGGAGGTGGTGGCGCGGTGTCGCGACGGCACGCTCGTCGTCGAGTTGCCGCCGGGTCCGGTGATCGACCATGCGGTGGTCGAGGAACTGTTGCTGGGCAAGGCGCTCGGCGTCGACCCGGAGGGTCCGCGGGTGCGGCCGGTGCC
>NZ_DASZCQ010000118.1:0-27523 GCF_035942955.1 Actinophytocola sp. | reverse complement strand
GGTTGGTCCACCATGGGCATCGACTTCGACAACCTCAGGAACAAGGCCGACGACCTCCTCAAGCAGCACGGCGACAAGATCGAGGAGGGCGTCGAGAAGGCCGGAGAGTTCGCCAAGGGCAAGTTCGGCCACGAGGAGACCGTCGACAAGGTCGTGGACAAGATCCAGGACATGATCCCCGGGGAGCACGGCGACCGCGGCGGGCAGCGGGGCGAGCCCGGCAACCGGTGAACGCTCCGCAATCCGGCTCCCGGTCGGTGATGCTCACCTGGCAACGCGAGGTGGCGCCGAGCCTGGAGTCGGTTCGACTGCTCTACTCCGCGGGACGATTACGGGCCTCCGGCCGGATCGTCGCCGCGGCCAACCCCGCCCAGGGGATCGAGGCGTTCAACGCGTCGTTCAACGCCTCCGTCGAACGCCTCGAGGACGCCGTCCGCCTGCTGTTCCGCACCACCACCGCCGACGAGGAGCGCCAGATCACGCTCAGCCGCAGCGAGGACGGCATCTGGCTGATCAACCACGGCGACGCCAACACCGAGCGCGGCGCGTTCGACGGCGCCATCGACGTCGACATCGCCGGGGCGGTCACGTTCAACGCGCTCCCGGTCCGCCGGCTCGGCCTGCACCGCGAGCCCGCCACCCACGAGCTCCCGGTCCTCTGCGTGTCCCTGCCCGACCTGTCGGTGCGCCTTGCCCGGCAGACCTACCGCACGGTGTCCATCGACGACGGCGGGGGCGCGGTGATCAACTACTCGGAGCCCGGCTACACCGCGGACATCACCGTGGACCGGGACGGCATGGTGATCGACTTCCCGGGCCGCGCGCGGCGCATCTGAGGCCCGTCAGCGGAGCACGAACGAGGCGTACGACACCGTCATCGCGGTAATCACGTCCGCGCCGACCGCGCTCACCTGGATCGTGTGCCCGCCGGATCTCAGCCCGGTCGTGTCCACCGCGATCCGCCAGCTCCCGCCGACGCCGGGTCCGTCGGCCGCCGTGGAGATCGCCGCGAGCGGCTTGTTGTCCAGGCCGATCTCGATGCCGGCCAGCCCGGCGACCGCCCCGGAGACCCGCTGCGCCGTGCTCGGATCCAGCACGACGTCGAGCACCATCCGGCCGCGCGGCACCTCCTGCCGCGGCGGAACCGGGGTGCCGGCCGCGTCGTGCAGCATCACCTCGGGCGTGGGCAGCGTCGGGTTTCCGCGCGGCAGCGGCGGGTTGACGGTCCGGCTGGCGGGTTGGGACGGGGCGTCGCCGGCCAGCTCCAGCGACGCGGTCAGCACCTGCGAGGCCAGCCCGCCCTCGGCGGCGGCGCTGCGCACCGCGACCGAGACCCCGCCGTTGACGTTGCGAACCAGGGCGTCCGCCGGAACGTCGGCGACCAGCGGCAGGCGTACCCCGGGCAGCATCGGCTGCCCGGCAATCGCCGGCCGGGCGGGAATCTCCCGCCCACCGATGTCTACAGTGTACTGATTGCCCGGCTGGACTCGCTGGGGGACGAGCGTGACCCTCAACTGTCCACTCCGGACTCCGGGAATCCGCGGGCCGGTCGCCGACGTCTGCGGCGCGGCGCCGGGCCCGGCCACCGTCCGGTCGAAGTCGACCCGCGGCGTCGGCAGCAGCGGCGGCGGAGTGGTCGACGCACCGGCGAAACCGATCAGATCGACGCCGGCGCGCAGGCCGGTCAACCCGCCGGTGAACCCGATGAGCGCGGTCGCCTCGGTGAACGACGGCACGACGTCCCCGCCGGCCACCACCACGCCGTCGCGCAGCACCTGCACGCCGTCGGTGCGCAGCACCACCTCCCAGCGCACGGACACCCCGAGCTCCGGCCGCGGCGGCGCGGTGACCCTGGTTTGCCTGCCCAGCAACGGTGTTCCGGGCGCCACCAGCACCTGCACCCCGGTTTCCTCCGGCTGTCCCGAGATCCGCACCCGGATCGCGCCGGGCGGCAGCGAAGGGTCCACAGTGGCCTGTTGGGCGACGGTGGCCACCGGCCGGCCGGACCGGGCGGCGCCGATCAGGTCGACCGGCCCCGGCACCAGGTCCAGCGTCAGGTCGCCGCTCTGCGCCGGCCGGTCGGTCTCGACGACAAGCCGGCCGAGCTCGCCGTTCGGCGCGGTGGCGGGATCGAGCAGCCGCAGCGGGGCCCGGGAGCGCAGCGTGGCCTCCTCGTCGCTGCTGCCGCACTGCCCGGTGATCACCAGCCGGCGGGCGTCCTCGCCGTCGCCCTTGGCCGCCTTGGTGCAGTTGCCGGTCCCCACCAGATGCCACCGGACCGGGTCCGGCACCACCGTTCCGGTGAACCGGTCGGCGAACGCGTAGGACACCGGGTCCGGAGGGCCGGGCAGCGGGACCGCCTCCGCCCGCACCGGATCGGAGCGCCGGCCGAACGAGTCCACCGTGCGCACCTCGACCGCGTGCGACCGGTTGGTGCGCAGGCCGTCGAGCTGGATCACCGGCCCGGCGACGAACCGGGTGTGGTCGAGATCCCCGCTGCCCCAACGCACCTCATAGCCGGCGGCGCCGTCCGGCTCGGGCAGCCCGGTGTGCCGCTGCCCCCAGCCGACCACGAGCCGGTTCTCCCGGGCGGTGATCTCCAATCGCCGCGGGGGTTTCGGCCGCGCGCCGGGCTGGGGGAGCAGCACGCTGGCGTCGGCGAAGGTCTGCACGGTGGTGCGCGGAGCGGGGAACTGCTCGGGCTCGGCGGACTGCCCGGCGTCGGGATCACGCAGCACGAGCACCGCCCCGACGATCAGCGCGATACCGCCGCCCACCACGGCGAGCCTGTGCAGCCGGCGCTGGTCCACACCTAAGGCTAGGGCCGCGCGCCCGTCCCTACCTAGCGTCGTCTTCCGGCAGCTCGGCCAGCGCCAGATCGCCGTCCAGCCCGATGATCCGCCCGCCGCGCCGCCCGAGCAGGCACAACTCCTCCAGCGCGCGCGGCCCGGCCAGATCCACCTTCGTCCGGACGCGCTGCCCGCGCTTGTGCCGCACCAGCTCCGCCCGGCCGAGGTTGCCGCCGCGCACGGTGGCCCGCAGCGATCCGGTGGACGCCAGCGCACCGCGGGCCACACCCAGCTTGCCGAGCGCGTCGTCCAGCGCGCCGAGCAGCTGCTCGCGGTTTCCCTCGCACATGGCCAGCACCAGCTCGGCCCTGGTTCCCGCCACCCTGGTGCCGTCGCCGAACGAGCCCGCGGCCAGCGACAGCGCCAGCGGCCCGGCCTCCGCCCCGGTCGCGGCCAGCACCGCGGCCAGCACGTGCGGCAGGTGCGACACCACGGCCACCGCCGCGTCGTGCTCGGCCGCCGTGGTCGGCACCACCTGCGCGCCGCAGTCAAGGGCCAGCCGGGCCACCTCCCGCCAGGTGCCCAGCTCGGTGTCCGGCTCCGCCGTCACCACCCAGGCCGCCCGCTCGAACAGCGTGGCCGAGCCGGCGATCCAGCCGGACGCGGCGACCCCGGCCATCGGGTGCCCGCCCGCGTAGTGCACGTGCGGCAGGATCCGGCGGACCAGCGCCAGGACCGGCGCCTTCACGCTGACCACGTCGGTGAGCAGGCAGTGCGGCGCCCGCTCCGCGATCTTGTACAGCACCGTCTCGGTCGCCGGCAGCGGCACGGCCAGCACCACGATCGCGTCCTCGCCGGCCGCCCGGACCAGGGCGTCGTCCACGGTGTCGGCGACCGCGAAGCCGTCGGCGACGGCGGCCTCGGCGTCCTGCTCGGACGCCGTGGCCCCCCACACCGAACGGCCGGCGGCCCTGGCGGCGCGGAGCACCGAACCGCCGATGAGACCCAACCCGATCACGCATACCGGGCGCATGACCCCATCCTGCCCGGATCGGCTCAGCGGAGGGCGTCCAGGGCGAACGCGGCGTAGGTGGCGACCCCGTGCGCCAGCGCCGACTCGTCGAAGTGGACGCGGTTGGAATGGTTGGGCGGCGCGTCCTCGGGGGTCATCCCGGGCGGGCAGGCGCCGAGGAAGGCCAGCGCGCCGGGAACCCGCTGCAGGATGTACGAGAAGTCCTCGGAGGCCATCAGCGGGTTGGGCATCAGCGCGCCGTGCCGCGGGCCAAGCACCGAGCCGGCCAGGTCGATCACCCGGCCGGCCACCGCCTCGTCGTTCACCGTCGCCGGGTACCCGGGCCTGATCTCCAATTGCGCGCGGCAGCCGTACGCCGCCGCGATGTGCTCGCAGATCGTCGTGACCTGCTCGTGCAGCGCCTTGCGGGTGGGCTCGGTGAGCGTGCGCAGCGTGCCCTCCAGCTCCGCGGTCTCCGGGATGATGTTGGTGGTGGTCCCCGCCGTGATCCGGCCGACGGTCAGCACGGCCGGCTCGAACGCGCTCACCCGCCGGCTCAGCATCGTGTGCAGGGCGGCGACCATTGCCGCCGCGGCCGGCACCGGGTCCACCGCGTCGTGCGGCATGGCGCCGTGCCCGCCCTTGCCGATCACCCGCACGCCGAACGCGTCGGCCGCGGCCATGATCGCGCCGGGCCGGCAGCACACCACGCCCGACGGCGCCGTCGACGTGATGTGCAGCGCGAACGCCTTGGTCACCGGGCTCTCCGCGGCCTCAAGCAGGCCCTCGTGGATCATGTACCGGGCTCCGTGGTGCCCCTCCTCGCCCGGCTGGAACATGAAGACGACCTTCCCGGCAAGGGCGTCCCGCCGGGAGTGCAGCAGCCGCGCGGCCGACGCCAGCATCGCCACGTGCGTGTCGTGCCCGCAGGCGTGCATCGCCCCGGGGATCTCCGAGGAGAACTGCAGCCCGCTGTCCTCCTGCAACGGCAGCGCGTCCATGTCCCCGCGCAGCAGCACCGCCGGGCCGTCCCGGCCCCCGTCGAGCACCGCCGTCACCGACGAGCACGCCTTGCCGGTGGTGATCCGCAGGTCCAGCCCCTCCAGCGCGTGCAGCACGGCCGCCTGCGAGCGCGGCAGGTCCAACCCCTGCTCGGGATGCTTGTGCAGCTGCCGGCGCAGCGCCACGGTCCGTGGCTGCAGCGCGCGGGCCGCCTCGTAGAGCCCGGTGAACCGCGGGTCATCGGTCAGCTCGGGCGGGGGCGCGGCCTGCTCGGAGAGGATCACCTTCATACGCTTGATAGTGACACGGACGAGCCGAGACGGACTGGTGCTTCCTGCGGCCGGCAAGGGGGAATACCGTGTGGGCATGTCGGAGCAGGAGCCATTGTCGGGCTTCGCGATCGCCGTCGTCCGCGAGGAAGGCAAATGGCGATGCACCCCGTTGGACAGCTCGGCGTTGCGGGAGCTGGACGCGGCCATAACCGAACTTCGGAAGATCAGGTCGACCGGGGCGGTGTTCGGGGTCCTCGCCGTCGACGACGAGTTCTTCCTGCTGCTCCGGCCCAGTCCCGGCGGCATGTCGCTGCTGCTGTCCGACGCCGCCGCCGCACTGGACTACGACATCGCCGCCGACGCGCTCGACCTGCTGCGCGTCGACCCGCCCGAGGACGACGACGAGGTCTGGCCGGAGGGCTCCCTCGACATCCTCGCCGACCTCGGCCTGCCCGCCGCCGAGATGCAGGTCATCATCGACGAGGTAGACCTCTACCCGGACGAGCAGCTCCAGATGGTCGCCCAACGCTGCGGCTTCGACCAGGAGTTCACCAAACTGCTCGACACCATCTACCAGTGACCGACGCTGATCTCGTCCGTACCGCCCTTGATGTCGCCCGGCTAGCCCTGTCGACCGGCGACGTCCCCATCGGGGCTCTGGTCTTGGATCCCGACGGCCGCGAGCTCGCCCGCGCCTGCAACGCCCGCGAGGCCCTCGGCGACCCCACCGCCCACGCCGAGATCCTCGCCCTGCGCGCCGCGGCGGAGCGGTGGGGTGACGGCTGGCGCCTTGCCGGCTGCACCCTCGTCGTCACCGTCGAACCCTGCACCATGTGCGCCGGCGCCCTCGTCCTGGCCCGCATCACCCGGGTCGTCTTCGGCGCCTGGGAACCCCGCACCGGCGCCTGCGGCTCGCTCTGGGACGTCGTCCGCGACCGCCGGCTAACCCACCGCCCCGAGGTCCTCGGCGGGGTGTTGGCCGAGGAATGCGCCCGCCTCATCGACGATTTCTTCTCCACCCGGCGCTGATGGCGAATGTGTGGTAAACCACACCGCCATGAGCATCCTCGACCGGGTCAAGGAGTTCTTCGGCGGCGCCAAGGACAAGACCCAGGACCCGCCCGCCCCCGCCGACCCGCCCACCACCCCCACCCCCGTCCAACAGCCCCCCGCCGAGTCGGCCAAGGACGGCATCGGCCAAGACGACCGCGACTGACTTTCGCCGCCCGCCAGGTGTGGGCCGGGTCAGGCACCCCGGCCCACACCCCTCAAACCCCGCTCCCCACCTCCGGTACCCTCATCGGCGGTAGCGTGTCCGAGCGGCCGAAGGAGCGCGCCTCGAAAGCGCGTGAGGGTTCACGCCCTCCGAGGGTTCGAATCCCTCCGCTACCGCTCCTGACCAGGTGAAACGCCGGCTCTTGCACCAAGCGGAGGGCCGGCGTTTCTTTAGCGGTTGCAGTTTTGATCCAGTGGCCCATGGGCGCACGCCTGCGTCGCTGTGCGTCGCAACCCTCCGTCGTCTACGCCCCAGTCCATTGAGGCGTCTTCGAACCAACAAGGCAGCACCGCAGGTGATACATCGGACGCTCCGTCAGCGATACTGGTACAGACATAGCCGGGAGCCCGCGGGCGGCCCTTGACACGGCGCGGTCCGTCATGGTGCTGCCCGTGAGCCTCTCGTCACAGACGCTTCTAATGCACGTTTGCGCGGCCGGCAACGGTTCTAACGGCATGCAACTTGGAGGCCGTATCATGGCTAGGCCCTCTCGGGATCTATTAGCTATTCGCACGCTGAGGCTTGATGTTGAGATAGTGGTGCACGCCTGCGCGCCCCGCACCCGCTCTTGGTCTTCGCGATCGTGATCGATTGATGCGTTGTTTCGGCCGTCGCCGGTGCGTGCCGGTTTGGGCGCAAACGGGCGCGGATTGTGCTGCTGGCCGCGGACGGGTGTCCAACACGGGATCGTCGAGGAGGCAGTAGGAATGGTCGACCAGATACAGATTGTCGAGCTTGACGACTCGACCGACGACCGCGGGTTTAGCTTCTCGATCCTGGAAGAGAACCTAGCCTTGATCGGCGCGATCCGAGACGTGCACGTTGCCGAGATACGACCAGGTGCGGTACGTGGTAATCACTATCATGCACACCGGGGAGAGTTAATTGCTGTCGTCTTCACCGATAAGTGGTCAGTTCACTGGGACACCGGTGAAGGGACAGAGGTACACCATCGATCCTTCAACGGGCGTGGTGCAGTGGCCGTTGTGCCTCCCCGCGGGTGGTCGCACGCTGTAAAGAACGACGGCATCGAAAGTATGTGGATTTATGCTGCGAGCGATGTCGCATACGACCGATACAACCCGGATCCAGTTGCCCGAGACGCGGTGCGGAGGGTAGTTGTATAGTCGTGAGCCAAGCGATCGATGTCTTCCGGACGTTCTGTCACATTAGCGAATACGGCGAATCGGGTTACGCGAACCTGCACCGGATGATCGCGACAAGCTCGCCGCTTGTGCTCTGGGCGCCATCTAGCAAGTTGGTTAGCTCGTCGGGCTGCCGGTTGACCGAGCGGGAGTTCGTCACGCTTGTTGATCGTGGAACGGTCAGAATTATCGGTCGGAGGCGATGGTTAACCGACCGTGCAAGTCGTGACAGTCATCCGTGGGAGGGCGCGTCGTGGACGCCACTAATCGATGACGCGATTAGGGCGATTGCCTTACAGGATGCTAGCCTGCCGGGAAACTCGCGGCGCGTCGTCATGGCCGAGGAAGAGCGGGGAGACACGTGGGCACTCTCTCATGTAGGGGAGAACCCCGAGCTGGTCCCTCTCATCTACGAGGCACTCCTCGCGCCGGACGCGAATCTGCACTTCCCAGTCGGTGTGCTCGAAACTGCAACCCGGTACTCCGATGATCCGGTTGGTCTTGCCGAACGCATCGTCCGCGACGCGTACAACCACGACGCTGCCATTGCGCAATCGGGAACCAAGACACCCTTCCTGCTGGCAAAACGTGAAAGTCGATTCAACGAATTGCTTGAGTCGGTTCGCGAAGCATCGGACATTCAGTTTTCGAACGTTGAGCCCGCCGCAGAACTGTCACGTTCCGACCTGGCCGAACTTACGTCTGAAGTTCTCAAGGTTCTTAGGCATCTAGAAAATGGGCGTAAGACCAGTGTCGGAAAGTTCGTGAAAAGTGAGGGACATCAGCTGCTCGCTGTATGGATGAAGCACAGCTGTGAGTCGCTTGGCCGAACCGATACCGCGAGTGTCCGGGGCGAGGTGATTGCTCGTCTGCAGCAGGAATTTGAGAGCAGTAGACTCGAAAACAGTTTGCCAGAGATATTCAGAAATTCAGATTCTCTCATTGGTTCGAGCGGGACCGCTGCAGGGGTTATTGAAGCCGTTGTTTCTGAGCTAACAGTCTATGGTGCAGTTGGTCTAGCCGCAGGTGCGTACTCAATTGGAAAGGGCTTTGCTCAGCGGCTGGGATTCGCTGCAGCCCCTTACGCGGGCCCGCAATGGGCCTTCATCTACGCTTTCGGTCGGCGCGCTTCGGGACGCCGACACGCGCGACTAGAAATGACCCTTGACAACCTCGGTTCAAGCGGCTGATTGGAACCTGGCCGCATCGCAACGCGCGTTGCACCAAACCGGCACCGACGACCGGGTCAATGACGTCAATCGATCACGATCACCATCACGAAGACCCAAGAGCGGGTGCAGGGGTGCGCAGGCGTGCATCACTGTCTCAACATCAAGCGTCAACATATTAACGACACGCCGCACTAGGTAAATCATGCTGCCCCCGAGCGCGGTCATCTTTCTGATCACCGAACAGGTCGATGAGCGCTAGCAGGCCACGAGCAGATGTTCCGGGCGGGTATTGCCGTGCTCACAGGTCCACCACGGCCGCGCGCTGGTCGGCGGTGCAGTTCTCGCCGGCGCCCATCGGCCCGGCGACCACGATGTTCGTGATCCAGGTCCCGGCGACGTGTTCGGCGTAGCGGGCGTTGGCGGCCTGGTCCAGTTCACCGTCCGCGCGGCGGAAGATCGGCGCAGGCAGGGCAATCGGCGGCGCGTCAGCCACGGACGAGTGTCAAACCTTCGTGGTCGGCGAAATCCTGGAAGTCCTTGACGTTCAGCGTGGCCAGCGGCAGCTTGTAGTACAAGCAGCATGCGGCTACCCACATATCGTTCTGCGGGCGGGGCCGTCCGCGGTTCTCGGCGTGAGCTGCGATGACACCCCAGGTGCGGGCCACGTCTTCGATCTCGTTGTTGTACGGAAGGACCAAGACGTTGCTCAGCCACGCGTCGAGTCGGCGCTGGTAGGCGGGGCTCCACTGACGCCTGACGGCCCACTTGGTCAGCTCGGCCAGCGTGACGAAGGTGATGCAGAGGCGGTTGTGGAGGATGGCCGCGACGATCGGGGACGGGAGGTCGCGATGCTTGAAGGCTTTGGACGTGACGTCGGTGTCCAGGACGACGAAGCTCAACCGGCTACCCGAGGTCGGCGCGCCGAGCAGCGTAGGTGCTGGCCAGGAACTCGTCTAGCTCGTCGTCGGTTTCGAACACGTCGCACACGAGATCATCCATAGAGTTGATCGGCTGCACGCCCTTGCGGCGCGCGAGCTCATCAAGCGACACCCGACCGGCGGGCCTAGCCGGGACGTGGTCTGTGTAGTCGCTGCTCGTGGTCATCAACACCTCCTCCACCAAGTGTCGCACGATCCGGCAACCGCGTCCGGTGGCTCCGTCGACCAACGGCGGTCGTCGGTACAACACCTGGTGGGGCAGCGTCCGGCACCCCTGGCTCCCGTTCTCGCTGGTCAACCTGCAGAGGCGTACGGGTGGACAATGACGGGTGTGGTGGCGTTCGCCGCCGTTCGCGGGCGTTCATCGATGATCACGCATCCTGCTGAACAGCGCAAACACTCAAGGCGGTCTCCGCCGAACGGTGGGTCGCAGATCGAAAGCGCGTGAGGGTTCACGCCCTCCGAGGGTTCGAATCCCTCCGCTACCGCTTCTCAAGGCGAAATGCCGGGCATGTCCTTTGCGACTTGCCCGGCGTTTCCGTGTCTACGCCACCTAATCTGACGGGCGGCTCCTTTTAGCTTGAGGGAGCCGTTGTTCTCACAACATCTCACGTCGAGATTTGCCTGGTGGCAGACCTAAATCGGTCCCATTTAGACCACTGGGGTAGGACAGGCTCGGGGCGGCGCATTTATTTGGGTGAAGATCACGTTGCGGGTGGTGGAGACCGCCTTGGCCGCGCTCTAGTTGGCCGGCTTCTTGGCGTTGAGCGCTTCGCTGATGGTGTGGTAGAGGGCCAATTCGTCGTCGAGGCCGGTGACTTCGATGGGGCGGATCACGGGACGGTTGGCGTCGACCACGATGCGCAGCGGTTCCCGCACCGCGTGGGCGTGGTTGGTGGCGTCGAGCAGCATGGTGAGGCCGGGGGAGTCGAGGAAGGTCACGGCGGTCAGATCGAGGATGCACGGCTCGCCGTCAGCTTCGTCGATGCAGGCGATGATGGCCGCGCCGAGGGTCGGCGCGGTGTCCATGTCGACTTCCCCGATGGCGGCGATCACGAGGACGCCGCCCACCACCCGCCGCACGATCTCCAACCCCGGTGGAAGCGGCGGGTCGGACGTGCGTCCTTGGTTCACACCCGGGAACACTATCTGGTCGCGGCCGACTCGTCGCCTTCTCGACCGGCGCTGCCACGCGGCGAGCGCGCTGGTGACGACGATGTCAGGTCACCGCCCGGGGCGCCACCGTCAGATGCCGGGCGTGGCCGCTGCTGCCGGCCCGGTCCAGGGCCAGCTCGGCCCACACCGTCTTGTGGTCGGCGTGGTTGCACACGCCCCAGGACGAGGCTAGCCGGTCGACCAGCATCAGCCCGCGACCACCGGACCGGTCCGGGATGCGCATCCTCGGTTGCCGGGCTGAGGTGTCGTCGACCTCGATGCGCACGCACCGGCCCTGATCGATGAGGGCGAGGCGGCACCGGCGCGGAGCCCGGCCGTGCCGGTGGGCGTTGCTGATCAGCTCGTCGGCCACGAGGACGGCGTCGTCGACCATGATGCCGTCGCGACCGGTCAACAGATCTCGGAGAAGCCGGCGGGCCTCTCTGGCGGGCGTCGCGTCGAGGTCACAGCTCACCCTCAGCGGGCTAGATTCAGTTCTTGCCGTGTCCTGCCTCGGCATCTGCACACCACCCTGGTCTGTCGATGCCCGGGGAAGCATCGCGCCGAGCCGTGACTACCCGCTGGTCGAGGACGACAAACGTGACCGTGCGCGCTGCGCGTTGCCGCAACCGATATCGACATCCGCCGCCCGTCCGACCGCTGTCCACTGTGCTCAAGGCCAGGCTTCCGCCGTCATCCGGATCACTGCGCGGAAAGCGTGCGGACAATTCGCGACCGGCCGCGCGACAACCGCGTACCGACCGCGCTTCGGCCGTTGGTCCCACTGGGTTGGTCTGGCCGGTGGTTGCCCGCGGTGGGTCACGGCTGAGTAGTCTGTTGGTCACAAATCGACACGAGTGAGGTGTGGTGGTGGCCGGGCTGACGAGCTGGGTGCCGGAGGGGCTTGACCTCGAGAGACCGAGCGGAGCGCGGATATACGACTACCTCCTTGGGGGAGGGCACAACTTCGCCCATGATCGGGAGCTGGCGGAGAAGTTTCTGCGGGCGCAGCCGAACGCCCGGGAGATTGCCCGGTTGAACAGGGCGTTCCTGCGCCGCGCGGTGTTGTTCATGATCGAGAACGGGATCCGGCAGTTCCTGGACCTCGGGTCGGGGATTCCCACCGTGGGCAACGTGCACGAGATCGCGCAGAAGGCGGATCCGGACGCCCGGGTGGTGTACGTGGACTACGAGGAGGTCGCCGTCGCGCACAGCGAGCTGCTGCTGCAGGGCAACGACCGGGCCACGATCGTGCAGGCCGACCTCACCCGCCCGAATGACGTACTCGGTCATCCCGAGACGAAGGCGCTGCTGGACTTCACGCAGCCGATCGGGCTGCTCGCCGTCGGCGTGTTCCACTTCGTCGCGCCGGAGAGGAAGCCCGGCGCGATCATGGCGGCCTACCGCGACACCATGGTGCCGGGCAGCTACCTCGGCCTGTCCCACTTCACCGCGGACATGATGCCCGAGGAGATGGCGCGCGTCGTCGAGGTGATGAAGGACAGCCGCGATCCGATGTACCCCCGAAGTCACGCCGAGATCACCCAGCTGTTCGACGGCTTCGACCTCGTCGAGCCCGGCCTCGTCGCCACCTCGCTGTGGCGGCCCGAGTCGCCCACCGACACCAGCGACGACCCCCACCGGGCGGGGATCTACGCCGGGGTCGGCCGCAAGCGCTAGCGTGGCCGACGACCGAGCGCGCGAGCTCGCCCGTGCCTGGGTACGGGCCGTCGGGGCCACGGCCTACGTGCCCATCTCGGTGCGCGAGCTCGAGGACTACCTGCTCGATCTGGTGCACGTGCTGGTCGATGCCCTTGCCGCGCAACCGTTCTCGGCCGCGCCCGGCGCGGAGGTCGGGGCGCGGATGGTGGCCGGCCAGCTGGTCGGGCTGGACTCGCTGCGGCGCTCGGTCGCCCTGCTCGTCGACGGCCTGCTCGAGCTGACCGGCCCGCCCGACAACGAGCGGTTGCGCAACCTCGCGGCGCTGCTCGGCGCGATGTCCACCGGCTACGCCGACGCGATGCGGGCCAGAACCCTCGACCAGCAGGAGGACATGAAGCGGGCCCTGCTGGCGGCCAAGCAGCGGGCCGAGCGGGTGATGCGCGCAACGGAGAACCTGTTCCAGGAGGTGTTCACCTCCTCGCCCACCGGCGTCGCGATCACCGACCTGGCCGGCCGGTTCGTCCGGGCGAATCCGGCGCTGGCCGAGATCCTGGCCTGCCGGCCGGAGGATCTCGCCGGCGAGTCGCTTGTCGACTACGTCGCCGACGACGACCCCGGCCGGCGGTTCGACCGGCCGCGCGGGCGCCGCAAGCTAGTGCGCCGCGACGGCGAGACCGCCTGGGTCTACGTGGCCATGTCGCCGCTGCGGGGTGGGCTTGGCGAGCCGGACGCGTTCGTGATGACCGTGCAGGACCTCAGCGAGCTGCAGCTGCTGCAGGGCAGGTTCGGCCACCAGCTGCTGCACGACGCGCTGACCGGCGTGGCGAACCGGGTGTACTTCGAGTCCACTTTGGAGACCCGGCTGGCCAAGGTCGACCCGGACGCGTCGATCACGTTGTGCTGCTTGAACCTCGACGGCCTTTCCGTGCTCAACGACGGGCTCGGCCATCGGGTCGGCGATCATCTGCTGCGGACGGTCGCCGGCCGGCTCGAGCTGACGTTCGCCGGCGAGGAGGCGCTGGTGGCCCGGATCGGCGGCGACGAGTTCGCCGTCCTGATCGAGGACTCGCCGACCACGCCGGAGGTCCCGGAGCTGGTGGCGCAGGTGAACGAGGCGCTCGCCGAGCCGGAGTACGTCGACGGGCCGGGAGTCGCGCTCGGCGCCGCGATCGGCGTCGTGCGGTGCGCGGCGTCGGAGATGTCCAGCGCGGAGCTGTTCCGGGCGGCCGACTCCGCGCTGCACGGCGCGAGGGCGGCGGGCCGGCGGCAGTGGATGCAGTTCGACCGGCAGCAGGACCAGCGGGTGCGTCCGGTCAACCGGGACGCGGCGGCGCTGCCGGGCGCGTTCGAGCACGGCGAGCTGGAGGTCAGCTACCAACCCGTCGTGCGGCTGGCCGACCGCAAGACCGTGGCGTACCACGGCGGGTTGTGCTGGACCGGCCGGACCGACGGTCCGCTGGACGAGGCCACGACCACGGCGCTGGCCGAGCGCACCGGCCAGTCCGTCCTGTTCGGACCGTGGATGCTGCGCCAGGCGTGCGAGAACCTCCCGGTGTGGCAGCTGATCGTCGGCCAGCAGTCCGACGCGGTGCTGCGCGTGCGGCTGTCCCGGCTGCAGTCGGCGGACGACGACCTGGTGGCCGCCGTGATCCAGGCGATCGAGACCACCTCGCTGCCGTCGAACCTGCTGCAGATCGCGTTCGACACCGACGCGGTACGCGACGAGCTCGGCAGCGCCGCGGACAACCTCCAGACGGTCGCCGAGATCGGCTTCGACACCGCGCTGTGCGGGTTCCACGGCGGGCCGCGGGAGCTGGCCGTGCTGGCCCGGTCCCCGGTGCGGACGGTGATCATCGCAAACCCCTTTGACGACAAGGAGGACTGGCCCCCGGCCGATTCGCCGGTGGCCCGGTCGGTGGCGCAGTTGGTGACCGCCGTCATCGAGCTCGACGCTCAGGCGTCTGTAGAGGATGTGTGCACCGAGGAGCAGGCCGCCTGGTGGGCGGGCATCGGTGTGCACACGGCACGGGGTCCGCTGTTCGGCGACCCGGCCGACCTCGAGCAGATCGTGGCCGGCAACGGCCACGGCGAATGACGGGAGCGCGATGAGCCAGGTGACGATCCCGGCGCCCCGCGGGGAGCTGACGGCCTATCTGTCCACTCCGGACGCAACCGGGCCGTGGCCGGGAGTCGTGGTCGTCCACGACCTCGTCGGCATGAGCACCGACCTGTGCAACCAGGCCGACTGGCTGGCCGGCGCCGGCTTCCTCGCCGCCGCGCCCGACCTGTTCCGCGGTGGCCGGCGGATCGCCTGCGTGGTGTCCTTCCTGCGCGACGCCGGCCGCCCGCTCGGCGACATCGACGCGGTCCGCACCTGGCTCGCCGGGCAGGCGGACTGCACCGGCCGGATCGGGGTGATCGGGTTCTGCCTCGGCGGCGGCTTCGCCCTGATGTCGGCCTCCGGCCACGGTTTCGCCGCGGCCAGCGTGAACTACGGCTCGGTGCCGAGGAATGCCGAGCGGGCGCTGGCCGGCTCGTGCCCCGTGGTCGGCAGCTACGGTCGCAGGGATCTCGGCCTGCGGCACGCCGCCGACAAGCTGTCCCGGGCGCTGGCCGCCAACGGCGTCGAGCACGACGTGAAGGAGTACCCCGAGGCCGGGCACGCCTTCCTCAACGACCACGATCCGGCCGACGCACCGGTCTCGGTGCGTGCCATGGCAAAGGTGCTCGGGATGCGGTACCACGAGGCGTCCGCCCGGGACGCCCGCGAGCGGATCGTGGCGTTCTTCGACATGCATCTGCGCGCGGCCGATGCCTGAGCAGGATCCCTCGGCGGGGCTGGAAACCCTGCTCGGTGAGGTGCACGACCGGCTCGCGGAGATCATCAAGACCCGCGATCGCCTGCAGGTCCTGCTGGAGGCGGTGCTCGCGGTCGGCGCCGGGCTGGAGCTGGACTCCACTCTGCAGCGCATCGTCCGGGTGGCCGTCGAGCTGATCGAGGCCCGCTACGGCGCGCTCGGCGTGGTGGGCGACGACGGGCTCGCGCAGTTCATCCACGAGGGCATCGACGACGAGACCCGGGCCGGGATGGGCAACCTCCCGGAGGGGCGCGGCCTGCTCGGCACGCTGATCGCCGACCCGCGGCCGATCCGCCTCGCCGATCTGAGCCGCCATCCCGACTCGATCGGCTTCCCGCCCAACCACCCGCCGATGCACAGCTTCCTCGGCGCGCCGATCCGGGTGCGGGACGCGGTGTTCGGCAACATCTACCTGACCGAGAAGCGCGACGGCACCGAGTTCACCGCCGACGACGAGGCCGTGCTCGTCGCCCTGGCCGCCGCGGCCGGGGTGGCCGTGGACAACGCCCGGCTGTTCGAGCAGTCCCGGACAAGGGAGCGCTGGCTGGCGGCCACCGCGGAGATCAACGAGCGGCTGCTGCACGGTGCGTCGATCGGCGAGTCGCTGTGGCTGGTGGCGTCCCGGGCGCGCGAGCTGTCCAGCGCCGACTGGGTGCTGATCATGCTGCCGTCCGAGGCCGACCTGATCGTCCAGGCGGTGGCGGGGGAGCTGCCCGCCGAGCTGATCGGCGTGCGGGTCGACGCCCCGCTGTTCGCCGACCCGGTGACCAGGATCGACGACCTGGCCACGGCGCTGCGGGACAGCCTCGGCTCGGCCGCCGACGGGTTCGGGCCCGGCCTCGCCGTCCGGCTGCCGGGCACGGACGTCGCCGGCGGGCTGCTCGCGGTGCGCGGCAAGGGGCAGCGGCAGTTCCCGCCGGACCAGGAGCCGGTGCTCGGCTCGTTCGCCAACCAGGCCGCGATGGCGCTGGAGTTCGCCGAGACCCAGCGCGCCCGGCGGCTGCTCGACGTGCTTGCCGACCGCGACCGGATCGCCGAGGACCTGCACGACCACGTCATCCAGAGACTCTTCGCCACCGGAATGAGCCTGCAGGGCACCGTCCGGCGGATCACCGACCCGGAGGCGGCGCGCCGCGTCGGTCAGGCCGTCGAGCAGCTCGACGCCACGGTCCGGGAGATCCGCACGTCGATCTTCGACCTGCACACCACGCCCGAGGACAGCGCGGTCAGCCTGCGCCGCCGGCTGCTGGACGTCGTCGCCGAGCTCAGCTCCGGGACCGGCGTGGCGCCGGCCGTGCGCATCTCCGGCGCCGTGGACACCCTCGTCCCGGACGCCGTCGGCGACCACGTCGTCGCCGTCCTGTCCGATGCCCTGACCAACGCCGTGCTGCACGCCAGGGCCAACGAGATCACCGTGGTCATCGAGGCCGGCGCCGAGCTCGTCCTCGACGTCGTCGACAACGGCATCCCGCTGCCCGCGGAGATCGCCCGCACGGCCCGCCAGTCCGCCCAGCGCCGGGCCGAGCACTGCGGGGGAAGCGCCGACCTGGGTATCCCGGCGGCCGGCGGCAACCAGCTGACCTGGCGCGCCCCGCTGCAGCGGCTACTTGGGTGAGCGCGGCTCCCTGGCGTCCCGCGCCCGCAGCTCGGCGGCCAGGACCGCGGCCTGGGTGCGGCGCTGCATGCCGAGCTTGGCCAGCAGGTGGGAGACGTAGTTCTTGACCGTCTTCTCCGCGAGGTACATCCGTTCGCTGATCTGGCGGTTGGTGAGGCCCTCGCCGATCAGGTCGAGCACCGTGCGCTCCTGATCGGACAGCGCGGCGATCGGGTCGCTCTCCTCGCGCTTGCGGCGGATCCGGCCGAGCAGCGCGGAGGTGGTGCGCGGGTCGAGCAGCGAGCCGCCCTGGCCGACCGTGCGGACCGCGTTGAGCAGGTCGTTGCCGAGCACCTGCTTGAGCACGAAACCCGACGCCCCGGCCATGATCGCGTCGAAAAGCGCCTCGTCGTCGGCGTAAGACGTGAGCATCAGGCAGTTCAGCTCCGGCAGTTGCGACCGCAGCTCGCGGCACAGCTCGACCCCGTTGCCGTCGGGCATCCGCACGTCCAGCACGGCGACATCGGCCTCGCTCTTGGGAATCCGGGCGAGCGCCTCGGCGACCGATGCCGCCTCCCCGACGACTTCGAGATCCGGCTCGTCCTCGATGAGATCGGCGATACCCCGGCGGACGATCTCATGATCATCGACGAGAAAGATGCGAATGGTCACCGATGTTCTCTCCGCGAAAAGTTGGGCAAGGCAGCACGCACGCCCGGCGCGTCCGGCCAAGATTACGCGGACGTCGGGGTGGCCACACCAGGCGGATTCCCCTTGCGGTTAGGGCCGAAAGACCCTGCCGATCGGGGGATCGTGACTCTGGGTGAGCATCGCCGGCTCCGGCACGCTATTGCATACGTCAATTTGCAGGAGGTCCGAGATGAGCCTGCTCGAGCAGGGCACTCCGGTCGAGACCCGCCGCGCCGTCGCCCCGACCCACCGGCTGGACTCGAGCCGGGAGGGCCGGGCGACCGCGGCGCCGGACCGGCCGCATTGGCTGTTCACCGGCGTCCTGCTCGGCGCCGTGGGGTGGCTGCTCGCGCTCACCGTTGTCTTCCTGTTGCTGGGCAAGCTGATCGTCTCCAGCGCCCTGCTGACCGGCGCCTGCCTGTGCATGCTCCTGCTCTGGCGTACCGGCCGCCGGCTGCGTGCCGAACGAGACCGCGCCGGCTCACCTGTCTAACGGGACGGTCCAGGTCAGCCGGGTTCCACCGGCCGCACGCGGGACGACGGTCAGGGTGCCGCCCCAGCGCTCGGCTCGGCGGGCCAGGTTGGCCAGGCCGCTGTGGCGCTCGCGGACCGGCGGGATCCCGACGCCGTCGTCGAGCACCACCAAGTTGATCATGTCGGCGTCGGCGTGCAGCTCGATGGTGACCTCGCCGGCGTGCGCATGCCGGGCCACATTGGACAGCGCCTCGCGCAGCGTGGCCAGCAGGTCGGGCCGGATTCGTTCCGGCACGGCGGAATCCAGGCTGTCGTCGATGGTGACCCGGGGCGCGAAGCCGAGCGCGTCGGTCGCCTCACCGACCATGGCACGCACCTCGTCGCGCAGCGCGCCCGGCAGTCTCGGCTCCGGAGCCGCGGCCTCCTGCAGCGAGAAGATGCTGCGCCGCAGGTCCCTGATGATCTCGTCGAGCCCGTCGACCAGGCGCGCGATCCGCCCCTGCAGCACCGGCTGGACCAGGCGGCTCACCCCCTGCAGGCCGAGCCCGATGTCGAACAGCCGGCGGATCACCAGGTCCTGCACCTCCTTGGCGATCCGGTCGCGGTCCTCGAACACCGCCAGCCGGCGCTGGTCGGCCCGCGCCTTGGCGTACTGCAGGGCCAGCGCGGCGTGTGCGGCGAAGTTCTGCAGCAGCTCCAGGTCCGGCTCGGCGAACGGCTGCTCGCCGCGGATCTTGATCAGCAGCAGCACGCCGAGGGTCACGTCGCCGGCGGCCAGCGGCACGATCGCCGCCGAGCCGAGGTCGCGCAGCCGCGGCGTCGCCCCGCCGTTGTACTCGTCGTGCCAGTTCGCGGCCTGGTCGCCGTACTGGTCGAGCAGCAGCGGCCGGCCGGTGCTGAACACCCGGCCCGACGCGGTCGTGGCCACGTCCACGACGGTTCCGGCCATCCGCTCGTCGGCCTTGTCCGGACCCTGGACCACCTTGAACACCAGCCGGTCGGGGTGGTCCGGGTCGGGCAGCGCGATGGCCGCGACCGGGGCGCCGGCCACCGTCTTGGCCCGCTCGGTGATCAGCCGCAGCTCGTCGGCCGGGTTCGCCTCGGACAGCAGCGCGGTGGTGATCTCGTTGGAGGCCTGCAACCAGCGCTCGCGCTGCGTGCTGCGCTCGTACATCCTGGCGTTCTCGACCGCGATGCCGGCCGCGGTGGCCAGCGAGGTCAGCGTCTCCTGATCTTCGTCGGTGAACCCCACGCCGCCGCGCTTCTCGGTCACGTAGAGGGTGCCGAACACCTCATCGCCGATCAGCAGCGGGACGCCGAGGAACGAGCGCATGGTCGGGTGGTTGGGCGGAAAGCCGATCGCGTCGGGATGCTGCGACACGTCGGCCAGCCGCAGCGGCCGCGGATGCCGCAGCAGCTCGCCGAGCAGCCCCCGGCCGGTGGGCAGATCGCCGATCGCGGCCTGCTGCGTCGCCTCGACGCCGTGCGTGATGACGTCGGCGAGCGTCCCACCGGGCCCGGCCACGCCGAGCGCACCGTAGCGCGCATCCACCAGGTCGCACGCGTAACCCACGATGCGCTGCAGCACCTCGCGCAGGCGCAGGTCGCGGGAAACGCTGATCACCGCATCCAGCAGACGCGCGCTCGTCTGCCGATCGCCCCTCAGGGGTACCACCACCCTCGTCCTCGCCCCCGGACGTTGCGATCAACCGAGCCATTCTCCTCGTTCGGATGCCGATCTGCCAGGGCCCGCCGTTTCGGGCCGCGATCAACTGGGTACGGACAAGTCTGCGTGCGGCCGATGAGGAGGCGGGATGGACGTCGACGTTGGCCAGCTGCTCGACGGCCGCTACCGGCTGGACCGTCAGGTGGGCTCCGGCGGAATGGCCACCGTGTACGCCGCGATCGACCTCCGGCTGCGCCGCGCCGTCGCGGTCAAGCTGTTCCACCCCGGCGCCGACGACATCGCGCTGGCCCGCCTCGAGGCCGAGGCCAAGATGCTGGCCGGCCTGTCCCATCCGGGCCTGCTGCGGGTGTTCGACGTCAGCACCGCGGGCGGCCGGCCGTACCTGGTGCTGCAGCTGATCAACGGCTGCACCCTGCGCACGGTGATCAACCGTGGCCCGACGCCGCCGGAGCCGGTGGCCCGGCTCGGCGCCCGGCTCGCCGAGACGTTGCGGTACGTCCACTCCAGAGGGATCGTGCACCGCGACCTCAAGCCGTCGAACGTGCTGCTGGACGGGTCCGGCACCGGCTACCTGGCCGACTTCGGGATCGCCAGGGCTGAGGGCGCCGCACGGCTGACCGGATCCGGCAACTGCGTCGGGACCGCCGCGTACCTGGCGCCCGAGCAGGTCGCCGGCGAGGCGGTCGGGCCGCCCGCCGACATCTACTCCCTCGGGCTGGTGCTGCTGGAGTGCCTGACCGGGCGGCCGGAGTACACCGGCACCGAGGTGGAGGCCGCGGTGGCCCGGCTGCGCCGCCAGCCGCAGATCCCGGACTGGCTGCCGCCGGCGCTGGGCAGGACGCTGACCGCGATGACCGCGCGCGACCCGGCCGACCGCCCGGACGCCGGCGCCTGCGCGGAGCTGCTCGGCGGGATCGGCACCGAGGCGACGGCGCCGGTGCTGCCGCCCGTGGCCGCCGACCGGCCGGCGCCGGACCGCCCGACCAAGGTGCAGGAGATCGAGCCGGTCCGGCCCCGCTTCTGGGCGTCCCGGGTGGCCCGCGGCGTGTCGGCCGCCGCCGTGATCGCCGGGATCGCACTCGGCATGCTGGTCTGGAACGACGTCGCCGGCCCGGTCCGGCCGGCCGAGCCCGCCTCCCCGCCGGCCGGCCCGAGAACCGTCCCGGCCGTGGACCTCGTGCCGCGGACCGCGGTGAGCCAGGTCGAGGTGGCGCCCGAGCCCGAGCACCGGCCAGCCGCCGAGCACGCCAAGAACGACGACAACGGCAAGAACGACGACAACGGCAAGGGCGGCGACAAGAAGAAGCGCGGCCACGGCGGCTGAGCGCCCCGACAACTCCGGAGCCGCGCGAGGATTACCGTGCCGCCGTGGACGCGACCGGGCGGCGGTGGGGCCGGCGGGTGGCCCGCGCCGCGATGGCTGTGGCGGCGGCCGGGATCGCCGTCCTGACGGTGTTGTCGAACGAGATGGCCGGCCCTGGTGCGCCGGTCGAGCCCGGGTCGCCGGTGCGCCGGTGACGCCGCCCGCGAGGCCGAACGTCGCGCCGATCGTCGACTGAGCGCCGCGATAACTCTGCGCGCACAGTTGCCCGTTAGGTCTTCCGCTGTTCACTCGATCGAGTCAGGATCTACCGACTGATTCGACGAGGTTAGGACGGGCCGTGAGGTCAACCCAGCGTCAGGGGGCCGCATTACTCGGGGCTATCGCGCTGTCGGTCGGGCTGGGGGTGGTGGCCGTGCCGGTCGCGACCGCCGCGCCGAGCCCCGACGCGGTGATCGCGGAGGTCTACGGCGGGGGCGGCAACTCCGGCGCGACGCTCACGCAGGACTTCATCGAGCTCGGCACCCGCGGCGCGGCGGCCGTCAGCGTCACCGGCTGGAGCGTGCAGTACCTGCCGGCCAACCCGTCGGCGACCTCGCAGTGGCAGGTCACCCCGCTGTCCGGCGAGGTGTCGCCGGACCGCCGCTACCTGGTGGCCGAAGCAACCGGCAGCGGCGGAACGGTTCCGCTGCCCACCCCGGACGTGACCGGGACGATCGCCATGGCGGCCACGGCCGGCACGGTCGCGCTCGTCACCTCCACCGAGCGGCTGACCTGCAAGACGGCCGCCGACTGCGCAGCGGACACCCGGATCCGGGACCTGGTCGGCTACGGCAACGCGGTCGTCCGCGAGCTCACCCCTGCGCCGACCCTGTCCAACACGAGCTCGGCGCAGCGGTCCGCCGCGCTGCTCGACACCGACGACAACGGGGCGGACTTCACCTCGGGTGAGCCCACGCCGGCCGGTGGCGGGGGCGGCACCCCGCCGGTCACCGCCCGCATCCACGAGATCCAGGGCGGCACCCGTCTGTCCCCATTGGACGGTCAGCAGGTGTCCGGCGTGCCGGGCATCGTGACCGCGGTGCGCGCGTTCGGCTCGGCCCGCGGGTTCTGGTTCCAGGACCCGCAGCCCGACGCCGACCCGGCCACCAGCGAGGGCCTGTTCGCCTTCACCGGCTCGGCCACCCCGGCGGTGGCGGCCGGCGACTCCGTCCTGGTGTCCGGCACCGTGGACGAGTTCTACCCGGACGCGCCGCCGTCGTCCTCGGTGCACCAGTCCACCACCGAGCTGACCAATCCACAGTGGACCATCGTGTCCAGTGGGAATCCGTTGCCCCCGGCGGAGATCCTCGGCGCGGACACCGTTCCCGTCGCGTACACGCCGGAGGCGGGCGGCGCCAGCATCGAGCCGCTCGCATTGCGTCCGGCCGACTTCGCGCTGGACTTCTTCGAGTCCCGCGAGAGCATGCGGGTGCAGGTCGACGACGCCCGGGTGGTCGGCCCGACCACCGAGTTCAACGAGCTTTTCGTGACCACGAAGCCGAACCAGAACCCGACCCCGCGCGGCGGCACCCTGTACTCCGGCTACGACCAGCAGAACAGCGGGCGCCTGCTGATCCAGTCGCTGATCCCGTTCGCGCAGCGCCCGTTCCCCAAGGCGCACGTGGGCGACCGGCTCGCCGGCGTGACCGCCGGACCGGTGGACTACAGCCGGTTCGGCGGCTACCAGATCCAGGCCACCGAGCTCGGCGAGCTGGTGCCCGGCGGCCTGCAGCGGGAGACCACCCGGCCGCAGCGCCCGTACGAGCTGGCCGTGGCCACGTACAACGTGGAGAACCTGGCCCCGGACAACGACCCGGCCAAGTTCGCCCGGCTCGCCGAGGGTCTGGTGCGGGCGCTGGCCAGCCCGGACATCGTTGCCCTCGAAGAGATCCAGGACAACAACGGCGCGGTCGACGACGCCGTGGTGGCCGCCGACGAGACGCTGCGCCTGCTCACCGAGGCGATCGTGGCGGCCGGCGGCCCCCGCTACCAGTGGCGGCAGATCGACCCCGTCGACGACGCCGACGGCGGGCAGCCCGGCGGCAACATCCGGGTCGCCTTCCTGTTCAACCCGGCTCGGGTGTCCTTTGTAGACCATCCGGGCGGCGACGCCACCACCCCGGTCGACGTCACCGGCCACTGGCCGTTCGGCCCGCGCCTGACGGTCTCGCCCGGCCGCGTCAACCCCACCAGCGACGCCTGGCTCAACAGCCGCAAGCCGCTGGCCGGCGAGTTCCGCTTCCTCGGCCAGACCTTCTTCGTCATCGCCAACCACTTCAACTCCAAGGGCGGCGACCAGCCGCTCACCGGACGCTTCCAGCCACCGGCCCGCTCGTCGGAGGTCCAGCGCGTCGCCCAGGCCACCGAGGTCAGCACGTTCGTCCGCAAGATCCAGAGCCTTGACCGGCACGCGAACATCGTCGTCCTCGGCGACATCAACGACTTCCCGTTCTCGCCCGCCGCGCAGCAGCTCACCGCGGGCGGCTCGCTGGTCGACCTGATCAACACCCTGCCCCCGGCCGAGCGCTACAACTACGTCTTCCAGGGCAACTCCCAGACCCTCGACCACGTCTTCGTCGGCGGTCTCCGCCTGGTCGACTACGACGTCGTGCACGTCAACGCGGAGTTCTTCGACCAGGTCAGCGACCATGATCCCCAGGTGGTGCGCATCTTCCCGTTCCTCTAGGGGATACTCCCCGGATCAGGCGGATGTGGGAGCACCAGGGAGGACACCGTGCACGCTGACCCAGAGACCCCACCGGACGAGCCGAGGGGCCGCCACCACGCCAAGGAGGGGGACGACCGCCACCCGCTCATCGACCTGGACCGCGACCCCACCCCCGGCGTGCCCGACCACGCCGCTCCCGACGAGGAGTAGACCGACCGGCTCGTCGCTAGGATCGCGGCGTGCTCAACGACAGTGAGGTCGCCACCCGGCTGCCCGCCCAGGATCTCGAGCGGGCCCGGCGGTTCTACGCCGACAAGCTCGGTCTCGAGCCGGTCGAGCAGCGCCCCGGTGGGCTGCGCTACCGGTGCGGGCGCGGGGAGTTCGTGCTGTTCCAGTCGGCCGGGGCGCCATCCGGCGAGCACACCCAGATGGCGTTCACCGTCGCCGACATCGAGGCCGTCGTCTCGCGCCTGCGCGACCGGGGCGTGGTCTTCGAGGAGGTCGACACGCCCGGCTTCCGCACGGTCGACGGCATCGCCGAGATCGAGGGAAACTACCCGTCGGTCGGCGTCGGCGAGCGCGCCGCCTGGTTCCGGGACAGCGAGGGCAACCTCATCGGCATCGGCCAGCCCGTGCACTCGTAGTTGAGCCGAACGCGGTCTTGTCGCCGCGCCCGCCGCGCGGGACCGTTGCCACGACGGAAGGTGGCGACGACGATGCGCAAGCTGCTCCGGTTCGGCATGGTGATGACGGCCATCGCGGCCGCGGTGCTCGGTCCCGGCCAACCGGCCGTCGCCGAGGCAACGTTGCAGGTGTCGGTGACCGGCGCCCGGCTGGCGCCCGGCGGCCTTCAGGTCGTGCTCACCGGCCGGTACGTGTGCGGTCCGTTCTCCCCCGACTCCGACGGCGTCGTCGACCTGACCGTGGTGCAGGCGCCAGGCCCGGTGGGCTACGGCTACCTCTTCCTGACCGTGTGCGACGGCACCACCCAACCCTGGTCCGCGCCCGTGGACAGCGTCGGCGGCCCGTTCGTCCCCGGCCGCGCCCAAGCCTCCGGCTCCGGCTACGCCTGCGACCGCGCCCCGGGCGGCGAGTGCGCCTTCGGCTCCTTCGGCCCCATCCCCATCCGCATCCGCTAGCCGGTCACCGCCGTGCCCGCCTCGGCGATACCTCAGGTAATCCGCTCATCCGGAAAAGGGGGACCCGACGACCACCATCCTCATCGTCCTGACTCCGCTGCTCGCACTCCTGGTCTGGGCCGCCCTATTCGACCTCAACCGCCGCCGCCACGGCATCACCGGCCACGACATCAACTCCGCGGCAAGAAAAGCCCGCGGCGACGCCGAGGGCCGCGGCGAGCAAGTCCCAACCGAAGCCGCCCCGCCGGTTGACGAGTTCAGAAACCGGCGCCCCCTCCGATATCGGGCAACTCCACATTCGGCCCCGCGCCCCCGCCGTAGTCGTACCGACCCTGCCTGACCCGGCCCCCGTCGACGCCCCGCCCTTCCGCCTTGCGGACCTCTCGAAGCTCCCGCCGGGCCGTTCGCTCGGCCTTGCTCCATCTGCCGACAAGCAGGTAGCGGAGTCCCATAAAACGCACTATACGGCCCATTACCAGCTATTCGGCGCCGATCAACGGCTCCATCCACAAGTTGACAAACGCCGGGCGCCACGATCGCGTTTGCCCGGTCACAGATGAGCGGGGCAGGATTGAACCGCAAGGGCTATCAACCCAACACGATTCCCAATTCCCTCCCACCCGTCCGCACGGGTGCACGTGCGTACGTTCGTACTGGTCAGGCGTCACAGGGGACACGCCCGTAGGCAGTCCGTATCCGAGTGAACTGAGACGACAACTGAGACGGGCCGGGGCCGGGGGCTGACCGCCGGTTCCCGCGTGGTCCCGGAAGACGCTGGAACAGTCGGGGGCACGGGTGGGAGACCGCCTTCCCGGGTCCGGGCCCGTTGCCGGCCGGGTGTCGTTACCCTCACCACCTGTGTTCGTGCGTCTACGGCCGTCCTAACGGACGGTCTCCCGCTTGCGAGAGGGAAGGTAGCGGCAGTCTCGCTACTGGGTAGCGGCGCCGCTACCTCAGCCGCTACCGCCCAACCCGGGCCCACCGGGCGGTTGCTACGCCGGTAGCGGGTAGCGGCCAACGAACCCGCACCGGCCTGAACCCTGGGCAGAGAGCCAGGCGACCACGCTCGCGACGCCGCTACCCTCCGAGTCCAGCTTGCCTCCCCGGCCCGGTGCTTGGACTCGGAGGGGGTAGTCGGCCCACCCGTGACCCCCGACTGTTCCAGCCTCTTTCCTGGCTCGCCGTTGAGACCGACCGTCCGCGCGAGCCCTTTCCACGGCACCGTCTTGCGCTCGGCTGCACGACGCGCGGCACACGGCGGCAACCATGCTGTTGGTCCTGAAGGTCCCGCTACCGGCTGTCATGGAGATCATGGGGTGGTCCGATGCGTCGATCGCCAAACGCTACATGCACGTGCCGAGTGAGTTTCTAGCGGCCATCGCTGCCCAGGTCGGTGACCTGGTGTGGGTCGACCCGACCGAGGATGACGACGGTTCCGTCGGCTCGCTCGTTCCGGCCTGAGCGAGTTAGCTCGCGGGTTAGCACGGCACGCCCGGGTTAGAAATCTAACCCACCGAGTTTGGTCCCGCCGGTCCCGTGCTGACCTGCGAGAAGTTATCTGAGTTAGATCGTTCGACGGGTTAGATCGCGGCTGGCGATCAGGCCGGAAACAGGCGCTGCGGGTGGTCGCGCTGACCTAACTCCCTCTCCGGAGAGCGGCTGACCCCGCTGACCTGGTAAACCCGTCCTCCGGGGTGGTTAACGCTCAGTTGGCCCGCGACAGGGAAGGTCGGTCGGTAATGCAAGGGTGGTGGGCGAATCTCTTGCAAGGCGGGATCTCGGCGGTCATCGGCGGCATGGTAGCTGCGTTGACTGCGTGGGGCGTGGTGTCGGCCACGCGTCGACACGACCGGCGGTTTGCTCTGGAGGGCGAAGCGAGGGACGCCGCGATCAAGTTGTTTCTCATGCTCATCGAGATCCAGCCGAGTCTGATGCAGACGGTCAAGGAAGGAACGCCGCAGCCCAGGAGGACTGACACCAGGGATTGGGCGTTGATCGTGCTCACGGCGGAAATCGCAATGTTCTCCCTTGATCGGGAGCGTGGAGCTGAGTTTTCACAGGCCATTGGTGATTACCGACGGGCACTGGAACCCATCGAAGGGGTACCGAATCCAGACCGTGGTCAAGCCGAACGCGCCATGGCAGCCGCCCGGAAGCTTATTGAGCTGCTAGCTGACTGGCTGATGGAGGGACGACATCGCGACACGGTGGACCCAACAGGCTCAGGGGCGGCAGAGACGCCGACCAGTTGATCATCCGGTGATACAGGGCGAAGAATGGATCACGGAGGGTCAGCCTCTACCGTCTGGTCGAGGCTCCGTGTCGTTTGACCCGCGGTCACCTGAGCCTGACGCGATGCGTCGCGCGCAGATGCAGGCGAACGGCTGGACTCGGAGGGGTGAATCGGCAAGTGAATGCCTCGGTGAGTGAGTGAATTTTCTCATCCGGCGAGTGACCGCCGCGCCTGGCCGTTGACCTGCGCAGAGTGAACCGAGTGAGCCGAGTGCGTGGGGTATGCACACCCCACGATCCAGGTCCCGAGACGCCATCTCACGGAGGAGATGGCGTGTTCACTGAGACGGACGGCCGTCAGAGTGGCACAACGCCGGGCATCCACGATCGTGGAT
>NZ_DASZCQ010000117.1:0-2462 GCF_035942955.1 Actinophytocola sp. | reverse complement strand
CCCCCGCCCGGCGCGGTGGCCACCGGCGTCGGCGACGGCTCGGGGCGCGCCGGGGGCCACGGCTCGCCGCGCTCCTTTGCCAGCTCGGCCGGCGACTTGACCGGCGGCTTGTCCGACGGGGTGCGGCCGCCGAACTCGTTGAACGCGGTGATCCGCGGCCGCTTCTCCACGGTGGAGAAGATGCGTTCGAGATCCTTGCGCTGCAACGTTTCCCGCTCGAGCAGCTCGATCACGAGGTCGTCGAGCACGTCCCGGTAGGTGTTGAGCACGTCCCACGCCTCGGTGTGCGCGGCCTCGATCAGCGCGCGCACCTCCTCGTCGATCTCGTGCGCGACCTCCAGCGAGTAGTCCTGGGCGTGGCCCATGGTGCGGCCGAGGAACGGGTCGCCGTGATCCTGGCCGTACTTGACCGCGCCGAGCCGGGCGCTCATGCCGTACTCGGTGACCATCGCCTTGGCGATCTTGGTGGCCTGCTCGATGTCGCCGGACGCGCCGGTGGTCGGCTCGTGGAAGACCAGCTCCTCGGCGGAGCGTCCGCCGAGGGCGAACACCAGCCGGGCGATCATCTCCGAGCGGGTGAGCATCTGCTTGTCGTCCTCGGGCACCACGAGGGCATGCCCGCCGGTGCGCCCGCGCGGCAGGATGGTCAGCTTGTACACCGGCTCCAGGTCCGGCATGGCCCACGCGGCCAGCGCGTGCCCGCCCTCGTGGTAGGCGGTGATCTTGCGCTCCTTCTCGGAGATGATCCGGCTCTTGCGGGCCGGCCCGCCGATCACCCGGTCGACCGACTCCTCAAGCGCGGCCGCGTTGATCAGCGTCCCGTTCTGCCGCGCGGTGAGCAGCGCCGCCTCGTTGATCACGTTGGCCAGGTCGGCGCCGGACATGCCGACGGTGCGCTTGGCCAGCGCGTGCAGGTCGACGTCCGGGGCGAACGGCTTGCCCTTGCTGTGCACCTCGAGGATCTTCTTGCGCCCCATCAGGTCCGGCGCGGACACCGGGATCTGCCGGTCGAAGCGGCCGGGCCGCAGCAGGGCCGGGTCGAGGATGTCCGGCCGGTTGGTGGCCGCGATCAGGATGATCCCGCCGCGGGCGTCGAACCCGTCCATCTCGACCAGCAGCTGGTTGAGCGTCTGCTCGCGCTCGTCGTGGCCGCCGCCGAGGCCGGCGCCGCGCTGCCGGCCGACCGCGTCGATCTCGTCGACGAAGATGATGCACGGCGCGTTCTGCTTGGCCTGCTCGAACAGGTCGCGCACGCGGGAGGCGCCGACGCCGACGAACATCTCGACGAAGTCCGAGCCGGAGATCGAGTAGAACGGCACTCCGGCCTCGCCGGCGACCGCGCGGGCCAGCAGCGTCTTGCCGGTGCCCGGCGGGCCGTAGAGCAGCACGCCCTTGGGGATCTTCGCGCCGAGCGCCTGGTAGCGGGCCGGGTTCTGCAGGAAGTCCTTGATCTCGTGCAGCTCCTCGACGGCCTCGTCGGCGCCGGCCACGTCGGCGAACGTGGTCTTGGGCATGTCCTTGGGCAGCTGCTTGGCCCGGGACTTGCCGAAGTTGAGCACCCGGTTCCCGCCGCCCTGCACGTTGTTCATCATCCACATCAGCAGGAACAGCAGCAGCACCAGCGGGATGATGAAGATCAGGATCTGGGTGAGGAACGACTCCTGGGTGACCGTGGTCTTGAACTCGGTGTTCGTGCTGCGCAGCAGCGCGTTGTAGAGCTCACCGGTCGCCCCGCCCGGGTACTGGGTGATGATCTGCTTGACCTGCTGCCCGTCCTGGTCGATCGGGTTGCGCAGGGTGATCTTGAGTCGTTGCTCCTTGTCCTCCAGATCGGCCGTCTCGACGTTGCCGGCGTTGATCTGCGCGATGGCCTTGGAGGTGGGGACTTCGGTGTACCCACGGGTGTCGTCCGCCAGGAAGCTCCAGGCGAAGTAGAGCAGCAACACCACCAGGATCCACAGCAGCGGGTTGCGAAGCAGGCGCTTGCGGTCCATTCACTTGCGGCCGCGGCGCGGCCCGACCCTCCCTGACTTGCACGTACTTGCACCTAGCGCAGTGACGGCACTGACTAGCCGGACGGGGAACTCCGGTCCAACCAGCGTACCGCCCGCTCAGGCGCGCTTACCCCACGAAGTAGGGCGCAGCGTGCTTCACACTGGTCAACGGTCCGTCCGGCGCGGAGGTTCCCTACGCACCGACCGCGGCCGTGACGGTGGCCATCATCTCAGAGACGCGGGCGCGCAGCGTCGCCGCGTCGGCCGGGGCGACCGTGGCCCAGTCCCGGCCGTCCCGCGCGGTCGCCAGCTGGCCGAGGTAGCGCCCGGACTCGTTGTCGAACCACGACAGCACCGCCGAGCGGCGGCGTCCCCGCATGTCGGTGCGGCTGTTGGCCGCGATCTGCCCGCCCCGCTGGTTCGGCATGGCCGTCAGCTTGGCGTACGCCTTGCGGGTCTCGATGTCGC
>NZ_DASZCQ010000116.1:0-3625 GCF_035942955.1 Actinophytocola sp. | reverse complement strand
GTCGAGGATGGTGCGTGGACGGAGCGGTCATCGGGTCAGCTTGGCCACACCCCAGCGGGAAGTGTCCACAAAGGACCTTCCAGTGGGGTCGTGCCAGGTGCGGGCGGCGGTGCGGGCGCCAGCGGTGGCATCGTTGACCTGGAGGTCGAAGCCGAGCAGGGAGCCGAGGCCGGCCTGGATGCTGTCGAGCTCGATCGCGGCCTCGACGACGTAGCCGCCCGGCACGACTCTGGTGGCGCTGGTGAGGTTGTCGGAGATCCGGAAGCCGCCGAAGTTGCCGGTGATGGTCGCCCGGTTGGTGAAGCTGATCCGATACTGGCCGTCCTCGTCGCGGTATCCGGTGTCCTTGTGGTTCTCCGGGCTGAGGAAGATCTCGACGGAGTCCTGCTCGAAGGTGTTCGGGCTGGACTCGTCGAGGGTGGGATCGGTGACGGTGGCCAGCACGTAGAGGTGGCCGGCGTCCCAGAGCAGCTTGGCCGTGGCCCTGGCTCCGCCGGTGCCGATCACCTGGACGTCGGTCGCGACGGTGCGGGCCTTGGTCCAGACCGGGTCGGCACCCCCGTCGACGACCGGGGTGCCGCGCGGGACGTCGACCTGGCCGATCGGCTTGACCAGGGTGAGGGTGGCCCAGCGGGAGGTGTCGGTCTCCTGGCCGTGGGAGTTGTCGTTCCAGGAGACCGGAGCGGTCGGGTTGGACGCGTCGCGCACGCGGATGTCGAAACCCACCGACCGGTCGAGTGTCCCGGATGGACGGAGCGGGATCGCCGCCTCGAGCCGGTAGCCGAGCGCCGTCGGCCGGGTCGCCGCGCGGAAACCGGGGCCGTGCCCGCCGTTGCGCAGCACGCGGTAGCGGGCGTCGTCCGGCTCGTAGGCCGGGGTCTTGCCGTTGTTCTGGTCGACGAAGAGGTCGACGAGGTCACCGTGGTCTCGGGTCGGGTCGATCACCTCGGCCTCGACGTACAGGTTCTGCGCGTCCCAGCGGACCTGGAAGTTGGCGCCGACGCCGCTGCGCGAGTGGATGTCGGTACCCGGCAACAGGTTCCACTCGAGCTCGCGCTGCCCGTCGAGCTGGGGGCGGCCGGCCGGCACGGTGAGCCGCCGGGTGATCTGGGGTAGCCGGGCCGGATCGACCAGACCCCAGTAGGCCGGTTTGGACTGCAGCTGCTCGTCGAACAGCAGCGGCAGGTCCAGCCGCGGGAACGGGAAGTTCTTCAGCCAGGTGTTGTCGTCGGCGACGCCCCACACGGTCACCGAGTTGATCTTGTCACGGTGCCGGCGGAACAGGTCGAAGACGTCCCGGTACCGGTAGCCCTGGATGGCGATGTTGTCCGCCGGGATCGCCGGAAGCGACTCGACGAAGTTGGTGTAGGCGCTCATGTCCAGCTCGGTGACCTGCTGCTCGACGCCGAGCTTGGCGAACTCGGTGATGCTCTTCTCGATCTCGCCGATCCGCTGCCGCTCGATGTTGATGTGCAGCTGGTGTCCGATGCCGTCCACCGGCACGCCTTCGGCGCGCAGCTGGCGGACCAGGTTGAAGATCTTCGCCCGCTTGGCCGGGTACTCGGAGTTGAAGTCGTTGAGGTACAGCTTGGCCCGCGGGGCCACCTCGCGCGCCACGCGGAACGCCGTGCGGATGTAGTCCAGCCCGGCGATCTCGTAGAACCTGTTGCGCCGCAACCCGTCCGGCTCGACCTCGTCGACGACCTCGTTCACCACGTCCCAGGCGTAGATCTGGTCGGCATAGTGGCCGGCCACGGCCCGGATGTGGTTCTCGATGCGGCGCAACAGCAACGCCTTGTCCTCGGGGCTGTCGGTCAGGTCGACACCGTCGCGTTGGAACACCCAGGCCGGGATCTGGCTGTGCCACACCAGGGTGTGCCCGCGCAGCGCGATACCGTGCGCGGCGGCGAAGTCGGCGAGAACGTCGCCGTCGGTGAACGTGAACTGCCCCTCGACGGGTTCGGTCGCGTCCCACTTCATCGCGTTGCCGGCGGTCATCGAGCTGAAGTGCTTGTCGACCAGCTCGGCGTGCACGCCGAACGTGTCGCTCGGCAGCATCGCGGTGCCGATCTTGAAGTCGTCGGCGAACACGTCCTTCAGCGAAGGGATGTCCCGCTCGATGGGCCGCGGCCGCACGAAGGTCCGCTCGAAGTCGTCGATGTAGAACGACGCCGTGCCGCTCGCCGTTTCCACGTACGCGGCGAGGAAGTCGACGTCGGAGCCCAGCACGTAGGAACCGGCGATCCGCACCCATGCGTCCGGGGTGACCCCGGCGACGCCGGCGACGTTCTCGAAGCTCTGGCTGGCGCCGGAGCGGCGCTCGATGGACAGCCGCAGGTCGGAGACCGGCTCGCCGGGCGCGAGCTTGACCCAGACGGAGAACTCGTACTTCTTGCCCTTGGTGACCCTGCCGAGCAGGTTGCGCGCCGGCCCGTAGAAGAAGTCGCTGCGGCCGGTGGTCAGCAGGCTGTGCGTGCCGGTGTGGGCGTCGGCGGTGGTGACCGTGAGCACCTCGGGGCCGATCCTGGGCACGAAGCCCTGCGCGGTGCCGTCCTCGAAGTCGCTGACGATCGGCGCCTCGTCGGGCGGACCGCCTGGCGGCGGGGCGGTCATCGTGACCATGACGTCGTCGACGTCGTATGCCGCGGTGGCGTCCGCGGTCTCCACGTAGAGCTGAAGTTGGGAAGATTCCGTTGGCACGGTGTAACTTCCGCGCAGCTGGGTCCACCCGGCGTCGGTCACCGCGCCGTTGGCGACGAAGTCGAACGCCGTCGAGCCGCCGACCGGTTGGCGCTGCACGGTCAGCTGCAGCGTCGCCGCCGCCGTGCCAGCGATGAGTCGCGTGTGGACGGTGATGGCGTAGGTGGCGCCGGTCAGCAGCACGGGGGCGAGCTCGACGCTCGGCCCGTTCCAGCTCGCGGTGCGCCCGGTGGTGCGCAACCCGAAGCCGCCGGTGTTGGCCGCGTCGGCGGTGGCCGCGACCACGGCGCTACCCCGGCCGAACCAGCCCTGCGTGCTGCCGTCCTCGAAGTCGTAGCCGGCCACGACGACCGGATCGTCGGCGAGTGCGCTCGGTGCGGCGGGCACGGCGGGCAGCACCAGCCCGAGCAGTGCCGTGCACGCGATCCACACGCGGGTCGGGGTCCGCATGGGCGTGCCTCTCGAAAGTTTCGGTCATGTATCGGAAGCTCTACCGGGGCTGACTCTAGACTCGCCGCGACCCGCTCAGCAATACACCACCGGCATGCGAAGTCTCGGCGCCACCCGTGTCCGAAATTTTCGGAAAGCCGCTGACCGGCGGCAACGAACCTCCAAAATCCACATGGTGTCCGCGAAAGTCCACATGGCTGTACCTAGTCTGGTTGACAGGCGAGCCATAGGTCCACATAGGACGATGTAGGACCACGCTTCCGTACCCTGCACGGGAGGTTCCCCATGCCCAAAACCGCGCATTCCCGTCTGTTGAGCAGGCGCGCCGCGACGCTGCTTGCCGTGCTGACCGCGGTCGGCGCGGCGGTGTTCGCGCTGCTCGTCGTGCCCGCCCCCACCGCCCAGGCCGAAACCCTGTTCAGCGACAACTTCGAAGACGGCAACCTCGACGGCTGGACCCGCTCCGGCGGCAGCT
>NZ_DASZCQ010000115.1:0-14179 GCF_035942955.1 Actinophytocola sp. | reverse complement strand
TTGAGCAGTAGCGCCGCCGTGTAGCCAATGGCGAATGTGGTGTGCGTCGCACCAGCGGGGGCGCAGGTGGCAGCCGGGGAAGGCGCAACCTTTGTCCCGGGCGATCAACGCGGTGCGCAGCTTCGGTGAGACCAGGCGGTGGGCTCGGCCCAGGTCGAGGGGCACGGAGTCACCGTTGAGCACGATCGGGATGATGTCGGCGTCGCAGGCGATCCGTCGGGCGGCCTGGGGGCACAGCACGGCGCCGCCTTCGGTGGTGGCGATGCCGGTGCCCTCCAGCAGCGCGTTGAGGTCGACGAACACGGTGAGGTTGGGTTTCTCCCCACCCTGGCTCGGGCGCTGGTCGGACTTGGCGGCCAGGTCGATGACCGCGCACAACGCGTCGCCGTACCGCTCATCGGCGGGGCGGGTGTCATCGGCGGTGGGCTTGGCCACCGGGCCCAACAACGCTTCCAGGGTGTCGGCGGGCTCACGGTCGATCCGGCCGGCGAAGCGCATGCCGCCGTCGCGCGTGCGTTGGTAGCGCAAGGAGTTGCGGGCCGACGCCGTGTCTTCGTCTGTGGGGGCGGGGCCGTCGGGGTTGAGCCGGTCCAACAGGATCCGGCCGTGCTCGCGCACCACCCGGGGTTCGCTGGTGCGGGCGGTGACCGCCAGCGTCGACTCGACCAGCTCCCGATTCTGCACCGAGGTGTCTTCGGGGAGTTGTTTGAGGACCTGGGTGACGGCGTCGATGTGGTCGCCGTCGATCACCCCGTCGCGCAGCGCTTGCCGCATCGAGGGCAGCGGCGCCGGGCTGACATGCCCGGTGGGAGTCACGGTTTCGGTCACCTGCGTGGCCTGGGCCACCATCCGAGCCGTCTCCCGCCGAGACAGGCGGGTGGCCTCAGTAAGATAGGCCGGCAGGCTGGAATACCCGGCCTGGGACGCCACTTGTTCGCGTTGCATTTCCGCGACCAGATCCAGAATCTCCGCGTCCAACAACCGGCGTTGGGTGAGTTTGTCCACCAGGGCAGCCGTGAGTTGCTCCCCGGCGGGGACGGGAACATTCTGCGGCTGACTCACATAATGATTCTACCGCGCCGGTCGGACATTTCCCGGGTGCCGCACCGACAACCACCTGTTCGGGGTCCGGGGATCGGGCGGGCCAAAAGGGCAGGGGCACCCTGCCCCCTTTTCCTGCCCAGGTGCCGCGTGCGAGGCTCATTGTCAAGGGTCGCGGCCAATTAACAACATTTGCACTATTTCTCGTAGTGCCGCGATCGCGCAGCGACGCCGAAGGCGCCCTTGACAATGAGACGCGGCACCTACAATCCGCCCGACCCCGGACCCCCAATCACCCCCCGGCACACCACCCCCCGGGACCCACCAACATCACACATTGCCCCCGGGACCCCTCATCTCATCTCATCCCGAGAGCCAAGCCGCCGCATCCCCGGGAAGCCGCCCCCGGTCCAACGGCGCACTCACCAATAATGGCTCCGCACCACCGGGAAGCTTAACAGGCTCGGACGAAAGGTTGACCGCGCAAAGAAACCCGGGATCCCGAGCGAAGAGAAGCACCTCCGCCGGAGCATCGAGCCACCGCATCGTGCCGTCCCCCAAGGCGGGGTGGCTGCGCCGAAGCCGAAGAGCGGACCGGTACAACTCGAGCATCGAGTGTGGATCCCCGCTCTGCGACTCGACCGTGTAGTCCTTCCACGCGGTGGGCTGCG
The DNA here is from genome assembly GCF_035942955.1 of Actinophytocola sp. Classification (GTDB taxonomy): domain Bacteria; phylum Actinomycetota; class Actinomycetes; order Mycobacteriales; family Pseudonocardiaceae; genus DASYTH01. The sequence continues at coordinate 12,467 of NZ_DASZCQ010000115.1, read as the reverse complement.
GCAGCCACGGCCGGGCCGTCGCGGCCGGGCCGAAGCCGAACGGCGGCGTGTCCCCGGACCAGGGGATCGGTACCCGGCAGCCATCGCGCCCACGGACCGTGTGGCCGGAGCGCTCCCAGGTGGGGTCCTGGAGAAGCTCCTCAGGCAGATCCTCCACTTCCCACAGTCCCAACTCCTCACCCTGGTACAGGTAAGCACCCCCCGGCAGAGCGAGCATCAGCAGCACCGCGGCCCGAGCCCGGCGCAGACCCAGCTCAAGGTTGACCGGCTCGGTGGACTCCGTCCGCGGTCCCCTGGCGCCGGTGTGCGGCCGGCCGTACCGGGTGACATGCCGGGTCACGTCGTGATTGGACAGTACCCAGGTTGCCGGCGCCCCGACCGCGTGCAGCGCCGCCATGCTGCTGTCGATCACCTCGCGGAGCCGTGCCGGGTGCCAGGAGCAGCGGAGGAAGTCGAAGTTGAACGCCGAGTGCAGCTCGTCCGGGCGCACGTACCGGGCGAGCTGCTTCGGATTGGCGACCCAGGCCTCGGCGACGAACGTGGCGTCCGCCGGATGAGCGTCGATCATGCGCCGCCAGGACCGGTAGATCTCGTGCACCTCCTCCCGGTCCCAGTGGGGATGGTTCAACCGATCCGGTGGCTCCATCACGTCCTCGTGGTCGACCCCCAGGTCGGGCAGCCCGCGCTGCTTGATCAACCCGTGCGCGACGTCGATGCGGAACCCGTCCACCCCGAGGTCGAGCCAGAACCGCATGATGTCAAGGAACTCGGCATGGACCTCCGGATTCTCCCAGTTCAAATCGGGCTGCTGCGGCGCGAACAGGTGTAGGTACCACTGCCCGGCGACGTCGTCGGGCCCCCGGCTCCAGGCGGGCCCGCCGAAGACGCTGCGCCAGTCGTTGGGTGGGGCCGAGCCGTCGGGGCCGCGACCGGGCCGGAAGACGTAGCGGTTCCGCGCGGCGGACCCGGGCTCGGAGGCGAGGGCTTCCTGGAACCAGGGGTGGCGGTCCGAGGTGTGGTTGGGGACCAGATCGATGATCACCTTGAGGTTGTGGGCGTGGGCCTCGGCCAGCAGCAGCCGCGCCTGGGACAGGGAGCCGAACCTGGGTTGGATGTCCCGGTAGTCGGATACGTCGTAGCCGCCGTCGGCCATCGGCGACGGGTACCACGGGGTGATCCAGATGGCGTCGACGCCCAGGTCACGCAGGTAGGGCAGGCGGGTGCGGAGGCCTTCGACGTCGCCGTCCCCGTCGCCGTTGCCGTCGGCGAAGCTGCGGAGGTAGACCTCGTAGATGACCGCGCTGCGCCACCAGTCCGTTGTCGGCTCGCTCATAGCTCCACCCCTACACGATTCGCGCCGAAGGTGTGTTCGCCCGCCGCACGGGTAATCCGTGCGGCATGGATGTCGTGGACATGATCATGGATGATCACCGTGAGGTCGAGCGGTTGTTCGAACAGCTCAAGCAGCATCCGGAGAAGCGGCCGCTGCTGACGCCGACCCTGGCCATGCTGCTGACCGCGCACAGCCGGGCCGAGGAGGCCGAGGTGTACCCGGTCGCCCGGGAGGAGGCCGGCGAGACCGACGAGGTCAAGCACAGCCAGCAGGAGCACGCCGAGGCCGAGCAGCTGCTCAAGCGGCTCACCGAGACCGACCCGGAGTCGCGGCGGTTCGACGACGTGCTGACCGAGCTGGTCAAGTCGGTCACCCACCACGTCAAGGAGGAGGAGTCGACCGTGCTGCCCGGCATGCGGCGGCACATGGACGCCGCGCGCCTCGCCGAGCTGGGCCGCAAGTTCGCCGCCAGCCGCGCCGCGCACCTCGGCGACCGTCCCGGCGAGGCGAGCCGGGAGGAGCTGGCCGCCCAGGCGCGCAACATGGGCCTGTCCGGCGCCTCGACGATGAGCAAGGAGGAGTTGGCCAAGCGGTTGGCGAAGTCGGCCACGCGCTGACCCGTCACCCGGCGTGGCTGAGCAGGGCCAGCGCGAGGTCGTCGTCGAGCCGGCCGCCGTTGAGCCGCTCGATGGTCGCGATCAGCTGATCCAGCACGGCGCCCCGGCCGTCCCGCCGGCCGGGGTCGCCGCGCAGGATGTCCAGCGCGAGCTCGACCATGTTGTCCTGGCCGAGCCGCTCCGGCCCGCCGTCGACCCGGCCCTCGTACACGCCGTCGGTGTACAGCAGCAGCGACCAGCCCGGGTCCAGCTCCACCTTCACCGGCTCCCAGGTGGCGTCCGGGACCACGCCGAGCGGCACGCCGAGATTCTCGTCCGGCAGCAGCCGGCCCTGTCCGTCGGTGACCAGCAGCGGCGGCGGGTGCCCGGCCAGCACCATCCGCAGCGACCGGCGGTCGGCCGCGACGCTGACCATGCACAGGGTGACGAACAGGGGCCGGATCCGCTCGTGCACCAGCACCCGCTGCGCGTTGGCCAGCACCTGCGCCACCGGCAGGCCGGCCAGCACCAGCGACCGCCACGCGATGCGCAGCGCCACGCCGAGCGCGGCCTCGTCCGGCCCGTGCCCGCTGACGTCGCCGATCATCACGTGCACGGCGCCGTCCGGCAGCTCGACGGCGTCGTAGAAGTCGCCGCCGAGCAGTGCGCCCCTGCGTCCCGGCCGGTACCGGGTGGCCAGGGTAAGCGCGGTGTCGGTCAGCAGCGGGCTGGGCAGCAGCCCGCGCTCCATCCGGCTGTTCTCGCTGGACTGCAGCTGTTCCTGGAGCAGCAGCCGCTCGGCCTCCTCGGCCCGCTTGCGCTCCCACGCCAGGCGCAGCGCCTTGACCAGCAGCGGCCCGTCCACCTGATCCTTGACCAGGTAGTCCTGCGCGCCGGCGGCCACGGCGGCGGCGCCGGTCAGCTCGTCGTGGTGCCCGGCAAGCACGAGCACGGCGGTGTCGGGGGCGTGGTGGCGCAGCCGGGTCACCCCGGCCAGCCCGCCGTTGTCCGGGCTCTGCAGGTCGAGCAGGACGCAGTCGGCGCGCACCCGCGTGCCGAGCGCGTCGGCCAGGGTGGCCACCCGGTCGAGGTCCACCGGCGCGCCGGACTTGTCGAGCAGGTCCGTCACCAGCCCGGCGTCGGCATCGTCGTCCTCGATGAGCAGCACCCGCAGCCGGTAGCCGGGGGCCAGCCGCGACGCCGCGACCACGTCCTCGTCGGAGCGCCCGCGGCGCAGGGGTTTGAACAACGCCGGTCCGAGTTCCACGCGTCGTCGAATGCCCCTCCCAGCACTGCCCAAAACCCCCAAAAGTGGCCGAGCAATTGGAGGCGGTCGCCGAACGGGGCTATCGTCGGAACTGGTCGACGGAAGGGCAACGGTCGTGGAACGTGTGCTGCTCGACCTGGCGCAGGAGATGGTCGGCGACGCCGTGGTGGTGCGCGCCGCCGGGGAGATCGACCTGGTCAGCGCGCCGGAGTTCCGGTCACACCTGGAACGGGCCTGTGCGCACGCCACCCCACCGGAGCACGTCGTCGCCGACCTGACCGGGGTGTCGTTCCTCGGCTCGGCCGGCCTGTCGGTGCTGCTGGACATCGACGAGCGCTGCCGCAACCGGCACACGCCGCTGCGGGTGGTGGCCACCTCGCCGGGCACGGTCCGGCCGCTGCAGGTCACCGGCCTCGACCGGGTGCTGAACGTGGTCGCCTCGCTGACCGAGGTGCCTAGACCTCGCTGAACGGCGTGTCCGACGGCTCCAGGTAGGCGGACAGGCGGTCGTAGAACCCGTCGTCGACGAAGGCGGCGCGCAGCGCGGGCGGGTCGGGTTGGCCCGGGTAGCCGTCGGCGCGCAGAGCCTCGACGAAGTCCACGAGCACGCCGGGCGGGGGCAGCACGTCCCAGCCGAGGTAGCACAGGACGATGATGTCGTCGCCGGTCGCCGTCTCCAGCGCCGCCGCCCAGCCGTTCTCCTCGTCCCAGACCAGTGCGAGGTCGTGGTTGGGATAGCCGGGCAGCCGGCCGTCCAGCGCCACGTAGGCGGTCGCCCGATCGTCCACGTCCCAGCAGCACGCCTCCGGACCGATGCCCAGCGCCCGGCAGACCTGCCGCAGGTAGTTGTGCAGCCCACGGCAGGCCGCCCCGTACGGTTCGGGTTCCACGGTCGTTCCCACCGCCCTCTCCGGACCCCCAGCGGCTCCCGCATACCCACAACGACGGCGGGCCAACCCTCGTTTGGCCGACAAACCACCGGGTACCTCGACAGGGACAAGAACTCCGCCGCGACCACGGGATGAGTCGGGGTGCCCGTGGCGCGGCGGTGCCACGCCCGAAGGGAGCGGCTGCATGACCGGGAACGGCGACCGACACGACGGCCTGGACGGCGACCGGGACGTGATCGAGCTGCTGATCGAGCAGCACGGGCAGATCCGCGCGCTGTTCGCCGAGCTGGAGGGCGCCGTGGGCGATCGGAGGCGGGATGCCTTCCGCCGGCTCGTGCGGCTGCTCGCGGTGCACGAGACCGCGGAGGAGGAGATCGTCCACCCGACCGTGCGCGGCACCGAGGACGGCGCGGCGATCGTGGACGCCAGGGTCGCCGAGGAGCACAGGGCCAAGGAGTTATTGTCCACTTTAGACAAGATCGGTCCGGACGCGGACGGCTTCGACACCCTGCTGATCCAGCTGCGCGACGACGTGCTGGCGCACGCGGCGCACGAGGAGCGCGAGGAGTTCCCGCGGCTGCGCGAGGCGTGCGCTCCCGACCGGCTCCGGCTGATGGCGCTGGCGGTCAAGGCGGCCGAGTCCGTCGCGCCCACCCGCCCGCACCCCGGCATCGAGAGCGCCACGGCGAACCTGCTGCTCGGCCCGCCGATGGCGATCATGGACCGGGCCCGGGACATGATCAGGGGCGCGCTCGGACGCTGAGTTTATTAGCTCGGGCAAGGCCGCCGGTCGCTGTGTCTTCTAGCTCGGGCAAGGCCGCCGGTCGCCTTCGGCGACGGCCTCGGGTCGGGTTGCGTATGTGGTTGCGGGCCGGTGTGGGTGGTTGGGTGTCTTGGGTGGTTGGCTGACGACGCCGGCGGGCAGGGGCTCGTTCCTCGCCCCTGCCCTTGTCGTCGTGCGGCGACCGCCCTCGCCAAAGATTTGCGACCCCAGCGCAGTTTCGAAACACGCCTTTTAGGCCAGTTTTTGGGTCAGCACCTCGGCTGCCGCGTCCGCGCACACCTTGGCCGCGCCGTGGGTTGCGACGTAGATCGCGCCGAGCGGCCGCGGGCCGGGCACCCCCAGCTCGACCACCGCGGCGTCCGGGCGGGCCGCGAGCAGCCGGTCCAGCGTCGCCGACATCCAGGCCTGCCGGTGCGCGTCCCGCACGACCAGCACCAGCGGCCGCCCGGCGGCCGGCTCAAGCGCCGCCTTGTCCACCTGCTCGGGATCCTCGAGGTCACCCTGGTAGAGCCGGACCGCCGTGGTGCCGCGGCGCAGCCGGGCGAGCAGTTCGGCCACGCCCCACGGCGTCCCCCGGTCGATCGCCTGGTGCAGCGCCGGCGCCAGCTCGACCACGTGCGGCGCCGCCGGCAGCGGCAGCGTCCCCCCTGGCCGGACCGTGACCCGCACCGCCCGTCGCGCCGCGACCAGCCCCACCGGCTCACCCCCGGCCGCCGCCACCGGCTCGGTCCGCGCGGTCGCCGTCCACGCGGCCAGCTCCCGCACCCGCGCGGCCGCGTCGGCCAGCCGGTCCTCCGGCAGGTCCCCGGTCATCACGGCGTCGACCAGGGCGGTACGCAGCAGCTCCACGGTTCCCTCGTCGGCCAGCCCGCCGCCGACGCAGATCGCGTCCGCCCCGGCCGCGATCGCCCCCACGGCGGCGCCGGCCAGCCCGTACCGGTCGGCGACCGCCCGCATCTCGATGCCGTCGGTGATGATCAACCCGGTGAACCCGAGCTCGCCGCGGAGCAGGTCGAGCAGGATCCGCGGGCTCATGGTCGCCGGCACCGCCGGGTCGTAGGCGGGCACGAGCAGGTGGCCGGTCATGATCGCCTTCACCCCGGCGTCGACCGCCGCCCGGAACGGCGGCAGCGCGGCCAGCGCAATGTCCTCGGCGGTCCCGTGCACCGTCGGCAGCGCGAGGTGGGAGTCCACGCCCGTGTCGCCGTGCCCCGGGAAGTGCTTGGCGCACGCCGCGACCCCGGTCGACTGCAGCCCGCGCACCCACGCCGCGGTGTGCCGTGCCACCAGCTCCGACCATGCGCCGAACGACCGCACCCCGATCACCGGGTTGTCCGGGTTGGAGTTGACGTCGGCGTCCGGCGCGTAGTTCACCGTCACGCCGACCGCGGCCAGGTCCCGCCCGATGTCGCGGGCCACCGCCTCGGTCAGCTCGAGGTCGTCGACGGCGCCGAGGGCCAGGTTCCCCGGCCGCGAGCTGCCGTGGTCCACCTCCAGCCGGGTGACGTCGCCGCCCTCCTCGTCGATGGCCACGAGCACGTCGGGGTTCTCCCGCCGCATGGCGTCCACCAACGCCCGTACCTGCGCCGGCTCCTCGATGTTGCGGGAGAACAGCGCGACACCGCCCAGCCCGCCGGCCAGCCGCCTGCGCAGCCATGCGGGCGGCGCCGTCCCCTCGAACCCCGGCTGGAGCACGGCATCGGCAAGACCGAGCAGCACGGAGCTGCGAGCAGACATGGGCGGCAACCTCTCCACGACGCCCCGGCGACAAGCGCCCAGATTGGTCTAAACCATAGCCGGTGTCAAGTTTCGGGCCCGCCCCGCCGGTGTAACCCGGGGCCATGAGCAGGGTTCGGGCACTGGTGGACTGGCTGGACGAACGGCTCGGCGACCGGCTGGAAGGGCTGCTGAGCGAGCACCACGCCCGCCGATTACGCCGGCTCGGCTGGGGATCGGTGCTCGACGGGGACCGCGGCGGGTTCGCCGCGCGCGCCCCGGTCCGCGACGGCAACCGGATCGACGTGCTGATCGACGGCGAGGAGGCGCTGCCGGCCATGCGCGCGGCAATCGAGGGCGCGACCTCGTCGGTGCACATCGCCAACTGGCATGCCAGCCCCGACTTCCGGCTCACCCGCGAGCCGGGCGCCCCGACCCTGCGCGAGCTGCTGACCGCGGCCGCCAGGCGGGTGCCGGTCCGGGTGCTGCTGTGGGCCGGTCCGCCGGTGCCGGCATTCGAACCGACCAGGACCCAGGCCAGGGCCACGCAGGCGGAGCTCGCCCGCGACGGCGCGGTGCGCTGCGCGCTCGACGCCCGCGAGCGCACCCTGCACTGCCACCACGAGAAGCTGATGATCGTCGACGGCGGCACGGCGTTCGTCGGCGGCATGGACTTCACCGCCCTGCAAGGAGATCGGCACGACAGCCGCGAGCACCCCGCCGACCGCCCGCTCGGCTGGCACGACGTGACGGCCAGGCTCTCCGGTCCGGTCGTGGCCGACGTGGCCGACCACTTCCGCCGGCGGTGGAACGAGATCACCGGGGAGCAGCTGCCCCCGCCGGCCGTACCCGAGCAAGCGGGCGGCACGACGGCCCAGCTCATCCGCACGATCCCGGAGCGGACCTACGAGTTCGCGCCGCGCGGTGAGTTCACGCTCCTCGACGGCTACCTGCGCGCGCTGCGCTCCGCCCGGCGGCTGGTCTACCTGGAGAACCAGTTCCTCTGGTCCCCGGAGATCACCGAGATCCTCATCGACAAGCTGCGCCGGCCACCCGACCCGGCGTTCCGGGTGGTCCTTCTGCTGCCCCGCAGGCCCAGCAACGGCGCCGACACCACCCGCGGGCAGCTGGCCCGCCTGATCGACGCCGACGACGGCGGCCGGCGGCTGCTCGGCGCGACGATCACCGCGCACGACGGCGAGCGCTCGGCCCCGGTCTACGTGCACGCCAAGATCGGCATCGTCGACGACGAGTGGATGACGATCGGCTCGGCCAACCTCAACGAGCACTCACTGTTCAACGACACCGAGGTCAACGTCAGCACCGACGACGCCGACCTGGTCCGGGCCACCCGGCTGCGCCTGTGGGCCGAGCACCTCCAGCGCCCGGTTTCCGACGTCGACGGCGACCCGGCCGACGTCGTCGACCGCCTCTGGCGCCCCACCGCCGAGGAGCAGGCCGAACGCCAGGCGGCCGGCCTCCCTCCGACCCACCGGCTCACCCTGCTGCCCGGCGTCTCCCGCCGCGCCAGCCGACTCCAGGGCCCGCTGCGCGGCCTCCTGGTCGACGGCTAGCCCAGCAGCTCGCGCTCCACCGGCGACGCCGTGCGGGCGCGGGGGGAGAGGCGAACAGGGCCGAGCCGCTCGGTGAGCTCAGCGGCGGCCCGCTCGATCGCCGCGACCCTCTCCGAGCCGACGTCGTCAAGCAGGCGGTAGGCGATCTCGCCGGACCTGCGCTGGGCCCAGCCGCCGACGATCCGGCCGTCGCACCAGACGGTAGGGGAGACGTTGCCGGTCCGGTCGAACAGCGCCGTGCCGTGCCCGCCGAGGTAGAACTCCCGGTGGGTCCAGCCCATCGGCGTGGGGTCGAGGGCCGGCAGCAGCGCCACCCATGGCTCGGGTTCGGGCTCCGGCTCGAGGTCGTCCGGCAGGACGAGGCCGGGCCGGCCGTCCAGGTCCACCTCGACCGCGCCGATCCGGGCGAGGGCACGCCGGGTCGGCGTCACCGCCCAGCCGGTCCACCAGCGCAGGTCGTCGACCGTGGCCGGGCCGAATGTGGCCAGCCAGCGGCGGGCCAGCTCCGCCTCGGCGTCGGTGACCGGCAGGTCCGGCAGCCCGCCCGGCCACCAGCGCTCCGCCGGGCTCCAGCGGAACTGGGTGGAGGTCCACGAGCCCAGCGGCCGGCCCCGCACGACGCGTCCCTCCGCGGCGAGCAGGAGCAGCACCCGGCTGCCCACCCGCACCTTGCCCTCGTACGCCTTGCCCCTGGCCAGCACGATCTCCGCGCGCAGTCGCGGGTCGTCCGCGCTGAGCTCGGCGGCGGTCGCCTCGCCGCGCGCGGCCAGCGCCCGCAGCGCGGCCTCCTCGACGCCGGCCAGCCAGCGCTCGGCGTCCTTCGCGTCAACGATCCCGGCCGCGCTGAGCCAGGACAGCAGCTGCCGGCGCTCCCTGGCGGCGACCGCCAGGGAGCAGGCGGCCCTGGCGATCGGGGCGACCTCGGTCGGCAGCACGAACACCGTGCGGCGCATGCACAGCAGCCGCAGCAGCGTCCGGTCCTCGTAGAGCGCCCGCTCCAGTGCGGTGGCGTCGCCGTCGTGCATCCGGGCCCACGCCGACAGGTACACGGTGGTCGGATCGGTGCCGTGCAGCGCCACCATGGCGCGGGCGACGTCGACCGGATCGGGCGCGCGGGCCTCGGCGGCGAGCAGGTGCCGGCGGGCGAGCCGAACCCGCCGCTGTTGCACCGTGATCCTCACAAGCGCGCGACTGTACCCGGGCTAGTTCACCGGGGCGTCGAACCGGCTGGTGGCGTACGCGGGCGACTCGGGCGGCCGGCGCCGGGCCCACAGCCGCCGCCCGACCTCGAGCAGCACCATGATCACGGCGCCGATGCCGAGCGCGAGCGCCATGCCCCCGAGCATGTTGTGCTGGAAGGTGGCCCCGCCCAGGTAGCCGATCAGCGCGCAGTACGCCGCCCAGACGCTGGTGGCGATCACCTCGACGATCAGGAACCGGCGCAGCGGGTAGTGCAGGGCGCCGGCCGAGAGCATGGTGGCCACCCGGCCGCCCGGGATGTACCGGGCCACCATGATCAGCATGCTGCCGTGCCGCCGGAGCTGGGCCTTCGCCCACTCGTGCCGGCGCCGGCCGCGCTCGTCGGCCGTCAGCCGGGGCAGCACGAACGCGCCGCCGCGCCGGCCGATCAGGTAGCCGAGCAGGTCGCCGGCCAGCGCGCCGGCCGCGGCCAGCACGATGAGCACGATCAGCGGGCGGGGATCGGGCGCCACCAGCACCCCGACCACGATCACCGAGGTGTCGCTTGGCATGAACGGCAGCAGCGCGTCCAGCGCGGACACCACGAAGACGATCGCCCACAGCCAGGGACTGCCGAGCATGCCGTCGAGCAGCTCGGTCATCCTGTTCAGCAGATCAAGCATGAGCGGCCCCGTGGGTCCGATCCGCGGATGCCCCGCCGTCCTCGATCTTGGCAGCGGGGTGGCGGAACGCTACACCTGCCACCCGATCGGGTCGACGGCCGCACGGCTGCGTCACCCCATAGCTGCGCACGGCCATCCTCCCCTCGGTCCACTCGCTACAACAGATGGTGGCAGGTGAACATGCCCGAAGACCACGAATTGAGGTTCATCCCAGGGGAATATCAGGGAAACCCCGACCACGGGTGCATCGCGGGTCCACCCACGGTCTGATGCGCGCTCAACCACCACGTGCTTCGGGAAGTAGAGCTATTGAAGTATGTAGTAGGTCTGCTATCTTTCGCACAAGGCATCGTATGGGGAGGTGGTGTCGATGGTGATGGTCAGTGCGGTGGACTCGTCCGCTCACCCAGCGGAGTCATCCGCCGAGCCGGTGGTGATCGAGGCGCGTGACCTGCGGATGCGTTACGGCACGCTGGACGTGCTGCGCGGGATCGACCTCGTCGCGCGCCGCGGTGAGGTGGTCGCCCTGCTCGGGCCGAACGGCGCCGGCAAGACGACCACGATCGAGATCCTGGAGGGGTTCCGGGCGCGCTCGGCCGGCGAGGTCAGCGTGCTCGGCGTCGACCCGATGTCCGCCGACGAGCGGTGGCGAGCCCGCATCGGTGTGGTGCTGCAGTCCTGGCGCGACCACGGCAAGTGGCGGGTGCGCGAGCTGCTGCGCCACCTCGGCCGGTACTACGCGCCGTACGGCATGCCGGGCCGGGAGCGCCCGTACGACGTGGACAAGCTGCTGGCCACCGTCGGCCTGGCCGACCAGGCGGATCAGCGGATCCTGACGCTGTCCGGCGGGCAGCGCCGCCGGCTCGACGTCGCCATCGGCATCGTCGGCCGGCCGGAGGTGCTGTTCCTCGACGAGCCCACCGCCGGGTTCGACCCGGAGGCGCGCCGGGACTTCCACGACCTGGTGCACCGGCTGTCCGACCTGGAGGACACCACGATCCTGCTCGCCACGCACGACCTGGACGAGGCCGAGAAGCTGGCCGACCGGATCCTGATCCTGGCCGCCGGCCGGATCGTCGCCGACGGCAGCGCCGAGGCGCTGGCCCGGCGGGTGGCCGGGAAGGCCGAGGTGCGGTGGAGCCGGTCCGGCGAGCACTACCTGCACACCACCGACGACGCCACCGGGTTCGTCCGGGAGCTGTTCGCCCAGCACGGCCAGGGGATCGACGACCTCGAGGTGCGCAGGGCGTCGCTCGAGGACACCTACATGGCGCTGGTGCACCGGCACGAGGCGGGCCAGGGCGTCGAGGCGGCGGCCGAGTTCGAGGAGGCGCGGCGATGAACCCCACGGCGTACGCGCTGCGCATCGGGCTGGCCCGCGGCTGGATCGAGTTCCGGGCCACGATCACCAGGCCGCAGGAGCTGTTCGGCAACTACCTGATGGTGCCGGTCGTGCTGCTCGGCGTGCTGTTCTTCATGCGCGACACGACCGTCGCGGGAACCACGCTGCCGCTGGCATCGCTGTCGCTGCCCGGTGTGATCGGCATGATGCTCGTATACGGCCCGATGACCGCCGTGGCCGTGCTGCTGTCCGCCGAGCGCGAGGACGGCACGCTGCTGCGGGCCAAGGCGGTGCCCAACGGCATGGTCGGGTACGTGACCGGCATGATCACGCGGACCGCCCTGGACACCGTGACCTTCCTGGTGATCCTGCTGATCCCCGGCGTGCTGCTGTTCGACGGGCTGTTCGCCGGCGGACCCGGCGGCCTGCTGACCCTGCTGTGGCTCGGGTCGCTCGGACTGGTGGCCAGCGTCCCGCTCGGATTGATCATCGGCTCCGTCGTGCGCAGTCCGCGAGCGGTCGGCGGCTGGCTGTTCTTCCTGTCCGGCGGGCTGGTCGCGATCTCCGGCATCTTCTACCCGATCACCGCGCTTGCCGGCTGGCTGCAGGGCATCGCGCAGGTCTTCCCGTTCTACTGGGTGGGGCTGGGGATACGCTCGGCGTTGCTGCCGGACGAGGCGGCCGCGGTGGAGATCGGCCAGTCCTGGCGGCACCTGGAGACCGTCGCGGTGCTCGGCGCGTGGTCCGTCATCGGGCTGCTGATCGCGCCCGTGGTGCTGCGCCGGATGGCCCGCGGGGAATCCGGGTCCAATGTGGAGGAACGCCGGCAGAAGGCATTGCAGCGCCTATGACTGAGACGATCTACAACCGGATCGCGATGTTGCGTGTGGAGCGTGGGATCACCCGCCGGCAGCTCGCCGACGCGCTCGGGGTGCACTACCAGACGGTGGGCTACCTCGAGCGCGGCGAGTACAGCCCCAGCCTCTACCTGGCGCTGCGGATCGCCGAGTACTTCGAGGTGCCGGTCGAGGTGGTGTTCTCCACCAAGCCGTTTCCCCGCATCGGCGACCGCGAGGTGTCGTGAGTCCTTTGTGGTGCTACAG
>NZ_DASZCQ010000114.1:0-13970 GCF_035942955.1 Actinophytocola sp. | reverse complement strand
CGGTTACAGCACGCTGTAACCGTGGCGCAACGTCCACTTCGGCACGCTGGTGGCGATGCGGGTACTGGTGATCGAGGACGACGTCGAGCTGGCCGAGGCGATCGGCGTCGGGCTGCGCCGCGAGCGGATGGCCGTCGACGTGGTGTTCGACGGCGCCACCGGGCTGGAGCGCGCGCAACTGTGCGACTACGACGTGATCGTGCTCGACCGGGACCTGCCCGGCCGGCACGGTGACGAGGTGTGCGCGCGGCTCGTGGCGGGCGGGTGCCGCGGCCGGGTGCTCATGCTGACCGCGGCGGCCACGATCGAGGACCGGGTGGACGGCCTCGGCCTCGGCGCCGACGATTACCTGCCGAAGCCGTTCGCGCTCGCCGAGCTGGTCGCCCGGCTCCGGGCGCTGTTCCGGCGCGCCCAGCCGGCCGTTCCGCCGGTGCTGGAGTACGCCGGCCTGGTGCTCGACCCGGCGCGCCGGGCCGCCAGCCGCGACGGGCGGCCGCTCGACCTGGGGCCCAAGGAGTTCGGCGTGCTGGAGCTGCTGCTCGCCGCCCAGGGCCGGATCGTGCCGGCCGAGGAGCTGCTGGAACGCGTGTGGGACGAGATGGCCGACCCGTTCACCACCGCGGTCAAGGTGACCGTCAGCCGGCTGCGCCGCAAGCTCGGGGACCCGCCGATGATCCAGACCGTCCCGCAGGCCGGCTACCGGATCGGGGAGTGACGCCATGCCCCGGCGGACCGTCCGGCTGCGACTCACCTTGCTCTACAGTGGACTGTTCCTGCTGTCCGGCGCGGGCCTGCTGGTCATCACCTACCTGCTGGTGGCCGACCGGTTCCCGGTGCTGCAGCTGCGCGACACCCCGGGCGGCAGCGAGATCATCCGGATCTGCGCGCGGCCGGACGGCTCGGTGGCCACGGCGGAGCAGTTCACCGCCTGCGCCGACGAGGCCCGGTCGCTGTTCGACGCGCAGCGGGCCGAGACCATGCGCCAGCTGCTCATCCAGTCCGGGACCGCGCTCGCGTTCATGACCGTCGTGTCGGTCGGGCTCGGCTGGCTGGTGGCCGGGCGGGTGCTGCGGCCGCTGCGCACGATCACCGCGGCCGCCCGCCGCATCTCCGCCAGCGACCTGCACCAGAGACTCGCGATGACGGGTCGGGACGACGAGCTCAAGGAGCTCGGCGACACCTTCGACGGGCTGCTCGCCCGGCTCGAGGCGGCCTTCACCGCGCAGCGCCAGTTCGTCGCCAACGCCTCGCACGAGCTGCGCACCCCGCTGGCCCGGCAGCGGACCCTGCTGGAGGTGGCGCTCGCCGACCCGCGCCCGACGACAGCCGGGCTCCAGACCGCCTGCCGGCGCGCGCTCGCGGCCGGCGAGCAGCAGGAGCGGCTCATCGAGGCGCTGCTCACCCTGGCCCGCAGCGAGCGCGGCCTGGACCGCCGGGAGCCGCTCGACCTGCGGGTGATCACCGGCGCGGTGGTCGACGCGCGCCGGGCCGATGCCGGCGCCCGGCAGGTGCGCATCGACGCCGACCTCGGCCCCGCCACCGCGCTCGGCGACCCCCACCTGGCCGAACGGCTGGTGGCCAACCTCGTCGACAACGCCGTGCGCCACAACACGACCGGCGGCACGGTCACGGTCGACACCGGGACCGGGGCCGGATCCGCCACGGTGACGGTGACCAACACCGGTCCGATGATCCCACCCGACCAGCTCGACCGGCTCTTCCAACCGTTCACCCGGCTCACCGGCGAGCGCTCCGCCACCCGCGACGGCCTCGGCCTCGGCCTGCCCATCGTCGCCGCGATCGTCGCCGCGCACGACGGCCACCTCGACGCCCGCCCGCTACCCGCCGGCGGGCTTGCCGTCACGGTCAGCTTCCCCGCCCCACGGCCGGGGATCGATGTGGATCTTCGGAGCCGGTCCCCAGCCGGGGTCGCGCTTGCCGGCCAGGACGGTCGCGGCGTCGTCGAGGCAGACGGTGGCGGCGACCAGTGGGCGCGGGTCGACCGCGCCGGAGGCGTATAGCTCGATCGTGCCGGCGAGACCGCCCGATCCGCTGAGCACCCCGACGATCGTCACGTCCTTGAGCACCGCGGTCCGGGTGTCGATCCGGCTCGGCTCACCGGACAGTCCGATGTAGACGATACGGCCACCGGGCTCGACAAGATCGAGCGCGAGCGCCGGCAGGTCGGGGGAGTTGGAGGCGTCGACGACGGCGTCGAACGGAAGATCCGGCACGGTCACAGACGTCCATACCGGACCGATGCCGAGGGACCGAGCGAAGCTCAGCGACTCCTCGTCCCGTCCGAGCAGGTGAACCTCGGCCCCGTCGGCCGCGGCGATCTTCCCCACCAGCAAGCCGATCGTGCCGGGGCCGAGCACGAGCAGCCGCGCGCCGGGGGACAGCCGGGCGCCGCGGACGGCCCGCAGCGCGTTGGCGCCGGGCTCGACGAGCGCGCCGAGCGTGGCGTCGACGGTGCCGGGCAACGGATGCAGCGCCCGCGCCGGCACCGGCAGCCGCTCGGCGAGCGCGCCCGGCCAGCCGTTGCGGATGCCGATCTCGTACCGGTCGGCGCACAGGTGCTGCCGGCCGGACGTGCAGCGGCGGCAGCGCCCGCAGCCGAGCATCGTGTCGCCGGTGACCCGCCGGCCGGTCCACTTCGGATCGACACCCGGCCCGGCCGCGGCGACCACACCGCTCCACTCGTGTCCGATGCGGATCGGGTAGGCGGCCTCGCCGGTGTGCAGGTAGGCCATGTCGCCGGAGAAGAACTCGGCGTCGGTGCCGCACACCCCGGCCCGTTCGACGTCGACGATCACCTGGCCCGGCCCCGCCTCCGGCTCGGGCACATCCACCACGTCGGCCCGTCCGGGACCGGTGATGACGAAGGCGCGCATGCTTACATGGTGACCATGACCGGACTGCGCAGCGCCGCCTGGTACGCCGGCCATCGCCGGGACGCCTACATCCACCGGGCATGGATGCGCCGCGGCCTGCCCGACTCGGCGTTCGCCGGGCGGCCGCAGATCGCCATCGCCAACACCGCGTCCGACCTGACGCCGTGCAACAGCCACCTCGACGAGGTCGCCGAGCACGTCAAGCGCGGCGTGTGGGAGGCCGGCGGGGTCCCGCTCAACCTGCCCGTGGTGTCGCTCGGCGAGACGCAGGTCCGGCCCACCGCGATGCTCTGGCGCAACATGGCGGCGATGGCCACCGAGGAGATGCTGCGAGCCAACCCGGTCGACGGCGTGGTGCTGCTCGGCGGCTGCGACAAGACGATCCCGTCGCTGCTCATGGCGGCCGCGTCGGTCGACCTGCCCGCCGTGGTGGTGCCCGGCGGCCCGATGCTCACCGGCACCTTCCGCGGCGTCCCGCTCGGCTGCGGCACCGACGTCTGGCGGCTGTCCGAGGAGGTCCGCGCCGGCACCCTGTCCGAGCGCGACTTCCACGAGTCGGAGTCGTCGATGATCCGCAGCCGCGGGCACTGCAACACGATGGGCACGGCGTCGACCATCGGGCTGCTGGCCGAGGCGCTCGGCACGACGCTGCCCGGCACCGCCGGCATCCCGGCCGCCGACAGCCGGTTGCTGGCCCGCGCGCACGAGACCGGCCGGCTCGTGGTCGAGATGGTCGCCGCCGACCGCCGGCCCAGCCGGGTCCTGACGGCCGGCTCGTTCCACAACGCGATCGTGACGCTCGCCGCGATCGGCGGCTCCACCAACGCGGTCGTGCACCTGCTGGCCATCGCCGGCCGGCTCGGCGTGCCGCTCACCCTTGCCGACTTCGACCGGATCGGCGCCGACGTCCCGCTGCTGGTCGACCTGCAACCGGCCGGGCGCCACCTGATGGAGGACCTGCACCGGGCCGGCGGGCTGGCCGCCGTGCTGCACGAGGTGATCGACCTGCTCGACCCCGACGCGCTGACGGTCACCGGTCAGCCGCTCGTCGAGTTCCTCGGCGACGCCCGGATCTGGGACCCCGACGTGATCCGCACCCGGGACGCGCCGCTGCAACCGCACGCCGGGATCGCCGTGCTGCACGGCAACCTGGCGCCGAACGGCGCGATCATCAAGCCGGCCGCCGCGTCGCCGGAGCTGCTGCGCCACCGCGGCCGGGCCGTGGTGTTCGACTCCATCGAGGACTTCCGCGCCCGCATCGACGACCCCGACCTTGACGTCGACGCCGACTCGGTGCTCGTGCTGCGCGGCTGCGGGCCCAAGGGCTACCCGGGGATGCCCGAGGTGGCCAACCTGCCGCTGCCGCCGAAGCTGCTGCGCCAGGGTGTGCGCGACATGGTCCGGATCTGCGACGGCCGGATGAGCGGCACCGCCTACGGCACCGTGGTGCTGCACGTCGCCCCCGAGGCCGCGGCCGGCGGCCCCTTCGACCGGATCCGCACCGGCGACGTGATCACCCTCGACGTGCCGCGCCGGACCATCGACGTCGACCTGTCTCCCGACGAGCTGGCCGCCCGGCCCCCGTCGCCGGCCATGCTGGCCGCCGTCGCCCGCCCGAGCCGCGGCTGGGAACGCCTCTACGTCGACACCGTCATGGGCGCCGACACCGGCGCCGACCTGGACTTCCTCGTCGGCGCCAGCGGCCACGAGGTCTCCCGCGAGTCGCACTGATCTTGCTTAACGCCGGGTCGGCCGGGGTAATCCCGACGGGTTAGTGATCTCCAGGTCGGGAGGGCGAGGGCAATGGCGACTTCGGTGGTTGATCGATTCCCGTCGCGGCATCTGGCGTCTCCGAGCGTCAAACCGCTACCGGAACCGCCGGCATCGACGTGGCGGATCATCGGGCCGGGGATCGTGGCGGCCGGCGTCGGGCTCGCCTCGGGCGAGTTCATCCTGTTCCCGTACATCGCGTCGCAGGTCGGGCTGGTGTTCGTGTGGGCGGCCCTGGTCGGGCTGGGCACGCAGTTCTTCCTGAACATGGAGATCGAGCGGTACACCCTGGCCACCGGGGAGACCGCGCTGACCGGGTTCAGCCGGTTCTGGCGGCACTGGGGGCTGGTGTTCGCCGTGCTGACCTACCTGGCGAACCTGTGGCCGGGCTGGGTGACGAGCTCGGCGACGCTGGTCACCTACCTGTGGGGCGGCGACGCCGCGTGGATCGCGATCGGCATGCTGGTGGCGATCGGGCTCATCCTCACCCTCGCGCCCGTGGTCTACGTCGCGCTGGAACGCGCGGAGATGCTGAAGGTGGCCGCGGTGCTCGTGCTCGTCATGATCGGCGCGCTGTTCGCGATCACCGCCGACGCGTGGAGCGACGTGCCGAAGGTGATCACCGACGCGAGCGTGCCGGTGGAGCCGCTCGGGTTCGCCCTGCTGCTCAGCGCGCTCGCCTTCGCCGGCGCCGGCGGTGGGCAGAACCTGGTGCAGAGCAACTGGATCCGGGACAAGGGGTTCGGCATGGGCGCCTACGTGCCGCGGATCACCAGCCCGGTCACCGGCAAACCCGAGGCCGCGCCCAGCACCGGGTTCATCTTCGAGCCGACCGACGAGCACCTCGGCCGCTGGCGGGCCTGGTGGCGGTTCGCCAACCGGGAGCAGCTGTCGACGTTCGTGCTGATCACGTTCCTGTCGATCACATTCACCTCGCTGCTGGCGTACTCCACCGTGTTCGGCCGGGACGACCTGCCCAACGGGATCGGCTTCCTGCGCATCGAGGGGGAGCAGCTCAACGCCACCGTCGGCGGCTGGTTCGGCCCGTTCTTCTGGATCATCGGGGCGTTCGCCTTGTTCGCCGCGGCGCTGGGCATCGTGGACTACACCAGCCGGCTGGCCGCCGACGTGATCAAGACGTCGTACCTGCCGAAGGCCAAGGAAAGCACGATCTACTTCATCCTGGTCTGGGTCCTTGTGCTGCTCGGCAGCGTCATCCTGCTCGCCGGGTTCACCCAGCCGCTGGTGCTGCTGGTGATCTCCGCGTGCGTCGGCGGGCTGATGATGTTCATCTACTCGATCCTGCTCATCGTGCTCAACCGGCGGGTGCTGCCCGAGCCGATCCGCGTCCGCGGCGCCAGGGTCGTCGCACTGTGCTGGTCGGTCGCGCTGTTCGGCGTGCTGTCCGTCCTGACGATCATCGACCAGGGCGCCAAGCTGTTCGACTGATCCGTCGCCGGCGGCCGCAGCCCGGTCCAGACGAGCGCCACGGTCACTACGACGTCGGCGGCCAGCGCCAGGTGGATCCCGGCGAGCAGGCTCGTCCGAGTCGCCGCGATCGCGCTGAGGATCGGAATTCCGATGGTGGGCCCGATCTCCTGGGCCAGCGTGGTCAGGCCGGTGGCCAGCCCTGCTCGGAGTCGGGCAGGCCCGAGGTCGCGGTCACCATGAACGACACGATCGCGGTCACGAACCCGAAGAATCCCACGAACAGCGCGGGCACCAGCAGCCAGAGCCAGGCGCCGCCGGCGCCGAGCAGGACCAGCGGGGCGGTGGCGCCGGACTGCACCAGCAGGCCGGCGGCCAGCACGGTGCGCGAGCCGTGCCGGTCGATGAAGCGGCCGGCGACGACACCCGCGGCCACCGCGGCCAGGCCGAGCCCGCCGAAGGCCAGCCCGGTGGCCAGCGGCGAGAGGTGCAGCACGTCCTGCAGGTACAGCGTCATCAGGACGATGAGCGCGGGCTCCATGGTGAACATGACGAGGCCGGCGAGGTTGCCCCACTTCACCGTGGGCCGGGACAGGATGCTCACCGCCGCGAGGGGCGAGGTCCCAGTCGCCGGTCAGACCGATCAGCGTCGCGACGACCTGCCCCCACTCCGCCGCGAACGCCTCGGCGACCGCCGCCTCGACGGCGTCGCTCACTCCCAGACCGGCCGGATCTCGATGGTGCCGAACGCGGCGAACGGATGGCGGCGGCGACCTCGATCGCCTCGTCGAGATGCGCGCACTCGATCACGACGACGCCGCCGATCAGATCCTTGGTCTCCGCGTGCGGCCCGTCCGACACCAGCGTCTCGCCGCGCCGCACCTGCACCTTCGTCGTGGCCGCCGGCCGCAGCCGGGCCCCGAACACGCGACGCGCCCGCACGTCGGCGAGCCAGGCCCGGTGCTCCGGCCACGCGTCGATCTCCTCCGGCGACTCCGAATGCTCCGCACCGTGCCAGATCACCAACGCGTACCTCACCTACCACACCTCCGATGTGAACCCGCCGGTCTGATCGCTCGTGTGCATGGGTACCAGAGGTGGAAAGGAAGCCCAGACATGACCACGACCCTCGCGAGCACACCACGAACCGGCCGCCGGCTGGCGATGGGCGGCCGGATCGCCGGCGCCGCACTGACCGGATGGTCGGCCGGCATTCACCTGTACCTGTGGCTCGACGGGTTCCGCGACGTCGAGACGATCGGCACCCTCTTCCTGCTCAACGCGATCGGCGGATTCCTCCTCGCCCTCGTGCTGCTGTTCACCCCCGACCGGTTCCTCACGGCCGCCTTCGCGCTCGGCGCCCTTTACGCGGCGAGCGTCCTCGGCGCGCTGTCCCTCAGCCTCACCGTGGGCCTGTTCGGTTTCCACGAGTCCATCGACACCGACCAGGTGATCACCACCCTCGTCGTCAACTCCGCCGCGGTCCTCATCCTCGGCACCCTCACCGCCCTCCGCCTGCGCGAGCGCCGGCCACGCGGCTAACCGGGTGCACGCCGCGTCCCTCCTGACGACGCTCCCGCGAGCTGCTGACCCGCAGCCTGGTAGTCAGCGTGACCGGGGTCGGCGGAGTCGGCAAAACGCGGCTCGCGCCGGCGTTGCCGCCGCTGAATCGGGGTGGTGTGCCGCCTCGAAGCCGTTGACAACCGGACACGGTGCCGTTCGCCGTGGCCGATGCGTTGGGTTTCCCGGGTCCGGACCCGGCGCTCGTCGGCCTCGGCCGGGTGGAACGGCGGCTGCTCGTGGTCGACAAAGTACGCGTCTTGGCCACGAGCCGGGAGCCGTTGGGCATGCCGAGTGAGTATGTGCTGCCGCTGGGCCCCCTGGCACTTCCCGACACCGACGCGGCCCGGGAGGTGGAGCGGTCTCCCGCCGTGCGGCTGCTGCTCGATCGTGCGCGAGCGACCGGAGCAACAAGCGTCGACCACGCAGCGACCAGGGTGCGATCGTCGAGCTGTGCCCTCGCCTCGACGGGCTGCCGCTGGCGATCGAGCTGGCCGCGGTCCGCCTGCGCGGCATGACCGCGCGGGAGGTGTCAGCGCAGGCCGCCCGCGTAGCCGCCGCGGTCCTCATCCCCCCGCGCCGCCGCGGGTGTGGGCGCCCCCAGCACGTTCACGGCCGCGACGCCGGCGCCGGGCATGCCGACCCGCCGGAGCATGCCCTGGCGGCTCAGCTGGTCCGGCGGCAGCGCAGTGTCCGGAATGGACAGATCAAGCGCGGGCGGCAGGTCTCAACCTCGTTGACCACGACGAACGACCGGTGGCCGGCCCGCAACGCCCAGACGAACAGGTGACGGTGCCGCGCTGGACGGATGACCTCGCTCAGCCGGTCAGCGCGCCGCCGGCGGGGTGGAACGACATGGTGACGTTGACGCCGGGCAGTTCCGGGGCGGGGGTGTTCGGCGGTACCCGCCAGAGCACGAGCCGGCGGAGGTCCGGTAGTCCGGCGAGCATGGCCAGCTCGTCGTCGTCGGGTGCCCAATCCAGGATGATCGACCGGATTCCGTGCACGCCGGCGAGTTTCATCCGGCGTGCGGCGCTGCTCAGGGTCAGGTGCCGCACGTGCAGGCCGGCCGGCAGCGCCACGGAACCGCGCAGGGCCAGGCTGTCCAGCCGGACCCCCGCCAGGCTGGCGAGATCGACCTTCGAGGTGATTCCGGAGATGACCAGCCGCCGCAGCCCCGGGATCCCGGCGAGCGGGGACAGGTCGACGGGCCGGGCGTCGGCCAGCGATGAGCACCGGTCCAGCACAAGCACGCGCAGCGAGGCCGACCGGGTCAGTGGGTCCAGCGTGGTCATCATGTTGTCACGCAGGGTGAGCCGGCGCAGCTCTGGCAGGTCGGCCAGCGGCGTGAGGTCGCGCATGTCGTTGCGCAGTACCAGGTTCGTGATGGTGCGCAGGTGCCCGATGTGCTCGA
This sequence comes from Actinophytocola sp., assembly GCF_035942955.1. Taxonomy (GTDB): domain Bacteria; phylum Actinomycetota; class Actinomycetes; order Mycobacteriales; family Pseudonocardiaceae; genus DASYTH01. The sequence goes on along the minus strand of NZ_DASZCQ010000114.1, from coordinate 4,904 downwards.
TCCGGCGGCCGTTCTGCAGGTCGACGGTGAACCGGCGGAAGTCGATCTCGCTGAGCACGTCCCGCGCGTACTTCTCGTAGTCGCCCAGCCGGCCCCAGGGCTCGAGCAGTTCGTTGATCACACCGGTGGACGGGTTCGCGGTGAACTGCAGGATCTTCTCCACCGCGCCCGGTGGGTTCCATTGCGCGGCGATGCGGGCCGCCGCGCGCACGACCAGCGCGGATTGCCACGCGGTGAGCCCGCCCGGGCCGGGCAGCAGGTCGAGGACGAACTCGCCGGCCGCGGCGAGCTGGTCGGCGGCGCCCGGCGTGCGCGGCGGGATCAGCTCGGCCATTGCCTCGGTCACCCGATTCCGCACGTGCTGCGAGTCCGCCGGCAGCACGGTGGCCTGCTCCAGAATGGCGGCGGCGAGCAGGTAGAGCGCCTCGCGGTGCTCGTGGTCGGCCTTGCCGCGTTCGAGCAGTGTGAGCAGAATCCGCTGCCGTTCGGTGGGCCGGGCGTGTGCGCCGGCCATCACCACCACGTCGTGCCAGTGCGGCTTGTCGGCGTTGTCGAGCATCAGACCGAAATAGGCCTCGTCGACGACCTCCTTGGCCGCGAGGTGGTCGCGGAACGTGCGGTGCAGAAATTCCAGGGAGCGGCTGGGCAGCTCGCGCAGCAGGCCGCTCTCGTGGGCGAGGTAGCGCAACACCCGCTCCGGATCCTCGTCCTCGCTGCGCAGGCCGGACATGAACGACGGCATCCGATCCTTGGCGTCCTCCGGCGTGAGCACCGGCTCGAGGTTGGTGACCAGCCAGAACGCGAGCCGCTGGAGCAGCTTCTCCTGCTCCTCCTTGCTGAGCGCCACATCCTCGGTGGGGATGTGGGTCTCGGGGGTGCCGGTCCGAAGATACTGCCGGCGCATCGCCGGCCAGCGCGACAGCAGCAGGTCCAGCGCGGCGTCGTAGACCTGCTTGCGGTTCTCCGGCAGGTGCTCGCCGCGGTCCATGTGCAGCGCGCACAGCAGCCCGCACAGCAAGGGGTTCGCACTCATCCCGCGCAGCGCCGGCCGGTTGGACAGGGTGGCCAGCAGCCGGCGCTCGGTGTGGTGCAACGACTCCCGGGCGTCCGAGCCCTCGGGGTGGTCGTCCCGGGCCATCTCGTGCCAGCCGTGTACGTACTTGTCGATGCTGTGCCGGCTCATCGGGAGCAGGTCGAACCGCTGGAAACCGCGGTCGGCCCACCACTGCTCGGCCACCACCGACGGGCGGGTGGTGACCACGCACCGGGTGTCGGGATAGACGGCCAGGTGGTGCTCCACCCATTGCTCGAGATGCGACCGTTCCCGCGGCCGGACCTCCTCGAGCCCGTCGAGCAGCAGCAGAACCCGGCCTCCGGCAAGCATTCGGTGCATCCAGCCGGCCGGCATCCGCGGCCGCAGCGGTGCGGCGACCGCCTCGGCCAGATCGGGCGGCTGCCCGTCGGCGTACCGTCCGAGCTCCAGCAGGACCGGAACAGTCGCCGGCTCGTCGATGTTCGCGCCGAGCCAGCGCAGCAGCGTGCTCTTGCCCGATCCCGCGACCCCTCGGACCAGCGCACGCCGGTGGTTGCGCAGCGCCTGATCCGCCCGGGCACCCGCGGTCACCGTTGCGTCGTCACCCAGATCCCGTTGGTTGAGGGTCAGGGCAACGTATCCGCGCTCGAAGCTGTGCCGCCGCGGAACGCCGCGCGGATCCACCCCGAAGAACTCGAACCCGTCAAGGGTGCGAACCATGAACTCCCGGTACCGGTCGGCGAACGCCTCGTCGGGATCGGCGGGTCGCGACATCCGCTGCCTCCCCTGCTTTGGATCAGCGTACCTGCAATTGCCACCTGCAATCCCGTGGCCACGTAACGGTATGCTGCCGCCCGTGCAGGGCCCGGCCGTCACGGACTGGATGTCGGCGCTGGGTGAGATCGCCGGTGCCGCGGGCACGGTCGCCGCCGTGGCGGTGGCGCTGCTGCTGGCCCGGCGCGGCGCTCGGCGGCAGCGGATCGAGCAGGCCGACCGGGAGGCCGGCCAGGCCCGCCTGATCATCGCGGAGCTGCACCGCGCGGAGGGTCGTTGGTGGGTGCGGACGACCAACCACAGCACCGCACCGGTCTTCCAGGTCGAGATCCTCGAGGTCCGCCACCCCGACGGGGTCAGCACGGTCGAGCCGGCTCCCGGCGCCCCGGTGGAGCTGACCAAGCTGCCCGCCGGCGAGGTGAACGACCGGGCCCTCGCGCTCGGCGGCGATCCGGCCACCGCGGTCGTGGTGCTGCGATTCCTCGACGCCGCCGGGCTGCGCTGGCACCGCGCGGGCACCGGGCAGCCACAACGCGTGCTGGACGGCTGATCTTTCCGTCTACATAGGACGTAAGCTTGGCGGGTCAGCGGAGGCCGTTGCGTTTGGCGACGTGCGGAGATGAACAACCCATGTCCGGAGCCGGACGCTCATCTGGGCGCCACCGGCGCGTCACCTGGCCGGGGTAGATGAATACGGCCGGGAACGCCGGGGAGGTGCGCCGTCTGGTGGCGCGGGAGCGGAACCGCTTCGCCGACGCGCGGGTGCACGCTTTCGTGCCCATCCTGGTGGAACGGTCGGTGCGGGCCCACCTCGCGACGACCGGCTCCGGCTGAGCTCAGATCAGCTGAACGCGGTCCGGATAGGTTACCGCGTGGTCGATGCGTAGCCGCATGCTCGGGTGTATGGAGAGTCGGCCGAGGGTGCTCACCGCGTGCCAGGCGGCGTTGGTCATCTCGTGGTCGTCCGGCCGGGGCCGGCCGGAGACCGGGACGGCGTGCAGGCACAGGGCGAACTGTTGGCGGACCTCGCCGGTCGGGTAAACCATCACGTGGCCGGGGTCGGTGTACACCCCGGACAGACCGGTGACCTCGATCGTCACGCCGGTCTCCTCGGCCACCTCGCGGACCACGGCGTCCACTGCGGACTCGCCGGGCTCCACCTTGCCACCCGGCAGCTCCCAGTTGCCGGTGTCCGCCCGCCGGGCGAGCAGCAGCCGGCCCGTCGGGTCGCGCACCGCGGCGAAGGCCGTCGGGCGCAAGGAGTTCGCCGCCGGAGCGGTCGGATCGTGGTAGTACTCGGCCACGCGCACCACAACGATCAGCCTCCCCGCCGGCGCCGGCCGGATGCGCTGAACGCCTGGCGTCCAACGGGTGAATTCCCTCGCACGAGTTGTCAGAGGGAGCCCTGGCGCCAGGGGCCGGTGATGGCGAAGGTGATACCCGGCGTCTGGATGTTGACGAACAGCCACTTGCCGCGGATCGGGTCGAAGGTGGAGCCGCACCATTCCCGGGTGGAGTAGTCGCCGGGCGGGATCGCCGGTCTGCCCGGGACACCGTCGGGGAGGATGACGTTGTTGGCGGCGAACGGGAAGATCTCCCCGTCGCGGGTCAGGCCGTGCAGGAACTGCACACCGCTGCCGTCCTCGCACAGCACGATGCCACCGCGCGGGCTAACCGCGATGTTGTCCGGATTGGACAGAACGTCCTCGCCGGGCGAGGCGAACAGGATGCGCAACCGGCCGGTGCGCGGGTGGTACTCGAAGACTTGCCCCAGCCCGGCCGGGCCGCCGCTGGTGGACACGACGTAGACGACGCCGTTGCCGTACCAGGCGCCCTCCAGCCGGGAGAACGTCGCGCCACCCAACGCGATGCCCTGGTCCGTCGGCCGCGGGCCACCCTCGGCGGGGTCCGGATCCTCGATCTCCACCCAGCTGGTGTCCTGGTAGACCGTGCCGGCGCCGTCCGCGCGGGTGTCGTACGTGGCGTCGCCGATCTTGAGCATCTCCAGCACCCCGCCCGCGCGCAGCTGGCCGGGAACCCGCGGCCGGAACCGGAACAGGCCGGCGATGTCGTCGTCCTCGGTCTCGTAGACGAAGCCGGTGACCGGGTCGACGGCGATCGCCTCGTGCTCGAAGCGACCCATCGCCGTCAGCGGCCGCGGGTCCCCCTTTCCGGTGGGCGGCACCTCGAAGATGTAGCCGTGCCGGCGTCCCGTGGTGGGGTTGATGTCCAGGGTTTCCTCGCAGGTGAGCCAGGTGCCCCACGGGGTGGGACCGCCTGCGCAGTTGCGCACCGTGCCGGACAGGCTGGCCTGAGCCTGCTCGAACTTCCCGGCATCGGGGTCGAAGACCAGCGTGCTGGTGCCGCCGCCGGCGTCCGGGTCGTAGGCCGGGTCGGTGAACTTGCCGCGGAAGCCGCTCACCTCGTGGTTGCGCACCAGGTGCACCCGTCCCCGCCGGCCGGCGCGGAAGGCCGCCATGCCGTCGTGCGCTGCGGGTGTGGCCACCCCGTCGTCCATCGTGTCGCCGGTCCACCCGTAGGTCAGGTACTCGAACCCGCGGGGCAGCAGCAACAGCGGCAACCCGGTGGTGTGGTCGCGCACCGGGGCGAGCGGGCCGTAGTCGGGGCTGTGCGGCCGCCGGGTGTCCCGCGCCGGCTCGGCCTGCGCCGACCGCGCGGCCAGCGCGTCGAGCGGGGCCAGCGCGGTGGCGCCGACCAAGGCGGCCGCCCCGCCGAGCACGGCGCGCCGACCGACACCGGAAGTGGTTTCGCTGGACTGGGTCTCCGTCACCCCACCACCTTCCCGCCCGCCCGGCTACCGGCACGACGGCCCGCGGGCAACGGTTTCCCGAAGTACGGGTGAACGCCCCGGATCGGTACCGTGGTGGTAGTTCGTTCCTGCCAAGGGTTTCGGTGTCCGATCCGGTTTCCACGGCGTTGATGGCGGTGTTGAGCGCGACGCTGTTCGCCCTGCATGGGTGGGTGGTCGACAAGAGCGCGGACCGAATTCTGCAGCGGCGCGCCGGGAAGTTCGGTGATCCGGGGCGGATGCTCGACGCCGCCGCCGAGGACCTGGTGGAGTTGCGCCGCGCCGAGT
>NZ_DASZCQ010000113.1:0-9114 GCF_035942955.1 Actinophytocola sp. | reverse complement strand
GTCCGGCGCCGGGTGATACTCGGGCGGATCGGCGCTGCTCGTTGCGCTGCCGAGCAGCGTCGCCGCCGAGCCCAGCGCCGCCGCGGCGAGGATTCCCCGCCGCGACATTCGTGGAAGTTCGCTCATACGCACATGTTTTCGCGTGCGGACCGGCCGGCGCCCTAGCCCAGAGGCCAGTTCTCGGCCGAACTCACAGGTGTCCGGCGTGGACACCGGCGCGGTTCAACCGCGCGACGAGCTGGGTCCGGTCGCGGCAGCCGAACTTTCGCAGGATGTTCGAGACGTGGTATTTCACGGCGCTCACGCTGACGTACATCGTGGCGGCGATCTCCGCGTTCACCCGGCCCTCCACCAGCAGCCGCAGCGCCTGCCGCTCGCGTGCCGTCAGCGGCGTCAGCAGCGCCGTGGGATCGGCGGGCGCGCCGGTGGGAAGGCGCGCGAGAAGCTGGCGGGCGAGCCGGGGCGAGATCCAGCCGCCCCGGCAGAGCACGTCCCGGATCGCGCGCCGGAAGTCCTCGATCGGATCGTCGGCCAGGATCAGCCCGCGCGCGCCGGCGCGGACGGCGGCGTCCAGCAGGCCGGGGTCGGGCCGCTCGAGCACCGCGACGACGGCGGCCGGCCGCACCGCGTCTCCTACGTCCACAAAGGACAGATCGATCGCCGGGCCCCGGCCGGCGCACAGTTCCGCCCATGGCAACCCGCGCACCAGGCGGTCGAGCCGGTCCCGCAGCGCGATGCCGCGGACCGAGACGGCCACCCTGATCCGGGCACGATCCCGGCACTCCCCATTGGTCAGCACGGCGCGACGCTAAGCCAGGCCACTTACATGCCCGTTACATCCGCCAGCTCGCCCGGTTCCGCCGGGGCCGGCGGGCCGATCCCGAGCTGCGCCAGCACGTCGCGGGCCCGCGCCTGGCCGAGCAGGCTGCCGGTGCGGGTGTGGGTCGCCAGGGCCAGCCGGGCGAGCTCGGTCGCGCGCCGGGGGCGTCCGGCGGCCAGGTGGATGCCGGCCAGCGCGCCGAGCACCCGCCCCTCCACCAACACCAGGCCGCACTCGTGGCACCGGGCGAGCGCCTGGCGGGCATGCCGCAACGCGTCACCGCCGTGGCCGAGCGCCCGATCGGTCAGTGCGGTGGCGAGCAGCGCCTCGGCCTCGAGCCGGGCGTTGCGCTGCACGCGCGCCAGCTCCAGCGCCCGCCGGGCGTGCTCGCTCGCCTCGTCGAGCCGGCGCGACCGCCGGCAGGTCTCGGCAAGGCGGATCCGTGCGGCCGTCTCGTTGAGCCGGTCACCGGTCCGCTCCGCCACGCGCAATGCCGTCTCGGCAAGGCCATGGGCGTCGTCGAACCGCGACCGCTCGATGGCGATCTGGGCCAGCTCGGCGAGGGCGCCGGCCTCGCCGTGCTGCTCGCCGCTGGCCCTGATCGTCGCCAGCTTCCGCTCGAACAGCTCGGCCGCCTCATCGATCTCGCCGAGCTCGCGGAGCGCGATCCCGAGGTTGTGCAGGGTGATGTGCTCGTAGGACGGGTCACCGAGCTCCCGGTACAGCCGCAGGGCCTCGCGGTGGCAGGTCACCGCGTCGGCCAGCCGCCCGGCGTGCAGGTGCACGGTTCCGAGGTTGTTCAGCGCCGCGCCGGCGCGAGCGACGTTGCCGAGGCGCTGGTTGATGGCCCGGCACCGCTCGAGGCACCGGGTCGCGGCGTCGAGATCGCCCAGCTCGGTGTGCAGGATGGCCAGGTTGGCCAGCGCGCCGACCTCGCCGTCGGTCCACCCGGCCCGCCGGCTGAGCTCCACCGCCCGCTCGCAGTGCTCGAGGGCCCGCGGGACCTCGGCGAGCGCCGTCCGGGCCGTCGCGAGCCCCAGCTCCGCGGCGGCGTGCCCGCCGAGGTCCCCGGCGAGCCTGGCGGCGTCCCTGGCCGCCTCGGCCAGTCGCAGCCCGTCGGCCGTGTGCCGCCAGCGGAAGAGGTACATGCGCAGCGTGTCGGCAAGCAACCAGGTCACCTGACCGCGCCCGTGCCCGGCCGCGTGCAGCGCCGTGGCGACCAGGTTGCCCCGCTCCCGGTCCAACCAGTCCACCGCGTCGTCGAGCCGCAATGCGTCTACAGTGGATGGAGGCAGCGGCAGCCGCAACGCCTGCGGGAAAAGCGTTCGGGCGGCGGCATCCGCCGTGGCGAGGTACCAGTCGGACAGTCGGGCCAGCGCGGCCGCACGCTCTGCCTCGGCGTCCTCCCGCTCGGCCAGCTCGGCGGCGTACGCGCGGAGCAGGTCGTGGCAGGAGTACCGGTCCGCATCGGGCTCGGTGAGCAGGTGGCTCGCGGCCAGCCGGGACAGCAGCCGGGCCGCCTCGTCCGGGGAGCACCCGGCGAGCACCGCCGCGGCCGCCGGCGTCAGGTCGGCCCCCGGGATCAGCCCGACCAGGCGGAACATCCGCCGGGCGCCGGGTTCGAGCCACTGGTAGGAGTGGGCGAACGTCGCGGCGACCGCGGCGTGCGGATCCCCCTCGACGGCGAGCCTGGTGAGCCGGTCGGGCTCGCGAAGCTGCCCGGCGTAGCGCGCGAGCGAGAGACCGGGGCGGGCGATCAGGTGGGCGGCGACGATGCGCAGCGCGAGCGGCAGGCCGGCGCACGCATCGACGATGCCGGCGACGGCCGCCCGCTCACCGAGGATCCGTTGCGCCCCAAGAGTTTCCTGCAGCAGCCGGAGAGCGTCGGGCGCCTGGAGCACGTCAAGGCGCACCGGTACGGCTCCGTCGAGCGCGACCAGCCCGTCCATCCGGTCCCGGCTCGTGACCAGCACCAGGCAGGTCGGCGCGCCGGGCAGCAGCGGGCGCACCTGCGCGGCGTCGAGGGCGTTGTCCAGCAGGACGAGCATGCGCCGGCCGGCCACAGTGGACCGGAACAGCGCGGCGGCCTCGTCGAGGCGGGTCGGCAGGTCGCCGGCCGGGACGCTGAGCGCCCGCAGGAACCCGGTCAGCGCCTCGAGCGGCCGGATCGGCGCGGCGCCGGAGTACCCGCACAGGTCGACGTGGAGCTGACCGTCCGGGAACCGGCCGGCGACCCGCTGCGCCCACCGCACGGCGAGGGTGGTCTTGCCGACCCCACCGGGACCCACGATCGCGCCGATCGCGTTGCTCCCGCCGCCGAGCAGCCCGTCCAGCCGGCGGAGCTCGGCGCCGCGACCGACGAACGTGCCGGCCGCGGCGGGGAGTTGGGCCGGCGCCGGTCGCCGGTCGGCGGCCCCGCCCGCGGCGGCCGGCACCTCCTGGCGCAGCACGCGCAGAAGCGCCCGGCTCACCTGGCGGCTCGGGTCGATGCCCAGCTCCTCGCGCAGGCGCACACGCAGGCTCTCGTAGGCGGCGAGCGCGTCGGCCTGGCGTCCGGACGCGGCGAGCGCCTCGATCCACACGCCATGCGCCGGCTCGTCCAGCGGGTGCCGGTCGACGAGCGGCCCGAGCAGGGACACCGCCCGTGCCGGCTCGCCGGCCGCCACCCAGGCCTTGGCGCAGTCCACCGCGACCCGCAGCCGGGCCTGCTCGAGCTCGTTCCGCTCGGCCTCGGCGGCCGGCACCCCGTCCAGCGCCGGCCCGCGCCACAGTGCCAGGGCCGAGTCGAGCGCCCCTGCCCGGTCGGCATCCGGCAGGGTCGCGGCGCCGGCGACGATCTCGTTGAACCGGTCGAGGTCGCACCCGCCCGCGTCGAACCGCAGCGCGTACCCCGCGGGGGTCCGGACCACCGTCACGGCCGGGCCCGCCGCGTCCCGCAGCCACGCGCGCGCCCGGTGCACGAGAACGCGTAGACCGGTTTCGTTGTCGGGATCCCGCCACAGCCGCTCGGCCAGCGCGGCGTCGGACATGCCACGCTGGCCGGCAACCGCCAGCATCCCCAGCAGTGTCCTGATGCTCCTGGCCGAGGGAACGACGAGCCGACCGTCGATCCGCACCGCCACCGGCCCGAGCACCAGGACGTCGACCGGCGAGCTCAACGTTGGGACGAACCACACCAGTCGTAGCACTTGACCGCGACGTGGTCCGGGCCCGCGCCGCTCTGGCCGGCCGGCACCGGCGCCCCGGCGCTACCGAACCCCGCGGCCGCCGCGATCACGGCCACCAGCACTCTGCGCAACCGGCTCTTCATCAACGATCAACTCCCTCCCCGCGCACGGATTCGAACGGGAGAATCATTCAGGCCCCGCGGGTCGGCGACTATTCCCTTTGCACGTGGGCGAAAAGGCGCAGCCAGGCGGTCAGGTGGCGGTGTGGTCACGATCCGCGCGCGGCCGGCCGGTGGCCAGCTCGGCGCCCAGCGGCGTGGCGGTGTGCAGCACGGAACCGCCGTGCCGCCGGGTGACGAGCAGGCCGGCCGCGCGCAGGGCCGCCGCGTGCCGGCTGGCCGACGACGGGGACGTGCTCGCCCCCCGGGCAAGCTCGGTCGTGGTGCAGCCGTCCAGCACGGACCGCAGCACCGCCGCCCTGGTCTCGCCGAGCAGCCGCGCAAGGGCCCGCCGGTCCGGCCGGGGCTGGGCCGGGGTCAGCCACCGGGGATCGTGCTCGACCGGGTACACGATCACCTGCGGCAGCTCACGATCGATGATCGTCTGCGGGTTGAGCTGGGCGAAGTACGACGGCACCAGCCTCAGGCCGCGCCCGTCGAGATGGATCTCCCGGTTCGACGGGTGCCGGCCGAACTCCAGCACCGGCCGGCGCCACCGCAGCATCGGCGCGAAGCTGTCCAGCAGCCCGTCGATCCCGTGCTCGCGCAGAATCCGCCGGCGCATCGCCAGGTCCCGGTGCACGTGGACGCGCAGCCGATCCCAGTAGGGCGCGACCGCCCACCGGTGGTACGCCCGCAGCACGTCACCCAGCTCGGCAAGCGCACCGGCCCGCCCGGCGGCCAGATCGGCCAGCCAGGCCCCGGCGCCCGCGTGCCCCGCCAGCCGGCCGATCTCGGTGCCCAGCCGCCGCCGCGGCGTGCCAAGGATCGTCTCCACCCCCGCGTCCAGGCCAAGCGCGCCCTCGGGCGGCGTGAGCAGATCGGGGTAGTACGACGCGTGCGGGGCGATCGCGAACAGCCGGGCCCGCACCCGCGCCGTCAGGTCGGCCCGCCGCAGATCCGCGGCCACCTGCCGCCGCCACTGCCCGAGCACCACCCGCCCGTACCGCCCCTGCAGCGCCTGCACGCTGTTGACCAGCTCCCACAACGGATCCGCGTCGTCGGCCAGATGCGTCAGCGCCAGGTCCCGCGCAGTGAAATGGATCCGCACGCCGCCTCCCGGTCACCCGCGGGTCGCACCGCGATCCTAGGGCCAGGGGCCGGCGGCGCGGGTCCGAATGGGACGGCTACCAGGCGTACGCCTCGGGGGCGGGTTTGGCGCCGTTGGGGGCGGGCGGCGGGAACAGCTCGTCGAGGCGGGTGAGGGTCTTCTCGTCGAGGGTGACCTCGAGGGCGCGCAGGGCGGAGTCGAACTGGTCGGGGGTGCGCGGGCCGATGATGGGACCGGTGACGCCGTCCTGGTGGAGTAGCCAGGCCAGGGCGAGCACCGCCGGGTCCTCGCCGAGGTCGGCGGCGAGCTTCTCGTAGGCCTCGATCGTGTCGCGGTGCTGGGCGAGCCGCTCGGCTTCCCAGCCGGCGGTGCTGCGTGAGGTCGCGCCCTCCCGCTGCTTGCGCAGGACGCCGCCGAGCACGCCGCCGCCGAGCGGGGACCACGGAATGACGCCGATGCCGTAGTGCCGGGCCGCGGGCAACACCTCGAGCTCGACCCAGCGGTACAGCAGGTTGTACAGGGACTGCTCGCTGACCAGGCCGACCATGTGCCGGTCCCGGGCCGCCTCCTGGGCCGCGGCGAGGTGCCAGCCGGCGAAGTTCGAGGAGCCGACATAGAGGATCTTGCCCTGCTGCCGCAGGACCGACATCGCCTCCCAGATCTCCTCCCACGGCGTGGACCGGTCGATGTGGTGCATCTGGTACAGGTCGATGTAGTCGGTCCGCAGCCGGCGCAGCGACGCGTCGCAGGCGCGGCGGATGTTCAGCGCCGACAACCGGTTCTCGTTGGGCCAGTCGCCCATCGGGCCGTACAGCTTGGTGGCCAGCACGGTGCGCTCGCGGCGGCCGTCGCCGGTGGCGAACCACCGGCCGATGATCTCCTCGGTGACCCCCTTGCCGACCTGGCGGCCGTAGACGTTGGCGGTGTCGAAGAAGTTGATCCCGTGCTCGTGCGCGCGATCCATGATCGCATGACTGTCCTCTTCGGACGTTTCGGGACCGAAGTTCATCGTGCCCAGCACGAGGCGGGACACGGACAGACCGGTGCGGCCGAGGTGCGTGTATTCCATGATATCCAACCTACCGCCGGAGTAACTCCAGCTCAGCGCACGCGGATGCCGTGCTGCCATACGGAATGCGTGAGTGGGACGCCGGGCCGGTAGGCGAGGTGGGTGGCCGAGGGCGCGTCGAGGACGTGCAGGTCGGCGCGCGAGCCGGGGCGCAGCAGGCCGATGGCGCCGGCGCCGGTGTCGCGGCGCAGCGCGCGGGCCCCGCCGAGCGTGGCGGCGCGGACGGCCTCGGCGACGGTCAGCTGCATCTGCAGCACCGCGGTGGCGACGCAGTAGGCCATCGACGTGGTGTACGAGGAGCCGGGGTTGCAGTTGGAGGCCAGCGCGACGGTGGCGCCGGCGTCCAGCAGGGTTCTCGCCGGCGGCAGCGGCTGGCGGGTGGACAGGTCGCAGGCGGGCAGCAGCGTGGCCACCGTTGCCGACCCGGCCAGAGCATCCACATCGGACGGTGTGAGGTAGGTGCAGTGGTCCACGCTGGCGGCGCCGAGCTCGACGGCGAGACGGACGCCGGGGCCGAAGCCGAGCTGGTTGCCGTGCACGCGCAGGCCGAGGCCGCGGCGCCGGGCGGCGGTGAGGATGGCCCGCGACTGGTCCTCGTCGAACGCGCCGGTCTCGCAGAACACGTCGGCCCAGCCGACGTGCGGGGCCACGGTGTCGAGCATCTCGCCGCGGACCAGGTCGACGTAGTCGTCCGCGGCCCAGCCGGGTGGCACCAGGTGGGCGCCGAGGAAGGTGACCTCGTCGACATGGGCGGCGGCGAGGCGGGCCGAGCGCAGCTCGTCGGCGACGGTCAGCCCGTAGCCGGTCTTGGTCTCCAGGTAGGTCGTGCCCTGGGAGATGGCCTCGGCGACGTGCCGGCGCAGCACGTCGGACAGCTCGGCGTCGGTCGCGGCCCTGGTGGCCGCGACGGTCACAGCGATTCCCCCCGCGGTGTAAGGCTTTCCGGCCATCCGGGTGGCGAACTCCTCGGTCCGGTCGCCGGCGAAGACGAGGTGGGTGTGGCTGTCCACCCAGCCGGGCAGCACGGCGCGGCCGTCGAGGTCGACCCTGGCGTCGGCGGCCGGGGCGCGCACGGCGGGCCCGACCCAGGCGATCCGGTCGCCGTCGATCACCACGGCGGCGTCGGAGATCTGGCCTAACTCCTCGTCGTTGGTGGTCAGCTCACCGATCCCGGTGATCACCGTGATCATGCCAAGAGCCCCTCGATCGCCTCCGACAGCAGCCGCCCGACGTCACCGAGCTGCTCGTGGCGGCCGTCGCGCGCCACGATCCTCCCGCGGGACACCACGGCGTGCACGTCGGCGGCGGTGGCCGCGAGCACGAGCTGGTCCGGCGCGCAGCCGGCGGTCCGGGGGCTGTCCAGCCGGATCGCCACCAGGTCGGCCGGCGCGCCGACGGCGATCCGCCCGCCACCCGTCCAGCCGAGGCTGTCGTGCCCGGCCGAGGTCAACGTCGTGACCAGCTCCGCGGGGCGCAGCCGGCCGCGCTGGCCGGAGCGCAGCCGCTCGCCGTGCTCGAGCGCCCGCGCCTCGAGCAGCGGGTCGACGACCGCGTTCTGGTCGGTGCCGAGGGACATCGGGCAGCCGGCGTCGATCAGCTCGCGGGCCGGGCCGATGCCGTCGGCAAGGTCGGCCTCGGTGGTCGGGCAGAAGCACACCCCGGTCCCGGAAGAGCCGAGCAGCTCGATGTCCTTAGTGGACAGATGGGTGGCGTGCACCGCCGTTGTGCGCTCGGACAGCACCCCGGTCTCGGCGAGCAACTCGGCCGGCGTGCGACCGTACGCCTCGAGGCAGGCCTCGTTCTCGGCGGCCTGCTCGGACAGGTGCACGTGCAGCGGCCGGCGCGGATCCGCCGCGCCGATCGCGACGAGGTCGTCGCGGGACACCGCCCGCACCGAGTGGACCGCCAGGCCGACCAGCATCGACTCGTCGCCACGCAGCGCGGCCACCCGCTCCGCCCAGGCATCCACCGAGCCGTCGGAGAACCGTTGCTGCTCGGGGGTCAGCGGCGTGTCGATCCCACCGGTCAGATAACACGTGTCCAAAAGGGATAGTCGAACACCGGCGTCGAGCGCCGCCTGGCGCAACGCCTCGGCCATGGCGTTGGGATCGTCGTAGCGCGATCCGTCCGGCGCGTGGTGCAGGTAGTGGAACTCGCCGACCAGGCAGATGCCGGCCACCACCATCTCCGCGTACACCGCCCGCGCCAGCGCGAAGTACCGGTCCGGGTCGAGCCGCATGGCCAGCGCGTACATCTTGTCCCGCCAGGTCCAGAACGTGCCGCCGTCGACGTGCGTGCGGCCGCGCAGCGCCCGGTGGAAGGCGTGCGAGTGCGCGTTGGCGAAACCGGGCAACACCACCCCGGCCAACCGGTACGCCCACGGCGGCGCGTGCTCCGCCGTCGACACCGCGCCGATCGAACCCTGGTCGTTGACGACGACCAGAACACCGTCCCGAATGCCGTCCGGCAGGGCGGCCCGCTCACACCAGTAGGTCGTCGTCATCTCGCCAGATGCTCCAGTACCATCGCCAACGCCGTCACACCCGCCGCACAATCGGCCGGCTCGGCATACTCGGCCGGCGCATGACTGACCCCCGTCGGATTACGCACGAACAACATCCCCGCCGGCACACACCCGGCCAAAACCCCGGCATCATGACCGGCCCCGGTCGGCAACGCGGGCACCCCACCCAGCGCACCCGCCAGCTCGTCGCGCAGCCGCGCGTCGAAGCGCACGGTGTCGCCGTACGACTCCTCGACGACGCGGACGGCGCAGCCCTCGGCGGGGG
>NZ_DASZCQ010000112.1:0-27898 GCF_035942955.1 Actinophytocola sp. | reverse complement strand
CGCGGCGGCCGCCCCGGCCCGCCACGGGCACCTCCTGCTGGCCACCGAGCTGATCATCCTCCTTGGCCCCGGCGGGCCGCCCGCGACCTGACGTCAGCTCAGCGTGCGCGGTCTGGTGTTGGTGCCGCCGACGTTGATCTCGCTGGCGCTCGCCGGGGCGTTGTCGACGGTGGCGCGGGCTTCCAGGCGGATGTAGCGGGCGAGCGGGGCGCGGAAGCGGGCGCGCTTGAGGGTGTGGTCGCCCGGCCAGGTTCCGCGCGCCACCTCGTGGAAACGTGAGCCGTCGAGGCTGACCTCGACGCGGTAGGCCGTGATGTTGCCGGCGGTCAGGTAGTCGTACTGGTAGTTGGTGGCGGTGTCCTGGCGAGGGAGGTAGGTGAGGGTGTCGATGCCTGCGTGCAGCCGGCCCAGGTCCAGCGTGACCGACTGGGGCAGCGCGGCGGCGGCCTGCCAGAGGGTCTGGTCGGCCTGGCCGTTCCAGCCGAAGTCGCTGTGGCCGTCGATGGCGGGGGCGGCGTCCCCGCTGGTGGCGGTCGCCGAGGTCGGCGTGACCGGGTAGCGGAGCTGGTCCGGCTGGGCGGGCAGCGGCGGCCGGGTGCGGTCGGGGCGCCACATCGAGCCCACCTGTCGAAGCGTTTCGACGACGGTGGCGTCGAGCAGGCCCTGCGGGTTCGGCGGGATGTTCAGGATGAACGTGCAGTAGTTGGGTTCGAGCCAGCGCAGGTGGCCGTCGACGATCTGCTCCGGGGTGAGCAGCGCCGACGGGGTCGACGGGTGCCAGAACCAGCCGGCCGGGGAGACGGACACGCCCTGGCTGGCCGCGTAGGTGTTCCCTTCGGGGACGAACACGTTGCCCTTGGGCTCCTCGATGAACAGCAGGTCGGAGTCCCATGGCACGGTCAGCCCGTTGAGATCGAGCACGAGGCAGTCCGGCTGCAGCGACGCCACGTGGGCGCGGATCTCGCCGAAGGAGATCGTCTTGTGGCCGAGGCGGGGATGCCACGCCCACCCGTCGAAGATCAGCAGCGGCACCGGGCCGTACCGGGTGAGCAGCTCGGTGAGCTGGCCCTTGACCAGATCCAGGTCGATCGGCGCCGGCTCGTCCCACACCGGCGGCCCGACGCCGTTGGTCCGGTCCCAGATGGAGAAGTACAGGCACGGCGTCACGCCGCGGGATCGAAACGCTTCGACATACTCCCGCACGATGTCACGCCGGTGCCCGCTGCTCATCACGTCGTAGTCGGTGTACCGGGACGGCCACAGGCAGAACCCGTCGTGGTGCTTGGCGGTCAGCACCGCGAACCGCATGCCGGCGGCCCTTGCGGCGTCGGCCCACTGCCCGCAGTCCAGCGCGGTCGGGTTGAACGACATCGGGTCCTGGTTGGGGTTCACCCACTCCATGTCGTGGAAGGTGCCCATGTTGAAGTGCAGGAACATCCCGAAGCGCCAGTCGACGAACCGCTTCTGCGGCCCGTACCGGTTGCCTCGGGGCGACGAATGGTCCGCGGCCGCCGGCGCCGGCAGCACGGCGGGCAGCGTGCTCGCGGCGGCCACCGCCATCGTTGTGCGCTGCAGGAAGCCGCGCCGGTCGAACCCTTGCCCATTCATCAGCGGGCACCTCCTCGGTGATTGCCCAACGTCACCAGGCTGACCGGCCCCGGCCCGCCGTCCGACGCGCTCGGCGCGATCACCGCCAGCGCCAGGGTGTTCTCGCCGCGCTCGTTGAGTGGTCCGGCCGGCAGCACGAAGTCGCGCTGCGGGCCAAGGTCGTTGACGTACTTGCCGACGTTCCAGCCGTTGAGGAAGATCAGCACGCGGTACGGCCGGGTCGTGTCCCCGCCGAACCGCAGGCCGACCGTCACGTCCTGGGTGCGCGGCAGGTCGAGCCGGAAGCTGGTGCGGTACCAGGTGATCCCCGGCGACAGCGTTCCGTCGGCCGGCGAGCCGATCGGCCGCCAGCCCCGGTGCGCGTCGCCCGGCAGGTGCCAGCCGGCGCGCTCGCCGAACAGGCCGCCGTTGTTGAGCGGGCCGCGGACCGGCTCGGCCGCCGGGCGGATGCCCTGGACGCGCCAGGCGATCGGCGCCGCCGACCCGACGACGGACGCGCCGAGCAGGCCGCGCGGCTGCCGGAACCGCGTGTCGTTGGCGATCCAGTCGTCGTTGTGGCCCATGTTCTCGACCAGCACGGCGAGCGTGGCGGTCGACCCCGGGGTGAGCAGCCCGGCCGGGATCGCGAAGTCGCCGCGCCCCGGGTCGGGGTTGGGCGTTGGGTTGTCGGGGTCGGTGTCGGCCTGCGTGCCGCCGGCCGCCGAGCCGAGGTACCGGCCGTTGAGCCAGACCTGGTAGATCCCGTTCTTCCCGGTGATCGCGTTCAACCGCACCGAGGTCTCGCCGCCGGTGGCGGTGAACCGGCCGCGGAACCACACGTGGCCGTAGTGGTACCCGTACTCGTCGGCGTAGAGCACGGGCAGGGTCATCGGCTTGACCGGGCTGAGCGTGGTGGTCTTGTCGGCGACCGTCCACCGCGAGTCGTCGAAGCCGGGCTCGGCCTCCGGCGCCTCGGTCCGGGACCGCCAGCCGGACAGCTCGGGCAGCCGCACCGGCGCCGGTCCGGGCACCCTGGCCAGCAGCGAGCCGCTCGCGGTCGGCCGGGATCGAAGCGGTTCGACGCCGAGGACCAGCCGGCGCGCCGACGCCGGCCCGAACACCTCGAGGTCCCCGTCGGCGGCGGTGTCCACGCGCAGCCGCACGGTGTCGCCGACGACCCGGGCGGAGCGGGCCAGCGAGCCGCCCCGGACCAGCACCGGACCGGCGTTGGTGTCCAGCTTCCAGAACTGCGCGGCCGCCGCGTCGGTGCCGAGCAGCAGCAGCGCCGGGCGCCGCCCGCCGCCGGTGACCAGCACCCGCGCCAGTCCACTGTGGACGTAGTCGAGCCGCAGGTCCCCGGTTGCCGGATCGAAGGAGGACCGCACCGCGCCGTCGAGCACCCGCACCTGCGGCCGCGACGGGTACCGCAGCACGGTCGAGCCGGACTCGCCCTCGCGACCGTAGAGCAGCGCGACGTCCCGGCCACCGATGAACGCGTGCGTCATCAGCTCCGAGCTCGACCACACCAGCCGCTGCCCACCAAGGTCGTATCCGGCCACCAGCAGCTTGGCGTCCCGCCCGTTCACCCGCACCGGCACGGTGTACCGGCCGTCCGGTGTGGACCAGTCCAGAGTGGTCTGATCATCGGTCGTCGCCGCCCGGTCGGCGTGCCGCACCAGCACGAACTGGGTCCCGGTGTCCGGGTTCGCCCGTGCGCTCGCGGCCAGCACCGGGTTCGCCGGGGCCGGCGCGGCCGAAGGATCGGTCTTGGTCAGTGGCGCCACCGTGGTCGCGAAGTAGCCCTGCCGCTTGAACTCGTCGTACTTCGCCGTGGTCTGCCGGGCCTCGGTGATCGCGGCGCCGTAGTCGTACGAGGTGTAGACATCGTTGGGCTGCGACAGCCAGCCCCAGTTCGTGCCGCCGTAGGCCATGTAGTAGCCGAACATGGTGGCGCCGCTGGCGATGAGATTCGACTTGTAGAAGAACTTCATGTAGCTCGGCCCGGTCAGCGCCCGGCACCCCTCGTACCCCGCGCGGTTGAGGTCGATGGCCCCGGCCTGGTACTCCGCCGCGTAGACCGGAGCGTCCTCGCGCAGCCGCTCGGTGACGCCCTGGCCCCACGGCCCCCAGATGTCCGGGGTCTGACACTCGAACGACTGCGGATAGTCATCGACGCCCGGGACCTGCACCGCGCCGGGACCCGTGCCCCAGCTCGACGACCACGACGCGGCGTCACAGCAGGCGTTGTGGGTGATCGGGACGTCGATCCCGGCCGCCCTGGCCTGGTCCTGCAGGTCCTGCATGTACGCGGGATCGGTGTTGACCGCGTATTCGTTCTCCACGTTGTAGACGATCACCGAGCCGCCCCGGGTGACCTGGTGCCGCGCGATGATCGGGTTGATGTGGCCCAGCCAGTCCCGGTACGCCTGGGTGTAGCCGGGATCGCTGGACCGGGCCCGGCCCGGCACCTGCTTGAGCCAGGCGGGGAAGCCGCCCCCGCTGACCTCCGCGTTGATGTACGGCCCCGGCCGCACCGCGACGTACAGGCCGAGCTCCTCGGTCAGCCGCAGCAACCGGTCCACGTCCCGCACCCCGGTGAAGTCGTACACGCCGGGCGCCGGCGAATGGTAGGACCAGTTGAAGTACAACGAGACCCCGTTGAACCCGGCGGCCCGGATCCTCTCCAGCACGTCGCGCCACAACTCCGGGCTGGGCAGCCGGAAGTAGTGGAACTCCCCGCTCCACAACAACACCCGCTTGCCGTCGACCAGCAACGAGTAGTGGTCATAGGTCACGGTGTGCCGAGCCCGCGAGTCCGGCTCCGCGGCCGAGGATTGGGGGACGACCACCAGGGTGGCGATCATCAGGAACCCGCTGAGCAGCTTACGAATCATGATGTCTCCTGGGGAGAGACGTGGATGGCCGCGACGGTGGCCGCGCCGAGCCGCGGCACGAGCTCAGGTCCAGCACGCCGTCGGTCACCTGAACCGGGAAAGCCTTGTCCATGGCGGTGTTCCGGCCGGCCTCGGCGGCGACGTCCAGGCCGGCGAGCATCCGCTGCCGCTCGGCGTTGACGTTGAAGACGTCCACGCCCGGCCGGCTGGCGACTGGGACCGGCACGCTCAGCACGCGCCGGTACCAACCCGGTCCCCTGTGGTACGAACCGCCGTCCTCGCCGTCGCGGGCATTCCACGTGTGCGGCAACGTCACCCGCTGCCAGCCACCGTCGTAGAAGCCCGGCTCGTGCGCGCCGGCCGGATCACCCGGCTGGAACCGCCATCCGTGATCGGGACCGATCTCGGTGCCGGCCGCGGCCACCGTCCCGGGTTCCTCCCAGGTGGCCGCGGCGGGCGCCGCGGCCACCACCGACGCCACGCCGAGCGGCGCGGCGAGCGCCGGGAGGAAC
This sequence comes from Actinophytocola sp., assembly GCF_035942955.1. Lineage (GTDB taxonomy): Bacteria > Actinomycetota > Actinomycetes > Mycobacteriales > Pseudonocardiaceae > DASYTH01. The sequence goes on along the minus strand of NZ_DASZCQ010000112.1, from coordinate 22,905 downwards.
CGGGATCTCATCTGATATCCGCGATGTAGGAGTTGGTGTTGAGCTGCCCGTTGCCGATGAACACCTCGGTGCCGGCCTGGATGCTGGACAGGTACTTGGTGTTGGGCACCCAGCCCCTACCGATCAGGTTGTTGAGGAAGTCCTGCAGGTGCAGGGTGACCGAGGTGGTGTTGGAGTTGCGGACGAACGAGAAGACGTTCCACCCGATGTTGCCGCGGTAGAGCGTCCAGCTCGTGCCGGCGATGTTGACCGTGGCCTGCGGGGTGCCGACCGGCCCTGCCCCGCCCTGCCGGTGGGTCCAGATCATCACCTCGTCAGTCGGGTTGTTCTGCCAGTCCGGGTTGGCGATGTCGTGCAGCCACAGGTCGTAGGCCACGTTCATCGTTCCGGTCACCCCGGACAGCCCGTAGCTCCAGGACGTGAAGATGTCCCGGCCGGCGTTGAGCCGGACCGGCAGCTCGGTGCCGGTCCGCCGCCAGCCCCAGTGCCAGCCGAGCACGGAGCTGTCGTAGGACTTGACCGAGTTCGACTGCCCGGACCAGGACCAGTTGGTGCCCCAGCCGATGGTGTCGCCGGACTGCCAGTTGTTGAAGATGCACTGCCAGCCGGAACCGGAGCTCTGGCCCCACAGGTTGTTGTTGAGCCAGTACTTGCCCATGTCGATCGTGCCGAAGGCGGTGCAGGTGCTGGCCGCCTGTGCCGGCACGGCGGGTGCGACGGTGAGGGTGACGATGGTCAGTAGCGCCACGAGCAGGGAACGTGCGCGCATCCGGGAGACCTCCTGTTATCGCAGGGAGAAGGTGCTGATACGCAGATCGCCGGTGAACACGAGGTACACGTCGTGCCGTCCACTTGCGCCGGTCAGCCTGCCGGTCGTCGTCGTGTAGGCATACTTGTCCCCCGTGCTGGGAACCGGGATCGTGCCGACGAGCCGGCCGTTCACCGGGTCGTCGAGCCGAACCTCGATCGACGCGGATCCGGCCGCCGCCCGCGCCACGCGCGCGGTGAAGCCCCGCGCGCCGGCACGAAGATCGGTGTCGGTGAACTTGACCCAGTCGCCGGCCGACGCGCCGACGGCGTCGCCGCGCACCTTGCTCTCGTCGACCAGGTCGACGCCGCTGTAGTCGTCGAAGTCGATCGCGCGGGTTTCCTTCCCGAGGTTGCGCGACGGAATCTGCTCTCCATCAACGCGAACCGCGGCCCGCTGCCGGATGTCCCCGGCCGACGCACCGACAAGGACGTCGTGAACAGACTGCTCGACCACCCAACGACTCCGGGTGACGTCCCAGTGCGCAAGGTCCTGCGCGGCCAGGCTCAACCGAACCGTCCTGGTCTGGCCCGGCTCCAGGTGCACCCGCTGGAACGCGCGCAGCTGCTGGACCGGCTGCTTGTCCCGCGAGCTGCGCTGGTGGGTGTAGAGCTGGACCACCTCGTCACCGGCCCGGCGCCCGGTGTTGGTCACCCGGACGCTCACCTCGACCGTCCCATGTGGACGGACGGTGGCCTGGCTCACCCGCAGGTCGCTGTAGCGGAACGAGGTGTAGGACAGCCCGTGCCCGAACGGGTAGAGCGGATCGCCGCGGAAGTACTGGTAGGTGCGGTCGGTCTTGATGATGTCGTACTCGAGGATGCTCGGCAGGTCGGCGTCGGACCGGTACCAGGTCTGGGTGAGCCGGCCGGCCGGGTTCACGTCGCCGAACAGCACATCGGCCACGGCGTGCCCGGTCTCCTGGCCGGCGTGGGTGGTCCACAGGATCGCCGGGATGTTCTGCTGCTCCCAGGTGAGCGTGGTCGGGTAGCTGTTCTCCACCACCACGATCGTGTTCGGATTGGCCCGGTGCACGGCCCTGATCAGCTCGGACTGGCTCTCGGCGAGCGCCATCGTGGTCCGGTCGTGGTCCTCGCGCCCGTTGATGAACGGCATGCTGCCGACCACCACGATCGCCGCGTCGGCGCCGGTGGCGGCTTGCACCGCGCCGTCGATGCCGCGGCTGAGCGTCTCCTTGGTGAACCTGGCCGCGCCGGCCGCGTCCGGCGAGCCCAGCGTCAGCGTGCCGTCGGCGGTGACGGTCACGTAGTTGTTCGGGCCCTCCCAGTCGTTCGGGGTCTCGAAGCCGGCGTACCGGATCACGAAGGTGCCGTCGCCGGCATCCTCGAGCTTGAACTGCTGCTGGACGAACCAGTCCCGGGGCTGCGGCGCGCGGTTGACGAACGGGCTGGTGGCGCCGAAGTCCTGGCGCTCGACGTACCGGTCGTTGGCGACGCTGCGCAGGGTCAGCACGCCCTGGCCCCAGTCGAACACGTCGAACTGCTCGGTGGCGCCGGCACTCGTGCCGGACGCCCTGAGCACCTCGCCGTCCACATCGGACCCCGCGGTGACGTACCGGCCGCTGGCGACGTCGCGCAGCGCGATCCGGTCCACCGCCTCGGTGTCGGCCACGGTGGCGCCCGCGCCGAGCCGCTCCTTGATCCCGTCAAGTGGGGTGACCCGGTACGGCAGGCTGCCGGAGTACCAGTCGGTGTAGAGCGTCTTCTCCAGCGGCCCGATCACCGCGACGTTCCTGGCCCGTGCCGGGTTCAGCGGCAGCGCGCCGGTGTTCTTGAGCAGCACCATGGCCTCGCCGGCCACCGTGCGGGCCAGCGCCCGGTGCGCCGGGCTGTTCACCACGTCCTTGGTGATCCCGGCGTACGGCCCGCCGTCGGGGTCGAAGTCGCCGAGCCGCATCCGGACGCTGAGCACGTGCCGCACCGCGGTGTCGATGTCGGCCTCGGTGAGCAGCCCCTGGGCGAGCGCGGCCTTGATGTGCTCGATGGTCGGCGCGGAGTTCTGGTTGTCGACGGTGAAGCTGTCCAGGCCCGCCTTGAGGGTCGCGGCGAAGCCTTCCGGGTTGGTGGCGTAGTACTGCTCGGAGCCGGTCAGGTTGTACGGGGCGAACGCGTCGCTGACGTTGTACAGGGTCTTGTCGGTCCAGGTGCGCACCACGTCGTTGAAGTCCGGGTTGACCGTGTTGGGCCGGCCGTTGACCAGGTTGTACGCGCCCATCACGCCGGTCGCGGCGTCGGCGGAGATGGCCGCCTTGAACGCCGGCTCGTCGTACTCGTGCTTGACCCTCGGCCGCAGGTTGGACGAGGTGGTGTCGCGGCGGATCTCGTTGTTGTTGGCCAGGTAGTGCTTGAGCACCGGCGCCGTCTTGAGGTAGGTCGGGTGGTCGCCGGTCAGGCCCGCGCCGTAGGCGGTGGAGATCTTCCCGGTGAGCAACGGATCCTCGGAGTAGCCCTCCTCGTTGCGGCCCCACCGCGGGTCGCGCAGCAGGTTCACCACCGGCGCCCACAGCTGCACGCCCCAGACGCCGGGAGCCTCGGAGTTGTACCCGCGGGCCTCGTCGCCGACGACCGAGCCGACCCGCTTGATCAGGGCCGGATCCCAGGTCGAGGCCAGCCCGATGGCCTGCGGGAACACGGTGGCGTTCGCGGTCACCACGGCCCCGTTGTTGTTCCGGTCGGTGGTCCAGGCCAGGCCGTGCAGGGCCTCGGTGCCGGCCTTGAACTCGGGGATGCCGAGCCGGGGGATGGCCGGCTGGAACTGGTGCAGCAGCGAGATCTTCTCGTCCAGGGTGAGCCGGCGGAGCAGATCGTCGACGCGCACGTTCAACGCCAGGCCGGTGTCGTTGAACGGGTAGGCCTGCGGTTGGTCCGCGGCCGCGAGTGGTCCGGTCGTGCTGACCATCAGTGCGACGGAGACGGCGAGGACGCCGAGCCGGCGGTGGTGGGCAGGGACACGTCGCTTCCTCATTGAGCACGCTCCATCGGGCTCGCGTCGAATTGCTGTCGAAGCGCTTCGACAATGGTCGCCGATCCTGGGCGGTTGGGTTGTGGGTTATGCCGACTAGCTGCGGGAACGGGGTCCGCGGTTGAAGATCACTTCATCGAAGCGCTTCAACAACGCAACGAGGATGTTAGGCCTGTGTGACGCGACAGACAATGGGCCCGGCGGCCTCGATGAGAACTCCCTGCTCGTGCCGGGTCACCGAGCCGCCGGTGACCGACTCGACCGAGTCCACGCCGACCAGGAGCAGCCGCCAGCTCGCCGGCGGGCGGTCCACGTCGACCCGGATCATGTCGCCGTGCCGGGTGGTCCGGAACGTGGCGGCGACCTCCCCGGTACTGGTGGGAATGGTCGTGGTGACCGACGCGCCGTCGGCCAGCTGGTAGGCATGCAGGGTCACACCCTCCGCGTAGTCGTAGGCCGGCCGGTCGGCGACCGCGCCGACCGGGATCACCGAGCCGGGCCGGGCGAGCAGCGGCACGCTGCTGAACCCGTGCCGCTCGCGCACCCAGCCGGGGCCGCGCACCTGCTGGCCGGTAAGGAAATGCGTCCAGGTGCCGGGCGGGACGTAGTAGTCGACCGAGCCGTCGGCGGTGAAGACGGGGGCCACCAGCAGGTCGTCGCCGAGCAGGTACTGGCGGTCGAGGTGGGTGCAGGCCGGGTCGTCCGGGAACTCCACGACCATGGCTCGCATCATCGGCACGCCCTCGCCGTGCGCGGTCCTTGCGGCCTGGTAGAGGTAGGGCATCAGGCGCGCCTTGAGGTTGGTGAACCGGCGCAGCACGTCGACCGACTCCTCGTCGAACAGCCACGGCACCCGGTAGGAGAAGTTGCCGTGCAGCCGGCTGTGCGAGCTCAGCAGGCCGAACGGGATCCAGCGTTTGAACAGCTCGGCCGTCGGGGTGCCCTCGAACCCGCCGATGTCGTGGCTCCAGAATCCGAAACCGGACATGCCGAGTGACAGGCCGCCGCGCAGGCTCTCGGCCATCGACTCGTAGGTCGAGGAGTTGTCGCCGCCCCAGTGCACCGGGAACTGCTGCGAGCCCGCGGTCGCCGAGCGAGCGAACACCACGGCATCCCGCTCGCCGCGACGCTTGCGCAGCAGGTCGAACACCGTCTTGTTGTACAGATACGTGTAGTAGTTGTGCATCAGCTCCGGGTCCGAACCGTCGAAGTACTCGACGTCGGTCGGGATCCGCTCGCCGAAGTCGGACTTGAAGCAGTCCACGCCCATGTCCAGCAGACCGTCCAACTTGGACGCATACCACTCCCGGGCCTCCGGGTTGGTGAAGTCGACGACGGCCATGCCCGGCTGCCACAGGTCCCACTGCCACACGTCGCCGTTCGGACGCCGCAGCAGGTAGCCGTTCGCCTTGCCCTCGGCGAACAGCGGCGAGCGCTGCGCGATGTACGGGTTGATCCAGACGCAGATCCGCAGCCCCCTTGCCTTCAACCGGGTGAGCATGCCCCGCGGGTCGGGGAACACCCGGCGGTCCCATTCGAAGTCGCACCAGCTGATCTCGCGCATCCAGAAGCAGTCGAAGTGGAAGACCGACAGCGGCAGGTCACGCTCGGCCATCCCGTCGATGAATCCGGTGACGGTCTCCTCGTCGTAGGAGGTGTTCCAGGAGGTGGACAGCCACAGGCCGAACGACCAGGCCGGGGGCAGCGCCGGCCGCCCGGTCAGCGCGGTGTACCGGCGCAGGATCTCCTTCGGGGACGGGCCATGGATCACCAGATAGCGCAGCACCTGGCCGGGCACGCTGAACTGCGCGCGCGCCACGTCCTCTGAGGCCACCTCGAACGACACCGCCCCCGGATGATCGACGAAGACGCCGTAGCCGGCGTTGGTCAGGAAGAACGGCACGTTCTTGTACGCCTGCTCGCTGCACGTTCCGCCGTCGGCGTTCCAGATGTCCACCGCCTGACCGTTCTTGACCAGCGGGCCGAACCGCTCGCCGAGCCCGTAGACCGCGTGCCCGACGCCGAGGGCCAGCCGCTCGCGGACATGGTGCTCGCCGGAGTCGGTGGTGATGAACGCCAGGTCCTCCGGGCCGCTGGAGGTCAGCACCCGCCCGCCGGCAAGGAAGTCCAGCCGCCACGGCCCGCTCCGGCTCACCCGCGCCGACAGCCCGCCCGCGGTCAGCGTCGCGGCCTCGGCGTCGATCTCCTGCGACGCCACGGTGTCCGGCTCGGTGAACAGCTCGAACCGCGGCGGCCGGGTCACCTGGCCGGCGTAATGGGTGACCGACACGGCGATCACGTCCGGCATCGGCGCCGTGATGTCCACTGTGAACACCGGCCCCTTCTGCAGGTCGACCCGGCCGCGTACGGGGTAGGCCGGCGCGTAGATCGTCAGCCCCGACGGGCCCGGCTCCACGTCGAGCACCTCGACCGGGTAAGCCGGATGGATGCCCGCGCGCATCCGCCAACGACCATCGGTGAACTTCATTTGATCGCTCCCACCGCGATACCGCGCCGCAACGTGCGCTGGAACACCAGGAAGAACACGACCGCAGGCAGGATGCCGAGGAGCGCGGCGGCGCTCGTGGTCGTGGCATCCATGAGCCGTTGGCCGCGCAGGATGCCGAGCGCCACCGGAACGGTCTGGTTGTCGCTGGAGATCAGCATCACCAGCGGGATGAAGAACTCGTTCCAGGTCCAGATGAAGAAGAAGACCATCAGCACGGACAGCGTCGGCCAGCTCATCGGGACCACCACCCGCCACAGCACCTGCCACCGGCTCGCACCGTCCACATAGGCCGCATCCAGGACCTCCCTCGGGAACGTCGACAGCACCGAGGACAGCAGGTAGGTGCCGAACGCGCTCTGGATGGCGGTGAAAATGATGACCACAGCGAGCCGGGTGTCGTAGAGGTCGACCTCCTTCGCCATGTAGTACAGGGGATAGACCAGGGCCTCCTGCGGCATCAGGTTGGCCAGCAGGAAGATCGCGATGATCCACAGCCGGCCGCGCACCCGGCCGATGCCGAGCGCGTAGGCCGACAGGATCGACACCAGCACCGCGAGCACGGCCACCGAGCCGGCGATCACCGTGCTGTTGACCAGCTTCTCGCCGAAGTCGACCCGGATCCAGAAATCGCTGATGCCCTTGAAGAAAAGGCTCTGGGGCAGCCCCAGCGGCCCATTCTGCGAGTAGTCCGCCGGCGCCTTGAACGCGTTGAGCAGCACCAGGACGAACGGGACCAACGTGATCAGGGCGAGCACGCTCAGCACGACCAGCACGACGTGCCGGACCGGATCGCGGCGGCGCCGGCGCGCCGGGCGGTGCAGGGTTGCCGTCGTCACCGCGGATCACCCCTCGCCCTTGCTCTGCGCCCGCAGGAAAAGCACGGCGAGGCCCACGATGATCACAGTAAGCACGGTGGCGATCGCGGCGCCGTAGCTGACGTTGGACCGCTCGAAGAAGTTCTGCCAGGAGAAGTAGGCCGGCACGTTGGTCGCGCCGCCGGGACCGCCCCGGGTCAGCACGTAGATCTTGTCGAAGGTCTTCAGCGCCGCGACGGTGCAGGTGAGCATGACGACGTAGATCTCCGGCCGGATCTGCGGAACCGTGATCCGCCACAGCTTCTGCCACCAGGACGCGCCGTCCAGCTCGGCCGACTCGTACAGTTCCGGATCGACCCGCTGCAGGCCGGCCATGAAGATCACCACGGGGTAGCCGATCTGGATCCACACCAGCACGCCCATCACCGACAGCAGCGCGGTGCTCTCGTCACCGAGCCAGTTCTGGGTGAACGAGTCGAGCCCGACGAACCGCAGCAGCGCGTTGGCCGCGCCGTAGTCCGGATGCAGGATCCACAGCCAGACGATCCCGGCCACCGCGGCCGGCAGCACCTGCGGTAGGTAGAACGCCGCCCGCAACGCGTTCGCCGGCCGCTGCCCGACCCGCTTGGCCACCACGTCGAACAGCGCGCCGGCCAGCAGCAGTCCCAGGAAGGCCGGGATGACCGCCATCGCCAGGATCAGCGCCAGGTTGTTGCGGGAGGACCGCCAGAACGTCTCGTCGGCGAACAACCTGCGGTACTGGGCGATGCCGACCCAGTCCGGGGTCCCGACCCCGTCCCAGCGGGTGAAGCTGATCCCGATGTTGACCGCGAGCGGGATCGCGATCACCGCGATGAAGATCAGCGCGCCGGGCACCAGGTAGGGCAGGTACCCGGCGCGCCGCGCCGGCCGGGGTCCACCGGCCCGGCGGCCTGCCGGTCGGGGCGCCGGCCCGGTCGGGGCCGGCGCCGTCTGCGCCGGAAGCGTCATCGTGGTTGCCGCCCATTCATCGGCTACCGCCTCACCCTCCGAGGTTGGCGAGGTTCTCCTCGTACGGCTTGGCGATCTCGTCGAGCACCTGGTCGGGACTCGCGCTGCCGTTGATCAGCTTCTGGGTCGCGGCCACCAGCACGTCGTAGTAGCCGGGTGCGGGCCAGTCGGGGTAGAAGGCGAGGCCGTCGCGGCCGGCAAGGGTGTTGAAGTTCTCGATCAGCTCCTTGCTCTGGGCGTCGGTGACCGCGCCGGGGTCGGCCGCCACCGGCACGCCGCCGTTGTTGCCGAGCAGGTTCTGGTTCTGCTTCTGCATCGTGATGTTGATGAAGTCGTAGGCCAGGTCCTTGTTCTTGGACCCCTGCGGGATGACCCAGATGTTGCCGCCGGACGCCGCGCTCATCTGGGCGGGCCACAGGAACGAGCCCCACTTGAAGCCGGTGATCTCCTTCTGCAGCCGGCCGAACCACCAGCTACCGGAGATCATCATGGGGAACTTGCCGGAGATGAACGCCGTGCCCATGTCCTCGGCGGTGATGCTGGTGGACTGCTTGTCGATGTAGCCCTTCTGCACCCACTCGACGAAGGTGTTGGCGGCGTAGGTCCACACGCTGTCGTGGAAGTCGACCTTGCCGGTGTACCGCTGGTACCGGTCCACCCAGCCGCGGTCCGCCTTGGTCAGGGCCAGCTGGTAGAGGATCTGGTGCGCCGCGTACTCCGAGCCGCTGACCGACAGCGGCGTGACGCCGGCCTGCCGGAACTTGTCCATGGCGGAGACGAGCTGGTCGAACGAGGTCGGCACGGACAGGCCCTGCTGGGCGAACATGTCCTTGTTGTAGAAGACCATGATGTACTCGGCGTAGTTCGGCACGCCGAACCACTTGTCCCCGCCCATGATCCCGCGCTGGTCGTACTTGCAGGTGGTCTGCAGGTTCTCGCTGAGCAGCCTGTCCCAGCCGCGCTTGGTCACTTCCTCGGTCATGTCGGTGAGCAGGCCCTGCTTGGACAGCAGGCCGGCGGTGGCGTTGCCCTTGTTGTACTCCATGAGGTCCGGGGCGTCGTCGGAGTTGAGCACCATGGGCGCGGTCTTCTGGATCTGCTCGAAGCTCTGCTCCTCGAACTTCACCGTCACGTTGGGATGGGAGCTCTGGAACTCCTTGATCGCCTCCGCCCAGGCCACCCCCATCGCGCTGGTCGGGCCCTCGTAGTGCCAGAGCTTCAGCTCGCGGGGGCCGGAGTTCGCGGCGCTACCGCCGCCGTCATCGCCGTCATTGCTGCACGCGGCCAGCACGGTCGTCGCCACGGCGAGGACTGCCAGTAGCCGCACACCCTTTCCTGCTGTGAACATCGTCGTTCCTCCAAGCAGTCGTCGAACTGTCGAAGCGCTTCGACGGTTCGAAGCGCTTCGATGGCTCGCTGCGCGAACTCGGACCTGTGTCGTTGTCGGTTACTTCCTCGGCTTGCTCGTGCTCGCCCGCCGGACGAGCCGCGGCTGGAGCAGGGTGTCGTCGGGCACCAGACCGCCGTTCAGCTTGGTCATCAACAGGTTCACCGCCTGCCGGCCGATCTCCTCGGCGGGAATGGCCACCGAGGTCAGCCCGGGATGCGCCCGCTCGGCGAGCTCGTCCGGGCAGACGGCCACCACCGAGAGGTCGTCCGGAACGCTCCGGCCGGCGTTGGCGAACGCGGCCAGCAGCGGCTCGACGACGGCCTCGTTGTGCACGACGACGGCGGTGAGATCGGGATGGTCGCGCAGCAGCGTGGCGACCACCGCGTGCGCCGCGAGCGGGGTCGCCTCGCAGGGGTGCACGGTGGCGGCCACCTTGGCCCTTGACGCGGCCAGCTTGAACCCGTCCGCAAGCCGGGTGGCGAACCCGGTCTCCCGCTTGTACACCTCCGGCGGCGACCCGATGAGCGCCACCCGCCGGTGCCCGAGATCGGCCAGGTGCTGCAGGCAGACCGCCCCGGTCGCGGCGAAGTCCAGGTCGATGCAGGTCAGCCCCTCCGCGTCATCGGGAAAGCCGATCAGCACCGACGGCCGCTGCAGCTCACGCAGCACCGGCACCCGCTGGTCCTGCAGCTCGACGTCCATCACGATGATCGCGTCCACCAGCGCGGTGCCGGCCACCCGCTGCAGCCCCTTGACGCCCTCGTCCTGGGTCAGCAGCAGCACGTCGTGATCGAACTGGCGGGCCGCGGTGACCACCGAGATGGCGAACTGCATGATCACCGGGACGTGCATGCCGCTGCGCAGCGGGATGACCAGGGCGACCACGTTGGACCGGTTGCTGGCCAGCGCCCGCGCTCCGGCATGCGGCTGGTACCCGAGCACCCGGACGCTGCGCAGGACCCGCTGCCGGGTCTCCTCGGAGATCGCGCGCTTGCCGCTGAGCACGTACGACACCGTGCTCGGCGCCACCCCGGCGTGCCGGGCCACGTCTTCGATCTTCGGCAAGGTCCGCTGCTTTCGATTGTCGAATCGCTTCGATTGCGCTCATGGTAGGGGTCGGCCGGTCCCCGGGCAATGATCAGACATCGAGGTCGAACCGGTCGAGCGGCTCGACCAGCTGCTCCTCCTCGTAGTCCAGGTGCGAGGTGAGCAGCCGGTCCAGCAGCCGAACGTGGTGGCCGACGGCGTCCAGCCGGCCGTCGTCGGCCATCAGCGCCACCAGGACGGTGTCCAGCTCGGTGAGCACCGCGGCGATCACCTCGTGCTCGCGCTCGAGCTGCTCGACGACCGGTCGCAGCGAGGCCTGCCGTGCGGTCAGCTCGCCGAACATGGCCTGGTCCTCGATGGTGTGGTGCAGCGCGAGGACGCGGCAGTAGGACGCGCAGAAACTGCCGAGCGTCCAGAAGTTCTGCCGCATGGTCAGCTGGTTGATCATCGACCGGGCGGTCGCCGCGGTCCGCTGCCCGGCGGCCACCTGCTCGACGGCCTCCCGGATCTGACGCAACTCGTGGCGCAGGTGACCATGGATCAGCACGAGACGCTGGCCCGCGCCTGGCCGGTGCGCCGGGGCGGCGCCGTCGTCCGGCTTGGACACCCGCGGCCGCGCGGCCTCGCCGAGCGGATCATCCGACCACAGGTCCACGCGCTCCCGGGCGGCCGGCTCGTGACCGAGGTCAGGCACGGGAGCCACTGTACCGGCGGCCGCCGGGTTCGCTTACAGGCAAAGGATGAGCAGGCACTTCTCCACGACGACGTCGTCGATCACCGGGCCCCACCCACCCGGGGTCGTGGTGCTGAGGAACTCGAGCGTCATGGAGCTGCTCGTCGAGAGCACGGTGAAGCTCTTCTTCACGTAGCCCATGTTCGTTCGGGACTTTCCGGTGGTGTCGAAGACGATGTCCTGCGCGGGGGCGCCGTTCACCCGGACCAGTCCGGTCTTGATGTTGGGACCGCCGTCGGGGTTCCCGGCCAGGTCATAGCTGACGCGGTAGGCGAACAGCGGCAAGGTCTGGAACGCTACGGCAACTCCGCCGTTGAAAGCGCCGTCGAGATCCAGCGACTGCACACCCTCGGTTGCCTGCCAGAAGTTCTGCCCGATGAGGTGTACATCGATCTGCGTCACGGTCCACACGCCCATCTGCTGGCCGGCCACGAACGAGGCAAACGTGTTCGGGGCAACCACAGGACTCTCGAAGCCGTCGGCGAACGCCACCGACTGGACCCCGAAGCCACTGGTCACGACCCGCGTCGGCACCTTCCCCCCGCCTCCACCATCGGCGGCGGCTGCCGGTGCACCGGCGATAGCCAGCAGCACCGCGACCAGGATCGCGGCTGGTCTACGGAATCTCATTTCATACCTCCAAGTCCGGATGGAAGGCCGGGGGCGGGAGTAGGCGGGAACCGCCCCCGGCCCGGGGGCGCCGGCCTGCGCATGGTGCGCTTCGCAATTTGCAACGTGGCCGTTACCGAATTCCCCCGCGAGGGCGATGCCCACGAATGGACCTATTCGCGGAATGTGCTGGTCACCTAGTCTGGGAGCGCTCCCAGAAATCCCAGGCGACTACCCGGGTGGTGTCATGCGCAAAGAAGCCCTGCTGTCCGCGATTCTCACCGTCCTCGCCGTCACGGCGCTGCTGGTCGCCGCGCCCGCCCCACCGGCGCACGCGGCGGCGACCCGGATCATGCCGCTGGGTGACTCGATCACCGGATCCCCCGGCTGCTGGCGCGCGCTGCTGTGGAACCGGCTGCAGAGCGCCGGCCACACCAACATCGACTTCGTCGGAACCCTTCCACCGCAAGGCTGCGGGGTGGCCCACGACGGAGACAACGAGGGCCACGGGGGCTTCCTGGCCACCAACGTGGCCGACCAGAACCAGCTGCCACCCTGGCTGGCCGCGACCCTGCCGGACATCGTGATCATGCATTTCGGCACCAACGACGTGTGGAACAACCGGTCCCCGGCGACGATCCTGGCCGCGTTCGGCAAGCTGGTCGACCAGATGCGGGCCAGCAAACCCACCATGAGGATCCTGGTCGCCAAGATCATCCCGATGAACCCGGGCAACTGCGCGGAATGCGCGCAGCGCGTGGTCAACCTCAACAACGCCATCCCGGGCTGGGCCAGCTCCAAGACCACCGCGCAGTCCCCGATCACCGTGGTGGACCAGTGGACCGGGTTCTCCACCGCCACCGACACCTTCGACGGGGTGCACCCCAACGCCTCCGGTGACCAGAAGATGGCCGACCGGTGGTTCACCGCGCTCATCGACGCGCTCGGCGGCCAACCGCCTACCAGCACGACGACCACGACCACAACCACGACAACCACCACGACCACAACGACAACGACGACAACGACGACAACGACGACAACGACCCCGGGCCGCAGCTGCGAGATCCGGATCGTCAACCGGTGGCCGGGCGGGTTCCAGATCGAGATCGTGATCCGCAACAACGGGACCACGACGATCTCCGGCTGGAGCGTGCGATTCTCCCTCGCCGCCGGCATGACGATCAGCCAGGCCTGGAACGCCACGGTCGTCCAATCTGGACTCAACGTCACCGCGACCAACCTCGGCTGGAACAGCACGATCCCGCCGGGCACCGCCACCACGATCGGCATGATCATCAACGGTGACCCGACCGGCTGGAACCCGGCTCCCGCCTGCTGAGCTACAGCAGCCGAAGCTGCACCTCCCGCGGCTTGCGCCGCGGGGTCGCCTCGCCGATCTGCTCGCATACGGTCATGTCGAGGTCGGCCAGGAACGGCGACCGGGTGGCCTTGCGCGCGGTGCCATGGCGGACGCGCTCCGCGGCATGACTGAGAAAGAGATGGCGTCGGGCGCGGGTCATCCCGACGAACAGCAGCCGGCGCTCCTCGCGCACCTGCTCCTCGTCGGCCTCGGACCCGGGCCAGTGCAAGGGAAGCAGGCCGTCCTCGCAGCCGACCACGAAGACCACCGGGAACTCGAGGCCCTTGGCGGCGTGCAGGGTCAGCAGGGAGATCCGGTCGGCGCGCGGGTCCCAGGTGTCCACCTCGACACCCAGCGACAGCTCGGTGCGGAACCGCTCAAGGTCGTCGCCGCACCGCAGGGCAAGCGGCTTGAGCAGGTCGACCGCGGTGTGGATCTCGGTCGCCCGATCGTCGCGTTCGGACGCCGGAACCCGGTGCAGCACGGCGGCCGCGGCGTGCCGCACCCGCTCGACCACGGCCGGCGCCGACTCGGCCGGGACGAACTCCAGCTCCACCAGGATCCGGTCCACGCCGGGCCGGTCGGCCAGCCGGTCGTGCGAGCGCTTCTGGAACGGCAACCCGGCCTGGGTCAACGCATCCATGACGGCGCGCGCCTGCCGGTCGGTCCGGTACAGCACCGCGAAGTCGGAGAACCCCAGGCCCTGCACGCCATCGGTGTCCACCCGGCCGCTGTCGAGCGCGTGGAACGACGCCCCGCCGAGCAACTGCTCGATGGTGCGCGCGACGAACGAGGCCTCGGTCCGCTCGTCGGCGGCGTGGTGGATGCCGACCCTGGCGTCCCCGTGCCGCCCCATCGGCCACAGCACCCGGTCGGGCACCAGCGTGGTCGGCGAGATCAGCTGCAGCGCGCCGGTGAGGATGTGCGCGTTGGACCGGTAGTTCCGGGTGAGCTGCACGGTGCGGGCGCCGGCGAAATCCTGCTGGAAGCGAAGGAAGAACCCGACATCGGCCCCGCGGAACCGGTAGATGGCCTGGTCAGGGTCGCCGATCGCGGTGAGGTTCCCGTCGGCCGAGGCGAGCAGCCGCAGCAGCCGGTACTGCTGCTCGTCGACGTCCTGGTACTCGTCGACGCAGATCCACCGGTACCGCTCGCGATACCGGGCGGCCAGCTCGGAATCCGCCTCCAGCAAGGCGACCGGCAGCGCGATCAGGTCGTCGAAGTCGACGAGATCCAGCTGCCGCAACGCCTTGAGGTACTGCTCGGCGTCCGCGCCGACCTCGCCCCCTGCCCGCCGCCGCCGGGACAGCTCGGCCAGCAGGCTCCTGGCCTCCCGCTCGTCTCCGGTGATCTCCACGGCCACGGCCAACTGCTGCGCCTGGTCGGCGATGCCGAAGCCGAGCGTCAACCCGACCCGGTCGTGCTGCTCGCGCAGGATGCGCAGGCCAAGCGAGTGGAACGTGGCGACGGTCAGCTGCGGCGCCTCGGCGGGCACGAGCACGGCGAGCCGCTCGGCCATCTCCTCGGCCGCGCGCCGGGTGAACGTGATCGCCAGGCACTGCTCCGGCGGCACCCCGTGCGCCGTCACCAGATGCGCGATGCGATGGGTCAGCGTCCTGGTCTTGCCGGTGCCCGGGCCCGCGATGATCAGCAGCGGCCCACCGGTGATCTCGGCAGCGGCCCGCTGATCCGCGTCCAGCCCGTCAAGCAGCGACCCGCTCGCAATCACCGAGGCGGGGGCCGGGGACTCCATCGGGATCATCGGCAGCGGCTCGTCGGCACGCACCGGTGCGCGCTTCGCCTTCACCGGGGCCGGCTCCGGCGCGTCGAACAACAGATCATCGAACAGGGCGGGCGCCTTCAACCGGCTCAGCTCACCCGGCTCGAACAACCTGATCACGCCGTACTCGCCGTCATAGCCGGCGTCCCTGATCACCTCGCCGCGCCGCAACCGGGCAATCGCCTCACCGAGCAAGGGCGAGAGGGCCCCGATGTCCTCCACCGGAACCTCTTCCAGAATCTGCAGCTCCGGTCCGAGCGCCGCGACAAGCTTGTCGATCTCCGAAAGCACGGCCTTGGTCTTCGGCCCGGTGCCGAGGATCTCGCTCATGATCTCCGGCAGCGGAACGAGGCTGTAGAAGCCGGCGGCGCCGTCGAGCCGGTAGCCCTCCGGCCGGTCGGCCAGCTCCTCGACCCGGCTCAGCACGCCGACGGTGAGCGGCTTGCGGCACTGCGGGCAGATCCCGCCGTGCTCGCGGGTATCCCGCGGTTCCAGCCGGACCCCGCACTTGCGGTGACCGTCCACATGGTACTTCCCCTCCTCGGGGAAGAACTCCACCGAGCCGGCGTGCCCGTCGCCGGTCTCCAGCGCCCGCTTGACGGCGAAGTAGTCCAGGTCGGTGTCGAACACCGTGGCCTCGCGGCCGAGGATGGGCGGCGAGTGCGCGTCGGAGTTGCTCACCAGGCGGTACCGGTCGAGCCCGGAGACCCGCCAGTTCATCGCCGGGTCGCTGGACAGCCCGGTCTCCAGCGCGAAGATGTGGTCGGCGAGGTCGGCGTAGCAGTCCTCGATCGCGTCGAACCCGGACTTGGAGCCCAGCACGGCGAACCAGGGCGTCCACACGTGCGCCGGCACCAGGTAGGCGCCCTCGCCGGACTCCAGCGCGATCTCGAGCAGGTCGCGCGAGTCCAGGCCGAGGATGGGCCGCCCGTCGGAGCCCAGGTTGCCGATCCGGCCGAGCCGGGCGTTGAACTCGGCGGCCGCGTCGAAGTCCGGCACGTACACCAGGTGGTGCACCTTGCGGGTGCGGTCGGCGCGCTTGTAGATCGTGGAGATCTCCACCGAGAGCATGAACCGTACGGTCGCCGCCGCCACGCTCGGCGCGAGCCGCCGCCCGATGCCGGCGTCGAGGTCGTCGCGCAGCCGGAACAGCCCCGGTTCGGCCGGCACGAGGTTCTCCCGCAGATGATCGAACCAGGCCGGGTGGGTGAAGTCGCCGGTGCCCACCAGCGTGATCCCCTTGCGCCGGGCCCACCAGGTCAGATGTTCGAGATCGCAGTCCTTGCTGCAGGCTCGGGAGTACTTGGAGTGGATATGCAGATCGGCGTGGAAACGCACCCGCGAGATCCTGCCACAGGCCCGGCGTCCGGCCGGGCCGCGCCGCACCCCTGGCGTGTTGCGCCTTCCGGTAATGTGTCCCCGATTTCCGGTAGCGTTGCCGCAATGACGACCGCCGAAAGCCTGCGCAACTGGGCCGGAAACATCACCTTCGGCGCCACCCGCGTGCACCGCCCCACGTCCGTGGACGAGCTGCGCCGCATCGTCGCCGGCTCGCCCCGGATCCGCCCGCTCGGCACCGCCCACTCGTTCAGCCGGATCGCCGACACCACGGGCGAGCTCGTCGCGGTCACCGCCCTGCCGCCGACCGTCGACCTCGACCGGGAGCGCTCGACGGTCACCGTCGCCGCCGGCGTCCGCTACGGCGACGTGGTGGTGGGATTGTGCGACGCCGGGTTCTCGCTACCCAACCTCGGGTCCCTGCCGCACATCTCGATCGGCGGCGCCTGCCAGACCGGCACGCACGGGTCGGGCGACCGCAACGGCAACCTGGCCACCGCGGTCTCCGCGATCGAGATGGTCACCGCGACCGGGGACCTGGTCGTCATCCGGCGCGGCGAGGATCCCGACTTCCCCGGCACGGTCGTCGCGCTCGGCGCGCTCGGCGTCGTCACCCGCCTCACCCTCGACCTGGGGCCCACCTTCGACATCTGCCAGTACGTCTACGAAAACCTGCCCCGCGAGCAGCTGGCCGTCCACTTCGACCAGATCTTCGGCGCCGGTTACAGCGTCTGCCTGTTCACCGACTGGCGCGGCCCTGTGATCAACCAGGTGTGGCTCAAGCGACGCGCCGACGCCCCCGAGGACTGGACGCCCGACGTCCCGTGGCTCGGCGCCACGCCCGCCGCGGGCCCGCTCAACCCGGTCCCCGGCATGCCTGCCGAGAACTGCACGGAGCAGCTCGGCGTCCCCGGCCCGTGGCACGACCGCCTGCCGCACTTCCGCCTCGGCTTCACCCCCAGTGCCGGCGACGAGCTCCAGTCCGAGTTCTTCGTCCCGCGCGACCGCGCCGTCGAGGCCCTCGACGCCGTCTACGAGATCCACGACCGCATCGGCCCGGTCGTCCACACGTCGGAGATCCGCACGATCGCCGCCGACGACCTCTGGATGAGCCCGCACTACGGCCGCGACTCGGTCGCCATCCACTTCACCTGGATCGGCGACCCGGCCAGGGTCGCCCCGGTCCTCGAGGCCGTGCAGGACCGGCTCGCCCCGTTCGAGGTCCGCCCGCACTGGGGCAAGCTCTCCACCATCCCCCCGGAAGTCCTCAGTGGACGCTACGAGCGGCTGCCCGACTTCCGCGCCCTGGCCCGGAAGTACGACGCCACCGGCAAGTTCCGCAACGACACCCTGGACGCCTACCTGGGCTGAGCTGACCCTGGTCGGCCCGAGACCCTGGGTGTTTACGGCGTCGAAGCGCTTCGATAGGCTCGCCGACGGGTAATCCTGCGACCCCGGGGGTCCCGCGATGCGCGCACCTCACCGTCGACTGCTCACCATCCTTGCCGCGGTCATCGCCGCCGTCGCCCTCTTCGCTCCACCGGCCGCGGCGGCGCCGGCGGACCAGCACGGCGCGCCTCCGGCGAACCACACGGTCGAGTACGACCACTACTCGATCAAGGTGGACGGCCGGCGGATCTACCTGTGGTCCGGCGAGTTCCACTACTGGCGGCTGCCGAGCCCGGACCTGTGGCGCGACGTGTTGCAGAAGATGAAGGCGGCGGGTTTCACCGCCACCTCGATCTACTTCCACTGGGGATTCCACTCCCCCGCGCCGGGCGTGTACGACTTCACCGGGGTGCGCGACGTGGAGCGGGTGCTGCGCATCGCCGAGGAGGTCGGGCTGTACGTGATCGCCCGGCCGGGCCCGTACATCAACGCGGAGACCGACTCGGGCGGCTTCCCGGGCTGGCTGCAGACGCAGGCCGGCCGGGCCCGGTCAAGCGCGCCCGACTACACCGCGGCGTACCGGGAGTGGCTGCGGCACATCAACCCGATCATCGCCAGGCACCAGCTCACCAACGGCACCGGCAGCGTGCTGCTCTACCAGGTGGAGAACGAGTACGGCAACAACGGCGACCCGGTCTACATGACCCAGCTGCAAGAGCAGGTGCGGGCCGACGGGATCACCGTGCCGATCATGCACAACTACTGCTGCGGCCCGTCGACCTGGGCGACCGGCCCCGGCTCGGTGCAGGTGCCGACCAGGGACAGCTACCCGCAGGGGTTCAACTGCTCCAACCCGACGCAGTGGCGGGGCGTGGACGCCCTCACCCGGCTGCGCGACGACGTGCCGGTGTTCACCGCGGAGTACCAGGGCGGCGCGTTCGACCCGTGGGGCGGGCCGGGCTACGAGAGCTGCCGGCAGCTCATCGGGCCGGACTTCGAGAAGGTGTTCTACAAGAACAACGTCGCCAACGGCGCGACGGCGCAGAACTTCTACATGACGTTCGGCGGCACGTCGTGGGGCTGGCTGCCGGACCCTGGCGTGGTGTACACGTCGTACGACTACGGCGCGGCGATCACCGAGCCGCGCCAGCTCACCGCCAAGTACGACGAGCTCAAGCGGCAGGGCTACTTCGTGTCCGCGGTGGCGCCGCTGACCAAGACCGACCCGGCCGGCGGCGCGCCGGTGACGGAACCGGCCGTGCTGGCCACGACCCGGGTCAACCCCGACGACAACACGCACTTCTACGTGCTGCGGCACCGGGACAGCACGTCCACCGCGACCAACGACACGCACCTGACGATCGACCTCGGCGTCGACGGCACGTTCAGCTACGACGACGCCGACCCGGCCCTGGTGTACTCCGGCGCCGGGTGGCAGCACGCCAGCGGGCAGCCGTGGACGGCGGGCGACTACCGCGACACCGAGTCGTTCAGCCCGACCGCCGGGGACAGTGTCTCGGTGAGCTTCACCGGCCCCTCGGTGCGCTGGATGTCCTCTTTGGACGCCAATCACGGCATCGCCGACGTCCTCCTCGACGGCGTCAAGGTGGCCACTGTGGACACCTACGCCGCGACCAAGCAGTTCCAGCAGGTGCTCTACTCGGCGGACGACCTGCCCACCGGACAGCACACGTTGACCGTCGTCGCGACCGGGACCCGCAACCCGGCGGCGTCCGGCACGTTCGTCGTGGTCGACGCCATCGACACGCCGGAGCGGGCCGGCGAGGTCTACCCCAGCGTTCCGCAGGAGCCCGGCACCGCCATCACGCTGGCCGGCCGGGACTCCAAGACCCTGGTGGCGGGCTACCGGTTGGGCGCGCACCGGTTGCAGTACGCCACCTCGGAGATCATGACCCACGCCCGCATCGGCGACCGGGACGTCGCCCTGCTCTACGGCCGGGCCGGGCAGGCCGGCGAGACCGTGTTGCGCTACCCGGCCGAGCCGCGGGTGACCGTCCTGTCCGGATCGGTGCAAAGCACGTGGGATGCCGGCCGCGGCGATCTGCGGTTGAACTACGCGCACGACGGCCTGGCCGAAGTGCTGGTCACGCCGCCCGACGGGGTGCCGCTGCTGCTCATGCTCGCCACCGACGAGGTGGCCGCCGAGTTCTGGCGGGCGGACACCTCAGCCGGCCCGGTGCTGGTCCGCGGCCCCGAGCTGGTTCGCACCGTCCACTCCGGACATGCCGCGTTGCGGATCGCCGGAGACCTGGCCGCCGACACCCGGATCGACGTGTGGGCCGGCCCCGCTGCCGGGCGAATCCTGACGTGGAACGGCATCCCGGTCCGTACCGTGCCGAACCCGGACGGTTCGGTCAGCTCGGCCTCACCGCTGCGCGGACCGCGCCCGGTCACCCTGCCCGCCCTCACCGGCTGGCGGTACACGACCGCGACGCCGGAGGCCGACCCCGCCTTCGACGACGGCCGCTGGACCCTGGCCGACAAGTCCACCACCAACAACCCGACCAAGCCGGCCGCGCCACCGGTGCTCTACACCGACGAGTACGGCTTCCACTACGGCGACGTCTGGTACCGCGGCCGGTTCACCGCGGCGGGCACCGAGACCGGCGTCGCGCTCTCGGCGATCACCGGCCGCGCCGGTGTCTACAGTGTCTGGCTCAACGGGACATTCCTGGGCAGCAGCGGCGACACCACCCACCGGTTCGACTTCCCGGCCGGCAGCGTGCGTCCCGGCGCCGAGAACGTGCTCGCCGTCCTGGTCGAGAACATGGGCCACAACCAGGACTTCAACGCCGACGACTCGCACAAGCAGCCGCGCGGCCTGACCGCCGCGACCATCCTCGGCTCCACCGCCCGGCTGGGCTGGCGGATCCAGGGCGCGCTCGGCGGCGAGCGCCTCGTCGACCCGGTGCGCGGCGGGCTCAACACCGGCGGGCAGTTCGGCGAGCGCAACGGCTACCACCTGCCCGGCTTCCCGGACCGGCGCTGGCAACCGGTCACCCTGCCGCACCCGGACACGACGCCCGGCACCGCCTGGTACCGCACCACGTTCGAGCTGCGCCTGCCACCGGACCAGGACGTGCCGATCGCCCTGCGCTTCACCGACGATCCGGCCCGCCACTACCGGGCGCTGGTCTACCTCAACGGCTGGCTGATCGGCCGCTACATCAACGACGTCGGCCCGCAGCGGTCGTTCCCCCTGCCCGCCGGCCTGCTGCGCACCGACGGCCGCAACACCCTGGCCATCGCCGTGTGGAGCACCGACGCCACCACC
The DNA here is from genome assembly GCF_035942955.1 of Actinophytocola sp. Lineage (GTDB taxonomy): Bacteria > Actinomycetota > Actinomycetes > Mycobacteriales > Pseudonocardiaceae > DASYTH01. Next base: position 1,857 of record NZ_DASZCQ010000112.1, on the reverse strand, counting down.
GGCGGCCTCGGTCAGGTGACACTTGAACAGATCGCCAACCACACCACCAGCCTCCGCGTGTCTGATGTAGACAGTCCAGGCTACGACCCGCGCACGTTCCTCGTGCCGCCATCCACCGCCCGGCTGTCCCTGCACGCGCCGGACGAGATCCAGCGCGGCGGCACCGGCATCGTGTCCGCCATCCTCGCCGCCCCGAACCGCGGTCCAGAGCTGCGCGACGCCGACCTCCGACTGTCCATACCGGACGGCTGGGCCGCGACCCCGATCGGCCCCACACATGCCGACCGCGTCCCACCCGGCGGTCTGGTGAAGGTGGCCTGGCAGGTCACCGCCCCCTCTGGCGAACAGCCCGGCGCCGCAGTGTTCTCCGCAACCGCCACCTACCGCGTCCTCGGCCATCCCGACCGGGCCACCGCGACCACCACCAGCGCTCTGCCCATCCCGCCGCCCACCGGGATAAACTGGGTCAGCGACCTCCCCTTCACCTCGACCAACGGCTGGGGCCCGGTCGAACGCGACACCTCCAACGGCGAAGCCCTCCCCGGCGACGGCCGCCCCATCACCCTCAACGGCACCGTGTACGCCAAGGGCCTCGGCGTCCACTCCCCCGGCGCCGTCACCCTGAACCTCGGCGCCAACTGCACCCGCTTCACCGCCACCGTCGGCGTGGACGACGAGGTCGGCAACTCCGGCTCAGTCCGCTTCTCGGTCCTAGGCGACGGCGCCACCCTCACCGAAACCCCCACCCTGACCGGAAGCTCCCCCTCCATCCCCCTCGACGTCGACATCACCGCCATCCGCCAACTCGACCTGATCATCGCCGACGCCGCCGACGGCAACGGCCTAGACCACGCCGACTGGGCCGAAGCCCGCCTCACCTGCGCCACCTGACCGGCTCCCGTTGCCAGCCGGCGGTTCCGCCTCCGGCCGTCCCCGACTACACCGGAACGGCCGGGCGGTTCCCCAAGGGTTTGTCTCATGTGGTTGGTCGTGCGGGTTTGGTGGAGTAGGTCAGGGTCGTTCCAAGGGTGGGGGAAGGCGTAGAAGTGGTGGGTGTTGCGTTCGTAGCGCGGGGTTGGTCGTCGGTGTCCGGTCAGTCAGGCGTTGGTGCGTTTGATGACCCGGCGGTGGCGACCGGGCGTGTCGGTGGAGTCAACGCCTTGGTGGGTGATCGGCACCTTGATGCCCTGGTCGTGCACCCGGTGACGGAGTTGTGTCTGGGTGGTAGGCGTTGGTGGCGTGCAGTGTGTCGGGTCGGCGGTGTGGGGGGCCGGGTCGGGACTTCATCGCCGGGATGGCCACGATCAGAGGTTTGACCGCAACGGAGTCCATTGGTGTTGGCCGCCGACACCGCCACCGGCAGCGGCACCCCGGTGCGTTCGGATCGCGCGTGGCTCGTCGCGCCGGGGTCTTGCCTGGGTTCACTGGGCCGGGGGCCGGTCCAGGATCCCCCTCCTTTGTTGGCTGGAACACCTGCTGCGTCCAGGATCGCGCGGGACCAGTCGATCAAGCCCTGCGCGCCGGGTTGGTCCCATGGCCGCGCGATGCCGCCGGCGCCCCAGGCCGGCGTTGGTCCCGTCGGTCAACCGGCCAGGCGCGGTCGGCACGGTGACACCGAAACCGGGCGGCACCTGCCGCCCAACCGCAGCCGCTGGTCAGCACGTACCCGATCGCGGTCCCTACGGCGCGGTCGTCGACCGGCCTGGTACCCCCACCTGGCGGCCGCGCAGTCACACCGAGGAATCAGCGGCTGGGCCCACGCCCACCACTCATCCGGCACCCACCGCACCGACAACCGATCAACCACCACTCAAAGAACGTGACAGCAAGACCACCGAACCCACGCGAGACACGCTC
>NZ_DASZCQ010000111.1:0-24384 GCF_035942955.1 Actinophytocola sp. | reverse complement strand
CCGCAACCCCCCAGCCAACCCGACCCAAGGCCGGCGCCGAAGGCGCCCGGCGGCCTTGCCCGAGCTAGAAAACACTGCTAGCCGCCCTGCGCGAAGTCGTCGATCATCAGCCGGCCCTGCTGCTCGACCAGCGTGAAGACGTAGGCCTCCGTGGTCTGGCGGCCCTCGGCGGTGGTGAACCGAAGCGTGGCCGCGACCCGGTTGTCCCGCGCGCTGGCCGACAGCACCTCGACGGACTGGATTCCGCCCCAGAACCGGACGTAGCCCTCCTGCCCGCCGGACTTCTGCTGCGCCTGCGAGGTGAGCAGCCGCCAGCCGGCGTCCGGGTCGCCCGGCAGCAGCGCGTAGTACTGCCGCACGACGTCCTCGTAGTCGGCCGCGGAGGGCGCCGCCGGCGTGCTCGCCCCGGTCTGCGGCGGTGGCGGTTCCCGCTGTGCGGTCGCCGTGCCGGTGAGCGACTCGCCGGTCTGTTCCGGTTGCTGCGGCTGGGAGTTCGGCCGCCCGTCGTCGGTGAACAGGCTGGCCACCAGGATCCCGAGCAGCGCGGCGGCGACGATGGCCACCACGGTCAGCACGATGTTGCGGACGTTGCTGCGTCGGGCGGGCGGGCCGGGCCGGCGAAAGCCGGGTGGCGGGGTCGCGGCCGGCGGCGGTCCGGCGATCAGCGGGGGACCGGCGGCCGGCCTGGGGATCTGGGCGGGGATCGGGCCGCTCGGCGGCGGCTCGGCAAGCGGGCTCACGTCCAGCCGGGTGGCGGCCGGGCCGGGAGCGGGGGTCGCCGGTCCTGGGCGCACCGGGGGCTGTCGGAGCGGCGGCGAGACCGGGGCGATCACCTGGGTCGCGCCGAGGCTCGGGGCTGGCCGGCCGGCGGCGATCGCGAGCAGCGCGTCCCTTGCCTCGAGCATGCTCGGCCGCTCGGCCGGATCGGTCCGAAGTAGACGCATCAGCAGCGCGGTCAGCGGGCCGGCCTGGCGCGGCGGCTCCACCTTGCCCGCGGCCACGGCGTAGAGCAGGGCCAGCGTGTTCTCCCCGAGCCCGAACGGGGATTGGCCCTCGACCGCGGTGTAGAGCGTCGAGCCGAGCGAGAACACGTCCGAGGATGCGGTCGGCTCGCGGCCCTTGGCGACCTCGGGGGCGAGGTAGGCGGGCGTGCCGGCGAGCATTCCGGTGGCAGTGACCGTGATGTCCCCGACCGCCCGGGAGATCCCGAAGTCGGTGATCTTGACGGTGCCGTCGTCACCGAGCAACACGTTGGCGGGCTTGACATCGCGGTGCACGATCCCGGCCGCGTGCGCGGCGACCAGAGCGGACGCGACCTGCCCGCCGATCCGCGCGGCCTCCTCGGGGGGCAGCGGGCCCTGCTCGTTGATCACGGTGGCCAGGCTGCGCGCCGGCAGGTACTCCATGACCAGCCAGGGCTGGCCGTCGTGCTCGGCGACGTCGTAGACCGTGATCGCGTTGGGATGCGACAGCCGGGCCGCGATCCGCCCCTCGCGCATGGTCCGGTGGCGCAACTCCTCGGCCTGGTCGGCCGTGAGCCCGGGCTCGAGCAGCACCTGCTTCACCGCGACCGTGCGGTGCAACCGATCGTCGTGCGCCTGCCAGACGATGCCCATGGCGCCGCTGCCGATCCGGGCCCCCAGGCGATAGCGACCGGCCACCACCTGCTTGTCCTGGGTCACGAACAGCTCCCCTGAGCTCGACGCCTCGCTCACCTTACGTCGTCGGCTGGACCGGTGTGGTGGTCGTGGTCGGCGGCTGGGTCGTCGTGGTGGTGGTCGTGGTCGTAGTGGTGGTCGTGGTCGTCGTGGTGGTCCGGGTCGTCGTGGTGGGCTGCGGCGGCCGCGTGGTGGTGGTCGTGGTCGTGGTGGGCTGCGGCGGCGTCGTGGTGGACGACGACTCGCTGACCGGCGGGACGACCTGGCCGGCCGGCGGCTCGCTCGGGTTGGAGTCCGGCCCGTCGTTGCGGTTGGACAGCAGCCAGACGCCCACCGCGACGAGCGCGATCAGCAGCGCGCCGGCCAGCCCCAGCACTACGGCGCGGGTCCGGTCCTGCTCGGGCGGCGCGACCGGCGGGCGGCCGGGGTTCGTCCGCTGCGGCCGGACCAGCTCGGTCGGGCCGCCGACGAGCGCCGTACGGGTGCCACCGGCGATCCTGGTCGGCTCGTCCATGGGCAGCGGCGGCAGCACCGCGACCGGCCGGAGCCGGTCGATCGAGGGCTCCTCGCCGCGGCCGACGGCGGCCAGCAGCTCCCGGGTCTGCGCGGTGGACGGGCGCAGGTCTGGCTCGGTGGCCAGCATCGCGACCAGCACGTCGGTGAGCGGGCCGTCGTGTCGCGGCGGGTTGATCCGGCCCGCGGCCACCCGGTGCAGCAGGCCGAGCGTGTTCTCCGACAGCCCGAACGGGGGCTCGCCCTCGACCGCCGCGTACAGCGTCGAGCCAAGGGAGAACACGTCCGAGGCCGGCGTCGGGTCCTTGCCGACGGCCACCTCGGGCGCCAGGTACGCGGGCGTGCCGGCGATCATGCCGGTCTTGGTGACGGTGACGTCGTCCGCGGCCCGGGAGATGCCGAAGTCGGTGATCTTCACCGAACCGTCGTCACCGAGCAGGATGTTGCCCGGCTTGACGTCCCGGTGCACGATCCCGGCCGCGTGCGCGGCGGCCAGCGCGGCCGCCGACAGCGACCCGATCCTGGCCACCTGGAAGGGATCAAGCGGACCCTGCTCGGCCAGCGCGCCGGCCAGGCTCCGGGACGGCAGGTACTCCATGATCAGGCAGGGCGCCCCGTCCGCGTCGACGACGTCGAACACCGTGATCGCGTTCGGGTGGTGCAGCCGGGCCGCGATCCGCCCCTCCCGCAGGCAGCGCGCCACCGCCTCGGCCGCCTCGTCTTCCGGCAGACCGGGGGACAGCAACAGCTTCTTGACCGCGACGGTGCGGTTCAGCCGCTCGTCGTACGCCCGCCAGACCACGCCCATGGCACCCGTGCCGATGCGGCTGATCAGGCGGTACCGGCCCGCGACGACCCGGCCCTCTTCGGTCATCGTCGGGCCCCCCGGTTGCTTGCCTCGCGCGTCACGCAACCTCCCTTACGCCCCGCAACAGGCTAGGCCGATCACACAGTGCGTACGAAGGGAGTACGTGAAGTTGCGTGTTTAGAACGTAAAGCGCCCGCTGAGCGGTCCGGTCAGTTGCGCTGAGCGGACAGGATCTCCGCTCCGGTGATCCGGCGTGGGATGGTGTTGGCCACGTCCAGCAGCTGCTGCACCCGAAGGTAGCCGCCGTCTGGCAGGCGCAGTCGCACGACCGCGAGCACGTCGTCGCCGCGCTCGCGCACGTCCAGCAGCTGGATCTCGCTGACGTTCGTCCAGGCCCGGACGAACTCCCCGAGGTCGGTGCCGAGCAGGGTGCTGTCGAGCAGACCGAACGCCCGGTCCGGCGCGGTGGAGACCAGCTCGTAGAACCGCGCGACGACGTCCTTTTTGGACAGCTCGGCGTCGGGTGGGACGGCGCCGGGGCTCGGCGGGCTCGCCGGTGGGGTGGCGGGGGCCGGCGGCCCGGTGTTCTCGATCATGCCGGTGGCGTTGGTCTGCGCGCCGGGAAGCTCGGGCATGCCGGTGATCCCGGTCTGCGGCACGACCCGGTTGAGCAGGTCCGGCAGCAGCGCCTGCTCCCCGCTGATGTCGCCGGCCGGGCGCGGGCCGGCCTCGGTCGGCATGCCGGCACGCTGATGGTTGATCATGGAGGCGACCGCGATCGAGGCGCACAGCGCGAACGAGGCGACGCCGAGGCCCGCGATCTTGGCCAGCTGCGCGCCCCTTGACGGCGGGCGGCGATGCGAGCCCGCGGTCTCCTCGGCCTGGTCGAGCAGGCTCTCGAGCGCGCCCGACGCGGCTGGTTGGCCGGCCTCGCCCTGGCGCGGGCTCGGCAGCTCGAACGGCGGCAGCTGCTTTCTGATCAGCTCCGTGACATGAACCGACCCGGCGCGGATGTGCCGCCGGCCAGTCGTCAGTCGTTCCACTGTGCTGCATCCAATGTGAGGACTGTTCACCACAACTTGTTGGAGCGCGCTCATCGCGTTGCGCGTTCGGGGGAACTCGTACCGTGGCGGTGGCCACCGGCGCCAGTCATTCTCGGCGCATCACACGAATGTGGCGATAAATGGCAGCGATCCTCACTCGTATGGAGCAGTAGCTGACCGTGTGCACCGCCATCTGAACTAGGCCTCGCTGTCGCTGGTGATCTTCGGGTCGTTGCCGGTGGTGAAGGTCAGCTCGCGCTCGATGGTCATCGTGGAGCCGTCCTTCCGCACGACGAGAAGTACGCTGCGGGTGTTCGACCAGTTCGGGTCGATCGTGATTTTCTTGACCTCGATGCGCTCGACGTCGGCGTAGCGCGCCTCGATTCCCTCCGGTCCCTCGGCCCGCATTCGTCCGGCGGTCAGCCGGTAGGCGGCCTCCGGGTCGGTCAGGACATGCGCATAGTACGCCTCGGTGCGGTCGCCCAGCTTGTCCGGATCGGTCTGGGCCAGCGGCGCGGCGTCGACCGTGCTGCGCGGCGGGGCGGTGGTCGTCGGGCGCACGCTCGCCGGGGCCGGCGGGCCGGGCTGGGCCGGCCTCGCCGGCTGTCCCGGCACGGGATGGGGCTGGACCCGGTCGGCCACCTCCCGGGGCCGCGCGGGATTGCTCGTGGTGGAGGAGGTGGTCGGGCCGCTCGGCGAGGTGGAGGTCGGCGGCTCCTCGGTGAGCGCGTCCGCCGGCAGGTCGCTGATCAACAGCTGCTGGCTGGGCTGGCCGGGCAGCGCGTCGATCGTTGTGGACCGAAGCGGGTTGCCGACCAGCGTGAAGGCGGCGTAGCCGAGCGCAAGCACGACGGAGGCCGAGGTGCCGACGGCGAACCACGCGGCCCGGCGCCAGGTGCGCGGCGGGGTGACCGAGGCGGGAATCGTGCCGAGATCGAACTTGCGCAGACCCGTCGGCGGCGTGTCCGGCCAGGCGTACGCGACGGGTTCCCGTTGACCGCGGACCGCGGGCTTGAGCCTGGCGGGGATCATCACCGGCAGCGAGTCGGTGTCCCCGAGGGTCCGGATCGGCGGGGGAGCGTCGATCGGCTTGACGTGCGACGCGTAGCCGCGGGCCCGCGGGATCTCCGGCGTCCAGCCGGCGCCGTCCACCCCGCGGCGATGTCGTCCCCGGCGGGGTTCACGTTCAGCTGCACGTGCATCGGCGCTCATGTGATGTGTGACACCTCTCCCCTCCTGTCGTGACGCAGTGCGTTGGATTCGCTACTGAGTGATCATCGGGTGTCGACGACCTGGAACTCCTCGGCGAGCCGGCCCTCGGCCAGCCCGTGCTTTCCGGCGATCTCGGCGAGCCGCCGCCTGATCGACTCCACCAGCTCCGGGATGCCGCTGACCTGCGAGGCGTGCGACCGCAGGGCCGCCACCCTGGCCTCGAACACGTCGGTCACGTCGACCGCGTGGTTGCGCAGCCCGGCCGGCCCGTCGGCGATCCACAGCTCCCGCACCGTCCACGGCTCGAGGCCCTCCCGGGCGAGCAGCTCGGGATGGGCGTGGGGATTGCGGGCGTCCGGGTAGACGGCGGCGAAGGTGGCCTCGCCGACCGCGCGGTGATCGGGATGCGTGGTGGCCACGTGCTCCCAGTTGATCTCCGGCGACCAGGTGAGCACCCGGTCCGGCCGGACCCGGCGGATCACCCGGGTGATGTCCCGGCGCAGCGCGAGCGACGCCACCACGGCGCCGTCCGGATGATCGAGGAAGGCGACGTCGTGCACCCCGACGCGCTCGGCGGCGGCCACCTGCTCGGCGCGGCGGATCCGGGCCACCTCGGCCGGGCTCCGCGTGCCGTCGCCGCTGGCTTCGCCCGAGGTGCAGACGCAGTAGGAGACCTTGATGCCGGCCGCGGTCCAGGTCGCGATCGTCCCCGCCGCGCCGAAGTCGACGTCGTCCGGGTGCGCGGTGACCACCAGCGCACTGCGCACATCGGAGAGTGGAACGGCCCTGCTCACTCACATCAGAGTATGCCGTTGCGCAGCGTTGGAGAGGGTGGGCAAGCAGGTTTGTCAAACGCCACTCGACCGAGTGAGGACGAGTCGGCGAATACCCACCCCAAGTGGGATTACTGCTCCGTGCGATACCGCTGTTGGGTTGACTGCAGCGCCTTGGTGGCGGTCACCCCGGAACCGCCCGCGAGCAGGATCGCGACGACGTCGGCGAAGCCGCCGCCGCTGGTCAGCAGCCAGGCCACCAGCGCGACCGCCGTGGTGATCCCCGCGATCGGCCACCGGCTCTGCACGTACTTGGCGATCGGCGATCCGCCCGCCCGCTTGCGCGCGGCCGAGTTCAGCAGGGCCAGATAGCCCACGTGCGCCAGCGTGGCGACCACCGCGGCAATGGCGATGATGACGGCAATCAGGTTGAGCATGCCTCCAGTGTGCCCTTCGTTCCGGTGCCCGGAATCGGTGAGATCCCTGACCGAACCCTTACCGTCCCAGCCGGCCCCGGCCAAGGCTGAGCAGCGCCAGGCCGATCTGCTGCCCCTCCTTGCCCAGCTCCCGGTAGCGGGCAAGGACGTCGTTCTCCCGGTTGAGCACGAGCCGCGGGCCGCCGTTGGCGAGCCGGACGGCCCCGATCGTCTTGGAGATCTCGGTACGCCGCTTCACAAGGCGGAGAATCTCGGCGTCCAGCCAGTCGATCTCCTCGCGCAGCTCGGCGATCTGGTCGGGTCCCGGCAGATCCGCTGCCGGCGCGGTCGGGCTGGAGTCCTGCGAAGTCGGGGTCATCATGGTCCTGTCGCGGTCTGGCGGAGTGTCGGCCCCTGGTGCGAACGAAGCCCCGGGGTCCGAGGACTCCGGGGCTTCGTTGTGGTCTGTGTCGTGCTTACGCAACCACGGGAGCCGGAGTCCGGTTCCCGTAGAAAAACTCGAAGTACTGCGCTCGCACGGCACAGATTCTGGCACATCGACCTCGCGCAGTCGAACCCGTTCGCTCAACTCGCCCTCGCGCGCCGGTACGGTCCGCGAAAACCCCGGATCCTGGCGTGCACGAACAGCGACACGGCCAGCCAGAACAGCGGGAACCCCGGCCAGAAGTACGGCACGCCCGACACGATCCACCGCACGATGAGCACGGTGGCCAGCACGATGGCGAGCGCCCCGTGGACGAGCAGCGGCCGCGGCACGCCGCGGACACCCGGGGGCCACGGCCGCTGCGGCCGGTCCCGCTCCCTCGGCAGGTCCGCGGTGTACTGCGCCAGCTCGTGCCGGAAGCGGGCACCGTAGATCCCGGCGAGCCGCTCCTCGGTCTCGGCAAGCGTCAGCCGCCCCTCGGCTCCGGCATCCTGGACGATCCGCGCCACCTCCTCGCGCTCGGCGTCCGAGGCACGCACGTTGTGGTCGTGGGCAAGGGTGTTCGTCGTCATGCCGTCCATCGTCCGGTCCGCAACCGCCCCCGGCATCGGTCGCAGAGCGGCACTGTCCCTACGCCCGCCGACGTACGCCCCTACGCCGAGACCGTGACGCCCCCGCCCACAACCCACCGTCGTCCGCATCCGGCGGGTCTTCAACGGCCGCCCACTGATCGGCCCACCCCAGGCCTGGATCGGCGCTCCACCCGACTACCGCCACCGCCTCGGCTTCGAAACGTCTTCCCATGTCTCGGGGTCGGTGGCTGCATGTCGGCTCCGTTGCAGTGCCGTGCTCGCATGGCGATCTTCACCGAACTCCGTCCCCCTCGGCGCGGGCTGACGCGCGGCGTCGGGTCTGCCCGGTACCGTTGTCAGCACGATGAGCGCTCTGTTCGAAATCCCCGTGGAGACCCGCCCGCAGCGCCAGAAACCCGACCCGGCCGCCCTGCTCGCCGACCTCAACGAGCCGCAGCGCCGGGCGGTCGAGCACACCGGCTCGCCGCTGCTGGTGGTCGCGGGCGCCGGGTCGGGCAAGACCCGCGTGCTCACCCGGCGGATCGCCTACCTGCTGGCCGAGCGGGACGTGCACCCCGGCCAGATCATGGCGATCACGTTCACCAACAAGGCCGCGGCCGAGATGCGCGAGCGGGTGGTCGACCTCGTCGGGCGCAGGGCCAACGCCATGTGGGTGTCCACGTTCCACTCGATGTGCGTCCGGGTTCTCCGCCGGGAGGCCAAGAACCTCGGTATGAGGTCCGGCTTCTCGATCTACGACGCCGACGACACCCGGCGGTTGATCACGCTGGTGGCGCGCGACCTCGACCTCGATCCCCGGCGCTATCCGGCCCGCACCCTCGCCGCGCACGTGTCGAATCTGAAGAACGAGCTGGTCACCCCCGATGAGGCGGCGGCCGCCGCCGGTGACGATCTCGGGCGGCGCGTCGCGGAGGTGTACGCCGAGTACCAGCTTCGGCTCAACCAGGCCAACGCGTTCGACTTCGACGACCTGATCATGCGCACGGTCGAGCTGCTGCAGCAGCATCCGGACGTCGCCGAGTACTACCGGCGCCGGTTCCGGCACGTGCTCGTCGACGAGTACCAGGACACCAACCACGCCCAGTACCTGCTGGTCCGCGAGCTGGTGGGCACCGGGGACGATCCGGGCGAGCTGTGCGTGGTGGGCGACGCCGACCAGGCGATCTACGCCTTCCGCGGGGCGACCATCCGCAACATCGTCGAGTTCGAGCGGGACTACCCCCAGGCCACGACGATCATGCTGGAGCAGAACTACCGCTCCACCCAGACGATCCTCTCCGCGGCCAACGCGGTGATCTCCCGCAACTCCGGCCGCAAGGACAAGCGGCTGTGGAGCGCGTCCGGCGACGGCGACAAGATCGTCGGCTATGTCGGCGACAACGACCGCGACGAGGCCGCGTTCGTCGCGTCCGAGATCGACCGGCTGGTCGACGGCGGCGAGCTGCGCAACGGCGACATCGCCGTCTTCTACCGCACCAACAACCAGTCCCGGGTGTTCGAGGAGATCTTCATCCGGCTCGGCCTGCCCTACCGCGTGGTCGGCGGCGTGCGGTTCTACGAGCGCCGCGAGGTCCGGGATGCCTTGGCGTACTTGAGGGTTCTGGCCAACCCGGAGGACACGGTCAGCCTGCGCCGGATCCTCAACGTGCCCAAGCGCGGCATCGGCGACCGCGCCGAGGCCTGCGTGTCCACCCACGCCGAGCGCGAGCGGATCTCCTTCGCCGCCGCGTTGCGGGCCGCGGCGCAGGGTCGGGTGCCCGAGCTGAACCCGCGCTCGGTCAAGGCGATCGCCGGCTTCGTCGAGCTGATCGACTCGCTGCGCGCTCTGGTGGACGAGGGCCGCGACGTCGCGGAGGTGCTCGAGGCGGTGCTCGAGCGCACCGGCTACCGCGCAGAGCTGGAGTCCAGTGAGGACCCGCAGGACGCCACCCGGGTGGAGAACCTCAACGAGCTGGTGAACGTCGCCCGTGAGTTCGCCACCGAGGACGTCCCCGCCCCGATCGACCCCGAGGCCGAGCCGCTGGGCGTTGAGCCGGGCTCGCTCGATGCGTTCCTGGAGCGGGTCTCCCTGGTGGCCGACGCCGACCAGGTGCCGGACAGCGAGGACGGCGCCGGCGGCGTGGTGACCCTGATGACCCTGCACACGGCCAAGGGCCTCGAGTACCCGGCGGTGTTCCTCACCGGCTGGGAGGAGGGCGTCTTCCCGCACATGCGCGCGCTGGCCGACCCGGCCGAGCTCGCCGAGGAGCGCCGCCTCGCCTACGTCGGCATCACTCGCGCCCGCCAGCGGCTCTACCTGTCCCGGGCGATCGTCCGGTCCTCCTGGGGTCAGCCGTCGGCCAACCCGCCCTCGCGGTTCCTCGACGAGATCCCGTCCGAGCTGATCGACTGGCGGCGCCTCGAGCCGGCCCGCTCCGCTCCCAGCGCCCCCACCTGGGGCCCACGCCGCGGCGACCGCACCGGCTCCGACTCGGCCCAGGCCCAGGTCGCCGCCCGCGGTCTGCGCTCGACCCCGTTCAAGGGCTGGCAGGACACCCCCGCCATCGCCCTCGAGGTGGGCGACCGCGTCAACCACGACAAGTACGGCCTCGGCACCGTCGTCGCCACCGACGGCGCCGGCCCCCGCGCCACCGCCACCATCGACTTCGGCTCCTCCGGCACCATCCGCCTCATGCTCATCGGCAGCGTCCCGCTCACCAAGCTGTAGTTTCAAGCCGAGTTACGACAACTTTTGCGGTAACTGCCGGTTAAGCTGCATGATAGACGCATGCTGCTGCGGTTCCGGGTCTCCAACCACCGCTCCCTGCGCGACGAGCAGGAGCTGTCACTGGTCGCTGTGCCAAGGCGCGGCGAGCAGGCGGCCGCCGGTCCAATCCCTCCGACGGTCCGAGTAGCCGGCATCTACGGCGCCAACGCGTCCGGCAAATCCAACGTCCTCCATGCGCTCGGATACTTTTTCCGTGCGGTGCGGGACTCATATGCACAATGGGGCGTGGCCGGCGGGATCCCTCGCCAGCCGTTCCTTCTCGACCCTGCCGCACGGAACCAACCATCGATGTATGAAATCGACATCGCATCTGATGGAATCAGGTACACCTACGGTTTCAGGGTAAATGACGAGCGTGTGTGCCTTGAGTGGTTGCACTCCTATCATGCGAGGTCGCGCAAGCGGGTATTGTTCCGTCGCGAGAAAGACGAGTTTTATTTCGGCCGATCGCTAAGTGGTCCGAATGCGGCAATTGCACGATTGGTGAGAAAGAACGCGCTGTATCTATCCGTGGCGGCGGCGAGCAGTCATCCCATGCTCGGTCCTCTCTGCAGCGAGCTCGGGGCTCACTCCCAAGAAATTGTTGAACTCGGGCAGGGGCATCCAAAGGTGCCGATATTGGCCCGTCTCGCTCTTGCTTATGATCAATTACGGCCAAAGGTTGACAGTTGGCTACGCTTCGCGGACCTGGGTATTAGCGGCTCCGAGTTGGAGAAACCCGACCTCACCGATGAGCAGTCCAAGTGGTGGAACGAGCGAGCGCATGGAGGTGGCGGTGTCGAAGATAAAGACGCCGATGAACTCGCACGCAATGCGTACTTCGGAAAGTTGAGGCTGTTGCACGGTCGTGGTCCCAAAGATGCTCCCGTGGCGCTTCCGTTCGAATCCGAGAGTACGGGGACCCAGATCTGGTTGGCCGTTCTGGTAGAGGTGGAACCCACGCTGCGGTGGGGTGGAGTTGCACTGGTCGATGAGGTGGACAGCTCATTGCATCCAAGATTAAGTGCGGCGCTGATCCAGATGTTCAAGGACCCGGTAATCAACCCGAAAAACGCTCAGCTTATTTTCACATCACACGATGTCTCATTGCTGGGCGGCCTCATCGAGGATGAAATTCTCAGTCGCGACGAGGTGTGGTTTACGGAAAAGGGTGACGATGGCGCGACTGCAATGTTTCCACTCTCGGACTTTCATCCACGCAGAGGTGAAAATTTTGAGCGGGCTTATCTGCAGGGTAGGTATGGGGCAGTTCCTTACGTTGACATAGCGGAGCTCAGAAGGTTGTTCGATCGGAAAGTTCCCTCCTGATGGCCGCCCGGCGTCGGGCGGACTCGCTACGCCGGCGCTCACCGTCACGAAGCAGGAAGCGCAGGTTGCTTATCTGCTGCGAGGGCAAAGTGACGGAACCGGAGTACTTCCATGGTTTGGTCAAATGTCTCCGGGCTGTACCAGTGGATGTGGTCCGCTGTGACATCAAGGGTGTTGGTTGTGATTCGTTGAAGGTTGTGGTCGAGTCGGAGGTCCTGTGGCGTCGTGACAGGCGAAAGAATGGAGCCGACGCTTACGACGAGGTCTGGTGTGTGGTCGATCGTGACGACCACAACTCGCTGGGTGCTGCCCTCGAACATGCCCGTCGAGCGGGCATCAGTCTGGTTCTGTCGGTGCCGTGCTTCGACTACTGGCTTCTTCTGCACTTCGTCGACTACCGCAGGGAAGCAACGCCGACACAGATCGTGCGCGAGCTCGGCAGGCACATGGTCGGATACGACAAGCACCTGCCCGAGACGTTCCCATTCGAGCACTACGAGCAGGCGGAGGCGCGAGCGCGAGCTCGGGCCCCGGACCACACCGCGTGCAACGTGGTTGGGCCCAACCCGTCCACGAACGTGTGGCTGCTTGTCCGGGCAGTGCGAGCCGCGGGGTTCGGCAGGTAGGCCGGCAGGTCGAACACCAGTCCGAAAATTGTCGGTGCCCTCTGGTTCACTGCGCGCAGCCGAGTGACGAGGGGGTTCGCGGTGTGGATGAGATCTTGTTCCGGGCGCTGGCCGAGGGCGTCGGCCGCTATCTCGACGCGGTCGAGCGGCTGGCCGCCGCGCAGCCGAGGCCGGCCGGGTCGGAGTTGCGCCGGATGTCGGCCGCCTGGCGCGCGCTGCTCGGCCTGCACCGGCCGGACGGAGCGCGCGGACGCTGCTCGGGCTGCGAGCGGCGCGCGGCCATGTGCACGGCATGGCGGGTTGCCGCCGCCTACTTTCTCCGGCGGCTCAGAGGTTGATGCCGCGGGCGGCGAGCCACGGCACCGGGTTCAGCTTCTTGCCGGTGGCGTCCCAGACCTCGAAGTGCAGGTGCGGGCCGGTGGAGTAGCCGCGGTTGCCCATTCGGGCGATCTGCTCGCCGGCCTTGACCTTCTGGCCCTCGCGCACGTTGAAGCTGTCCACATGGCCGTACACGGTGATCGTTCCGTCGGCGTGCTGCAGCCGCACCCACAGGCCGAAGCCGCTGGCCGGGCCGGCCTCCACCACGACGCCGTCGGCGACGGCGACGATCGGGGTGCCGATCCGGTTGGCGATGTCGACCCCGTAGTGGGTCGTTCCCCACCGCGCGCCGAAACCTGAGGTGAACGTGCCCTGGGTCGGCTTGACGAACTTGGCGCGGTTGGCTTCGGCCTGCTTGGCCTGCGCGTCGGCGGCGCGCGCCTGGTTGATCTTGGCGCTCTCGGCCACCTTCTGGGCCTCGAGCGCGCCGTCCGCGGTCTTGACCACGGTGAGCACGTCCGGCGCGGACGCGACGTTGACGTTGCCGCCCCCGCCCATGCCAAGGAAGGCCGATGCGTCGTTTCCGTCGGCGAAAGGAGAAAGGTCGTTGGAGGCTTGACGAGGACCCTGAAGCGACTGCCCGGCCGCGGCCGCGGCGAACGCGCCGAGAGCTACCGCGGCGACCACGACGCGGCCGCGGGCCGCGGATGAGGGGGGCGTCGCCAACCGGTTGGTGCTCGGGGTAGTGCGTGCATCCCGGGTGCCGATCGAGGTGCGGGTACGTACCTCGACGGGAATCACCCTGGTGTGCTGTCGGCCGCTTGGGGAGCGGTGTCGAGCCAAGGCTTGCCCTTCCGTCTTCGGGGAGTCCGGGCGAACGCCTGCGCTCGTGGGGACGAGCCTCGGCGTGGACACCGGGCGGGGGATCCCGGCTGAGTCGGCTTCGGGGTTGCCGACCCCGTCCATTTCGTGACCGGACCGTGACAACGGACCGGGGGACAGTAACGAAACGGAAGCGTCGAGGGCAACTTCCTCGCTCCGTGTCGGCCAAACGGATGGCCGGCGGCAGGCCTCTGGGCTGGGACTATGACGCAAAGTCAGATACAGGGCACGGTCAGAATGTGACCGGCGTCACACAACCCGGGCGGTCCCGACGCGTCGTGTCGAGCCCCGAAGTCCATGAGGCACCTACCGTGACGAGCCCGCTGCGGCCGGCTTGCTAGCGTGCACGCCAATGACTGAGCGGACCCAATCGCCGCACGCCGACCTGGCCGAGGAGGAGCGTGCGCACGAAGGGATCGTCGACGAGCCCCGCCGCTCGGGTTGGTCGGCCGCGCCGGTCCGGCTCCGCGTCGCGCTGCCGCTGTCGGTCCTCGGCGCCGGGCTCGTCGCGCTCGGCCCCACGCTCGGGCTCGTCGACGGCCAGCCGGCCGCCGGGTTCGCCGCCCAACCGCTGCTGATCGCCCTCGCCGTGGCGGCCCCGCTGCTGGCCATCGTGGCCCTGGCGGCCCGGCGGCCGGTGATCGCCGCCGGCGTGCTGATCGGCGCCGCGGTGGTCGCACCGGGGCGGCTGCTGGTGGACCTGCAGTTCGCCCGGGACGCCCTGCTCGCGTCCCGGCCCGAGCTGATGGTGCCGACCAGCCTGACGCCGCTGCCCGCCGCCACCGGCCTGTGGGTGCTGATCGCCGGGCACGTCGCCGTCGGGCTCGCCGGCCTGCTCGTCGCCGGCCGGGCGGGCGCGGAACCGGGATCGGCCTACGCCCAGGAGCTCGACGACCCGGCCGGCGCCCCCGGGTTGACCGGGCGGCATTACCTGATCGGCTGGGCGTTCGCCTGCGCGACGCTGGCCGTGGTCGGGCTGATGCGGCCGACCTTCCGGTCCCACAACGCTTTCCAGCTCGCCCGCGAGGTGATCGAGAGCCCGGGTCTGGTCCGGGCCGGCGGGCTGCTTGTGGTCGCCGCCGTAGTGCTCGGCTGCGTCGTCGCGGCCGGCCTTGCGCCGCCGCAGCTGGCCCGCGGCGTGCTGCTCGGCCTGCTCGTGGCGGTCGCCGGCGTGACGCTGCCCGGCATCGTCGCCGGCCTGACCGTCGATCGGCTCGTCGCCGACATCGGCCCCTACCTGGCCCTCGGCGCGATCGGGGTGCTGACGCTGGTCGTCTTCCTGATGCCGGGCGCGCCAGCCGAGAAGTCCGCGGACAAGCCGGCGGCCGCCGAGCTGCGCCTGGAGTCCGGGCGGCTGCACCCGATCGCCGGCCTGCTCGGGATCCTCACCGGGCTCGCCGCGCTCGGCGGTGGGCTGGGCAGCCAGCTCGTCGTGGACGCCGGGTTGGAGCAGCCGGTCAGCTTCGCCAACCGGCAGCTCGTCCCGGCCGGCGTGCTCGTGGCCCTGCTCGGCGCCGCGCTGCTGGTGCGCGCGTGGTCCACCACCGTGCGGCCGGCCTTCACGGTCGCGCTCGCCTCGGTTCCGATGGTCGGGGCCAGCACGCTCGACGCGGCGCTCACCGGTGCCGGGATCAGCCCCGCGGTGCGGGTCGGCGCGGGCGTCTGGTCCACCGCGCTCGCGATCACCGTGGCCCTGGCCGCCGCGGCGTGCGCGGGGATCGCCGGCAGCGCCGAGCGCGACGACGTCGATCTCACCGAGCGGCGGACCAACGCGATGGTGGTGGCGCCCGCCGCGGCGGCGGTGCTGTTCGCCGTCGGCGCGTTCGCCCTGCCGGCCGTGCGCGCGCCCGGCTTCGTCGCCCCCGACATCTGGTCCAACTTCCGCCTCACCTCGTGGGGTCTGGTGCTCGGGCTGGTCGTCGTGGTCGCCGCCGCGGTGCTGGCGCCGAGGTCCCGCCCGGCACGGGCGGCCTCCCTGCTGCTCGGCGCCGCCGCGGTGGTCGGCGTGCACCTGCTCGAGCTCCCGCTCACCGGCGACCGCGCTCCGGACGCCAGCGCCGGCCCCGGCACGCTGCTCTCGGTCGCCTGCGTCGCCACGCTCCTGATCGCGGCCTTCGTCGCCGTGGCACTGCGACCCGCGCCCCAGCGCGGGCGGTGAGAGACCTCACCGGATGCGGCGTGCCACGCCGGCGCGCCGCTCGCTAATGTCCTTTCGTCCGACGGCGCTGTAGTCAGGAGACTGTCGAGTGGATTTGTACGAGTACCAGGCGAAGGAGTTGTTCGCCGGACACGGTGTTCCGGTGCTGCCGGGCGAGGTGGCCGAGACCTCGGATCAGGCCCGCGCGGCAGCCGAGCGGTTCGGGCGGACCGTGGTAGTCAAGGCGCAGGTGAAGACCGGCGGCCGGGGCAAGGCCGGCGGCGTGAAGCTGGCCGAGACGCCGGACGAGGCGAAGGCGAGGGCCGACGCCATTCTGGGGATGGACATCAAGGGCCACACGGTGCACCGCGTGCTGGTGACCCCGGCGTCGGACATCGCCGAGGAGTACTACTTCTCGTTCCTGCTCGACCGCGCCAACCGGACGTTCCTGGCGATGGCCTCGGCCGAGGGCGGCGTGGACATCGAGCAGCTCGCCGTCGAGCGCCCGGAGGCGTTGGCCAAGGTTCCGGTCGACCCGCTGCTCGGCGTGGACACCGCCAAGGCGCGGGAGATCGTGGCCGCGGCGAGGTTCCCGGACGCGGTCGCCGACGAGGCCGCCGAGGTGATCGTCAAGCTGTGGGACACGTTCGTCGGCGAGGACGCCACGCTGGTCGAGGTGAACCCGCTCGTGCGCGACCCCGACGACCGGGTGATCGCCCTGGACGGCAAGGTCACCCTGGACGACAACGCGTCCTTCCGGCACGCCGAGCACGCGGCCCTTGTGGACAAGCAGGCCGAGGACCCGCTCGAGGCCGCCGCCAAGGAGAAGGACCTCAACTACGTCAAGCTCGACGGTCAGGTCGGGATCATCGGCAACGGCGCAGGGCTCGTGATGTCCACTTTGGACGTCGTGGCGTACGCGGGCGAGGAGTTCGGGGTGCGGCCGGCCAACTTCCTGGACATCGGTGGCGGCGCGTCGGCCGAGGTCATGGCCAACGGCCTGGAGATCATCCTGTCGGACCCGGACGTGCGCAGCGTGTTCGTCAACGTGTTCGGCGGGATCACCGCCTGCGACGCGGTGGCCAACGGGATCGTGCAGGCGTTCCGGCTGCTGGAGTCCCGCGGCGACACGGTGAACCGGCCGATCGTGGTGCGGCTGGACGGAAACAACGCCACCGAGGGCCGCCGGATCCTCACCGAGGCGGCACTGCCCGGGCTGCAGCAGGTGGACACGATGGACAACGCGGCCAGGGTGGCCGCCCAACTTGCCGCGCAGGGGGAGTGACTGGCGATGGCGATCTTCCTCGACGAGAGCTCCAGGATCATCGTGCAGGGCATGACCGGCTCCGAGGGCACCCGGCACACCCGGCGCATGCTGCGCGCCGGCAGCAACGTGGTCGGCGGCGTCACGCCCGGCAAGGGCGGTCAGAGCGCCGACTTCAGCGACGTCAAGTCCGGCCTGTTCCTCCCGGTGTACAACAGCGTCGGCGAGGCGATGGCGGCGACCGGCGCGGACGTGACGGTGGTGTTCGTGCCGCCGCGGTTCGCCAAGTCGGCGGTGATCGAGGCGATCGACGCGGGGATCGGGCTGGCGGTCGTGATCACCGAGGGCATCCCGGTGCACGACACCGCCGTGTTCTGGGCGCACGCCTGCGCCACCGGCAACAAGACCCGGATCATCGGGCCGAACTGCCCCGGCGTGATCTCCCCAGGCAAGTCCAACGCCGGCATCATCCCGGCCGACATCACCGGTCCCGGCCGCATCGGCCTGGTCTCCAAGTCCGGGACCCTGACCTACCAGTTGATGTACGAGCTGCGCGACATCGGGTTCTCCTCTGCGGTGGGCATCGGCGGAGACCCGGTGATCGGCACGACCCACATCGACGCGCTGGCCGCGTTCCAGGACGACCCCGAGACCGAGCTGATCGTGATGATCGGGGAGATCGGCGGGGACGCCGAGGAGCGCGCCGCGGCCTACATCAAGGACAACGTGACCAAGCCCGTCGTCGGGTACGTGGCCGGGTTCACCGCGCCGGAGGGCAAGACCATGGGCCACGCCGGGGCCATCGTGTCGGGCTCCTCGGGCACCGCGGCCGCCAAGAAGGCGGCGCTGGAGTCGGCCGGCGTCAAGGTCGGCAAGACCCCCAGCGAGACGGCGGATCTGGCCCGCCAACTCGTCGCCCCCTAATTTGCGCGAGTCCCGCACCGGTGGGCCGAACGGTGGTGTACCGTCCGGCCCCAGCGTCGATACAGCTGAGGAGAAGCACGCAATGAGCTACCCAGGCGGTGGACCAGGCGGGTATCCCGGTCAGGGCCCGCAGCAGCCGCAACCAGGTTGGGGCCCCCCGGCCGCGGGTGGGACGAAGCTCAGCCTGCCGCAGATCGGATACCTGGTCGTCGGCGGACTCGGGGTGCTCAACCTGTTCGTCGCCTTCGCCTCGGTGCAGGGCGGCGGTTCCGTCCAGGGCTTCGACGTCCCCGGAACGAGCTTCTACGAGGCGGGCCTCGGCTGGATTCCCGGTCTGCTGCTCATCTCCGGACTGGCCGCGCTGCTCAACATCCTTCCAGGGGACGCCAAGCCCGGCGTGTGGCCGGCGATCTTCGCGGTCGGCGCGGTCCTGCCGTTCCTGTTCATGGTCTTCTCCGGCGGCGATCTGGCCATCGGCGGTGTGCTGGTGCTGATCTTCGGCATCCTCCAGATGCTCGCCGCCGTCGGCGTCTACCTGCTCGAGTCCGGAATCATCAAGATGCCGGCGCCCGGCCAGCCGCAGTACGGCCACCCCGGCGGCTACGGCCCGCCGCCGGGCCAGTTCCCGCCGCCGCAGCCGCCCGGCCAGTACGGCCAGACCCAGCAGTACCCCCCGCAGCCGGGGCAGTACCCGCCGCCGCAGCAGCCTCCGCAGCACCCGGGCACGCCGCCCGGCGGATACCCGCAGCAGGGCTAGCCTCCGCCCGCAGGGCTCACCGGATGGTGTGACGGCGGCGTGGCTCACCCGAATGGCCCAACCCGGGTGCGAAAGTGATCCACGTGGCGCCGCTCCGCTTCGGTCTCGCGGCCACCGATCAGTACGACGCGGTGGCCGAGTTCGCCGACGAGTACGACGCCGTTCCGCTCGCCGGCCGGGTCCGCGTGCTGGCCATGATCACGCTCGGCCCGCTGATCACCGGGTACGCCGCCGTGGCCGCGGTGCTCGCGCTGGTCACCGCCGCCGCGTCCAAGGCGCACTTCTCCACGGCCGGCGTGCTCAGCTCCGCCATGCCCGGATGGCTTGCCGCACACCAGGTTCCGCTCCGCATCGAGGGCCACGACCTGGGCGCGCTGCCGCTGCTGCCGTCCATCGCGGCCGTCGTGCTGCTGGCCAGGACCGCCTCCGGGGCGGCCCAGCGCCTCGACCTGTACACGCCCGCGCAGGCCGGCCAGGTGGTGCTGGCCATCACCGGCGGGCACGCCGCTTTCGGCCTGGCACTGGGGTTGCTGTGCGCCGGCGGGCCGGCGACGGTCGACCCGCTCGCCGCGTTCTACTACCCGGCGCTGCTGGCTGCCGCCGCCTCGGTCGCCGGCGTGGCGCGCCACGGCGGGCTGCTCGAGCTGGCGCTCGAGCGCGTCGACGAGGTGGCCATGCGCGGGCTGCGGGTGGGCGTGCTCGCGGTCGTGGTTCTGCTCGCGGCCGGCGCCCTCGCGCTCACCCTCGGGCTGGTCACGTCCGTGCCGACCGTCCGGGACATTTTCGCCCGCAACGCATCCGGGTTCGGCAGCGGGCTGGGCATGCTGCTGCTGTCGGTCGGGTACCTGCCGAACGGGGTGATCGCCGGGACGTCCTTTGTGGCCGGTTCGGGCTTCGCCATGGGGGAGATCTCGGTGGCGCCGCTGGACTTCGCCGGTGGTCCGGTGCCGGGCCTGCCGCTGCTCGCCGCGCTGCCGGAGTCCCCGGCGGTGTGGTGGCCGGTGCTGCTCGTCCTGCCCGTCGCGGTCGGCGTGCTCGTCGGGCGGTTGCTGCGCGACGTGGCCACCGAGCCGGTGGCCCGGCTGCGCGCGGTCGCGGTGGCCACCGGGGTGGTGGCGCTGAGCTTCGTGATTCTGGCCGGCAGCGCCGGTGGCCCGCTGGGCGGCGGCCGGTTCGACCCGGTCGACCTGCGCGCCGCGTCGCTGTCCCTGGCCCTGGTCGCCTGGGTCGGCCTGGTCGGGGCGGCGGTGGCCTGGTTCGGCGGGGGCTGGGCGGCCCTGGACGGCCCGTCCGGTCTCCTCGACGACGCCGAGCCGGACGGCGAGGCGCAGCCCGAGGATCCCGAGGCGCGGCCCGAGGATCCCGAGCCCGGCGGCGAGGAGCCCGCACCGGCCGAGGAGGGCGACTCCCCGGACCTGGCCGACAAGATCGACTAATGGCCCCCTACCCTGGCCATACTGTGAAACCCAGCTCCACGCCCCGCACTCCGCGGCCGCCGGCCCGGGTCGTCGTCCTGGTCTCCGGTTCGGGAACCCTGCTGCAGGCCATCCTGGACGCCGCACCCGCCAGGGTGGTGGCCGTCGGTGCGGACCGGACCGGCATCGAGGGGTTGGCCAGGGCGCGGCGTGCCGGCGTGCCGACGTTCGTGGTGCGGGTGGCCGACCACCCGGACCGGGCCGCGTGGGATGAGGCGCTGACCGAGGCGGTGGCCGCGCACGAGCCCGACCTGGTCGTGTCCGCCGGGTTCATGAAGATCCTCGGGCCGGCCTTCCTCGACCGGTTCGGCGGCCGGGTGCTGAACACGCATCCGGCGCTGCTGCCGGCGTTTCCCGGCACGCATGCCGTGGCCGACGCCCTCGCCTACGGCGTCAAGGTCACCGGGTGCACCGTGCACCTGGTCGACGCCGGCGTGGACACCGGGCCGATCCTCGCCCAGGAGGCGGTCGCGGTCGAGCCCGGAGAGGACTCCGACAAGCTGCACGAGCGGATCAAGGTGGTGGAGCGCCGGCTGCTGGTCGACGTGATCGCCAGAATGGCCCGGGAGGGCTACACCGTGAACGGACGAGAGGTGACCATCCCGTGAGTGGGGCCACAATGGACAGACGACCCGTGAAGCGGGCGCTGATCGGGGTGTCGGACAAGGCCGGTCTGCTGGAGCTGGCCACCGGCCTGCACGCGGCCGGCGTCGAGATCGTGTCCACCGGCGGCACGGCACGGGTCATCGCCGACGCCGGCGTTCCGGTGACCCCGGTCGAGGAGGTGACCGGCTTCCCGGAGTCCCTTGACGGCCGGGTGAAGACGCTGCACCCGCGGGTGCATGCCGGGCTGCTGGCCGACCTGCGCAAGCCCGAGCACGCCGCCCAGCTGTCCGCGCTCGGCATCGCGCCGTTCGACCTGCTGGTGGTCAACCTCTACCCGTTCGCCCAGACCGTCGCGTCCGGCGCCGGCCAGGAGGAGTGCGTGGAGCAGATCGACATCGGTGGGCCGGCCATGGTGCGCGCCGCCGCCAAGAACCATGCCTCGGTCGCGGTCGTGGTGGATCCCGCGCGCTACGGCTGGGTGCTCGAGCAGGTCCGGGCCGGCGGGTTCACCCTGGCCGACCGGCGCGCGCTGGCGCTGGCCGCGTTCCGGCACACGGCCTCCTACGACGTGGCCGTCGCCTCCTGGATGGGTTCGGTCCTCGCTCCGGACGACGCCGGCTCCGGCTTCCCCGGCTGGGCGGGTGCGAGCTGGACCCGGCGCGATGTGCTGCGCTACGGCGAGAACCCGCACCAGCGGGCGGCCTTGTACGTCTCCGACTTCCCCCGCCCCGGCCTGGCCACCGCCAAGCAGTTGCACGGCAGGGAGATGTCGTACAACAACTACGTCGACGCCGACGCCGCGTGGCGGGCGGCGCACGACCACGAGCCACCCTGCGTGGCGATCATCAAGCACACCAACCCGTGCGGCATCGCGGTGTCTACAGTGGACGGTGTGGGCACGATCGCCGACGCGCACCGGCGAGCGCACGCCTGCGACCCGGTCAGCGCGTTCGGCGGGGTGATCGCGGCCAACCGCGAGGTGAGCGTGGACATGGCCGAGCAGGTCGCCGAGGTGTTCACCGAGGTGATCATCGCTCCGTCCTATGCGGACGGTGCGGTGGACATCCTGATGCGCAAGAAGAACATCCGCATCCTGGTCGCCGAGCCGCCGGTGCGCGGCGGTCCGGAGTTCCGGGCGATCTCCGGCGGCCTGCTCATGCAGACGATGGACACCATCGACGCCGAGGGCGACGATCCGGTCAAGTGGACGCTGGCCACCGGCGCCGCGGTCGACGAGGCCACGCTTGCCGACCTGGCCTTCGCCTGGCGCTGCTGCCGCGCCGTGAAGTCCAACGCGATCCTGCTCGCCGCCGGCGGCGCCACGGTCGGCGTCGGCATGGGCCAGGTCAACCGGGTGGACGCCGCCCGGCTCGCCGTCCAGCGCGCCGGTGACCGGGCCCGCGGCTCCGTCGCCGCCTCGGACGCCTTCTTCCCGTTCCCGGACGGCCTGCAGGTCCTCGTCGACGCCGGCGTCCGCGCCGTCGTCCAGCCCGGCGGCTCGGTCCGCGACGTCGAGGTCATCGCCGCCGCCGAGGCCGCCGGCATCCCCCTCTACCTCACCGGCACCCGCCACTTCGCCCACTGAGCGCCTGTCCGGGATTAACTGCTGTGCCGCCTCTCCGGGATCAACTGCTGTCGTTGCGTTCCAGCCGATGGTGCGGATGTCGGGTTGATTGTGGCTGGGTGCCGCCACGGTCCCCTGAGGTTCCGGTCGTCGGGTCCAAGACGCACAGATGTTTAACGTCGCTGGTGGGAGTGGGTACGGCGGTAGGTTGACAGGCGTTGCAACCCAAGGTTGACTGGTTGTCGAACAGACGTTCGAGAGCAGGTGTCAGCCGATGTCCGCGCCCGCTGCCCCGAGCCTGGCCACCTCCCGACTGGTGGGAGTGGCCAGCGGCCTGCGCGCGGCGCCCAGCGATCCGGCCAGGGTGCTGCCGGTGCGGGACGAGCTGGCGGACCTGTTCCCGTGGGGCGGCCTGCGCCGCGGCACCACGATCGCCGTGCGGGGCTCCACCGCGCTGCTGCTCGCCCTGCTCGCCGAGGCGACCGCGAACGGCTCGTGGGCCGCGGTCGTCGGCGTGCCCGACCTCGGCGTGCTGGCCGCCGCCGAGACCGGGGTGGTGACCGACCGGCTCGCCCTGATCCCCGACCCCGGCGCCCAGCCGAGCTCGGTGATCGCCGCCCTGCTGGACGGCCTCGACCTGGTCGCGGTCGCCCCCGGCCGGCTCGCCGACGCCCACGCCCGCCGGCTGTCCGCCCGCGCCCGGCACCGCGGCGCCGTCCTCCTCCCGCTCGGGCCGTGGCCCGGCGTCGACCTCGAGCTGCGCTGCGACCGGTCCACCTGGACCGGGCTCGGCCTCGGCCACGGCCACCTGCGCCAACGGGAGGTCGTCGTGCACACCCGCGGCCGCGGCTCGGCCGCCCGGCCCGGCCGCGCCACCCTCCTGCTGCCCGGCCCCACCGGCACGGTCCGGCCGGCCCCGTTCGAGCCACCCACCGAGCTACGGCCCCGCCTGCGGGATCGCGCGGGGTGACCATGTCCGTTCGGCTGCTGGTGGTGTGGTGCCCGGACTGGCCGGTGGTGGCCGCCGCGGTGACCGCCGGGTTGAGTCCGCGGCTACCGATGGCGGTGGTGGCGGCGAACCGGGTGGTGGCGTGCTCGGCGGTGGCCAGGACCGAGGGCGTCCGGCGCGGCATGCGCCGGCGGGAGGCGCAGGGTCGCTGCCCGGAGCTGGCCGTGTTTGTCGACGATCCGGTCCGGGACGCGCGGCTGTTCGAGCCGGTGGCCGCGGCCGTCGAGGAGCTCGCGGTCGGCGTGGAGGTGGTGCGGCCGGGGGTGGTCGCGGTGCCCGCGCGCGGCCCGGTCGGCTACTTCGGCGGCCCGGAGGCGGCCGCGGAGCGGCTGGTCGACCAGGTCGCCGGCAAGGCCGGGGTGGAGTGCCAGATCGGCATCGCCGACGGGCTGTTCGCCGCCACCCTCGCCGCCCGCCTGGGCGTGCTGGTCCCGGCCGGCGAAACCCCGGACTTCCTTGCGCCGCTTGGCATCCATGAGCTCAACGACCCGCACGGCCCGGACCGCGCCGACCTGGTCGACCTGCTGCGCCGGCTGGGCCTGCGCACCCTCGGCGCGTTCGCCGCGGTGCCCGAGCGGGACGTGGCCTCCCGGTTCGGCGCCGCCGCCGTGCTCGCCCACCGTCTGGCCCGCGGGCTGGAGGAGCGGCCCCCGGCGCGCCGCCGCCCGCCGCCCGAGCTGTCCGTCATCGAGGAGCTCGACCCGCCGGTCGACCGGGTCGACGCGGCCGCGTTCGTGGCAAGGACCCTGGCCGAGCGGCTGCACTCCGGCCTGGCCGCGCACGGTCTGGCCTGCACCCGGCTGGGCATTCAGGCGACCACCGAGCGGGGCGAGGAGCTGGGCCGGGTCTGGCGCTGCGCCGAGCCGCTCACCCCGTCCGGGATCGCCGACCGGGTGCGCTGGCAGCTCGACGGGTGGCTGCGCGGGGCGGACCGGCCCAGCAGCGGGGTGACCCTGCTGCGCCTCGACCCGGTGGAGGTGGTCGAGGGGCACGCGCTGCAGCTGGACCTGTGGCGCGGCGACGGGCACGCCGAGGCCGCCGAGCGGGCCGGCCGCGCGCTGGTGCACGTGCAGGGGCTGCTCGGCCAGGACGGCGTGGTCACCCCGGTGCTCGGCGGCGGCCGCGGCCTGGTCGACCGGGTGCGCCTGGTGCCGTGGGGCGACGAGCGGGTGCCGCAGCGGTCGGTGGCGCAGCCCTGGCCGGGTCGGCTGCCGCCCCCGGCGCCCGCCACGGTGTACCCCAATCCGTTGCCGGCGATGGTGTGCGACTCCGGCGGCGCCCCGGTG
>NZ_DASZCQ010000110.1:0-17095 GCF_035942955.1 Actinophytocola sp. | reverse complement strand
GGCCGCGGCCGCCAGGGCCGCGCCCGAGTGGGCCGCGGTGCCGCTGCGCACCCGGATGCGCCTCGGCCACGGCATCCGGGAGCGGCTGCGGAGCAGGCACACCGAGCTGGTCGACCTGATGGTGGCCGAGGGCAGCCCGCGCGCGCTGGCCCGGTGGCAGGTCGCCGGGCTGCTCGAGCTGTTCAGTCCGCAGACCCTCGACTGGTGCGAAAGCCAGATGCGCCACGAGTTCCGGCACGGTCCGCGGCGGCTAGTCGTGCGCAGGGTGCCCGACGGCGTCGTGTGCGTCAACCCGCCGCGCAACGCGCCGGCGGCCAGCGCGCTGTTCGGGATCACCCCGCTGCTGGCCGGCAACGCCGTGGTCGTCCGGGCGCCGCGCAGCGCGCCGCTCGGCGTCCTGCACTCGCTGCGCGAGCTCGTGGTCCCGGTGCTGGCCGAGCTCGGCGCGCCGCCGGGTGTGCTCAACGTGTTCTGCGCCCGGCCGGGCCCGACGATCGCGGCGTGGCTGGACAGCCCGCTGGTCGACGACATCTTCTACACCGGCGAGGTCGAGCGCGGCCTGGCCTTCGAGCGGGAGTGCGTTGCGCGGGGCAAGAAGCCGATCCTCGAGCTGGCCGGCAACGACTGCGTGGTGGTCTGGCGAGACGCCGACCTCGAGCCGGCGGTGGAGGCGCTCACCGAATGCTTCTACGGCTCCGGCCAGATCTGCATGGTGCCCAACCAGGTGCTGGCCCATCCGGACATCGCCGGCGAGCTGCTCGACCGGCTCGCCACGGCGGCCGCCGCCATCCGCCCGGGATTCCCGGACGACCCGGACGTCCTGCTGTCCCCGGTGCTGCGCGCCGAGCGGTTCTTCGCGTTCGTCCGGGACGCGCTTGACCGCGGCGCCACGCTGGTGCACGGGGCCCGGCGGCTCGAGGTGGACGGATCGGTGTCCGACACCGGCCCGTTCCTCGCGCCCACGGTGTTGCGTGTGGACGGTCTGGCCGGTTGCCGGGAGATCGAGGCGGTGCGGTCGGAGACGTTCTTCCCGCTGCTGCCGGTGATCGTGCCCGAGCCGGCGCCGGACGCCGAGCTGCTCGATGCGATGGTCGGCTTCGTCAACAGCAACCCGTACGGGCTGCGCAACTCGGTGTGGGCGGGCGACGAGCGGGTGATCGACCGGTTCGCCGAGCGGATCACCAACGGCGGGCTGCTGAAGGTCAACGACTCGCACATCGGGTTCCTGCCGTACCTGCCGACGCACGGCGGAACCGGGCGCACCGGCGGCGTGTACGGCGAGGCCAACTACCCCATGCTGCGCAGCTCGCACCTGCAGGGCGTCTCGCTGGCCGGCGGGATCCGGCCGCGGGACGCGGTTTTCGGCGCCTACGACGCCGCCATCACCCGGGACGACGGCTGAGGAGTCGACATGCAGTTCCTTGAGGCCGACCGGCTCGTCTGCGACAAGCTGCTCCCCGGCCTTCGCCAGCAACTCGGCGAGATTCCGTTGGCGGAGCTGGAGTCCGAGGGCAGCCCGGCGATCGAGCTGTTCCGCGCGCACGGCGGGACCAACCTGCTGGTGCCGGCGGCCTACGGCGGGCCGGACGCGACCGCCCTCGACGCGGCCAGGGTGGTGCGCGCGCTCGGCGCGGTGGCGCCGTCGATGACGGTCGCCACGATGATGCACCACTTCTCGCTCGGCACCCTGTTCGCGGTCGCCGAGACCATCCCGGGCCTGGCGGACGGCATGCTGAACCGGATCGTGGACGAGCGCATGCTGGTCGCCTCCGGGTTCGCCGAGGGCCGGTCCGGGCGAGGAATCTTCACCCCGACCATGCGGGCGGAGCCGGTGGACGGCGGGTTCGTGATCAACGGGTCGAAGAAGCCGTGCAGCCTGAGCCGCTCGATGGACCTGCTCACCGCCAGCGTCGCGGTGCCGCTGCCGGACGGCTCGACCGGGATGGGCCTGCTGATGCTGCCGGCCCGCACGCCCGGCGTGTCCATTCACCCGTTCTGGTCCACGTTCACGCTCGCCGGGGCGGAGAGCCACGAGGTGCGGCTGACCGATGTGTTCGCCGGTCCGGAGCATCTCATCGAACCGAGCCCGCAAACCGTGGCGCAGATGGACAAGCTGACCACGGTCGGCCTGATCTGGTTCCAGCTCACGGTGTGCGCCGCCTACACCGGCGTGGCCAGCGCGCTGGTGGAGAAGGTGCTCGAGCGCGGCCGGGGCAGCGTGTCCGAGCGGGCCGCGCTGGCCGTGCGGATCGAGACGGCCGCGGCGCTCACCGAGGGGCTGGCCCGCCGGGTGATGGACGGCGAGGTCGACAACGACACCCTGGCCGCGTCCCTGGTGACCAGGTTCGCGGTGCAGGACGCGGTGTGCGGCTCCGCTCATCAGGCGGTCGAGCTGCTCGGCGGGATGGCCTACATCGGCTCGTCGGAGGTGGCGTACCTGCTCGCCGCGACGCATGCGATCGCCTTCCACCCGCCGTCGCGGTCCAGCACGGCCGCCGGGCTGATCGACTACTACGCCGGCTACCCGATCATCGTCAGCTAAGGACGGTCCATAGTGGACTTACTCGCCCAGGACGCGGCCGCCGACCGCGCCACGATGGACAGGTACCGCCGGTACCTCTCCGCGGGTCGCGCCGCGCTCGGCGAGATGTTCGGCGGCGACATCGAGGTCGCGTCCGAGGGCGCCTGGGTGCGGACCAGCACCGGACGCCGGCTGCTCAACTGCGGCGGCTACGGGGTGCTGATCACCGGCGCCCGGCACCCGCGGGTCGTGGCCGCGGTGCGCGAGCAGCTGGACACCAACCCGGTGGCCACCCGGCTGCTGCTCGAGCCAACGGTCGGGCGGGCGGCCGAGGCGCTGGTCGCGACCGCCCCGGACGGGCTGGACCGGGTGCACTTCGCCTGCGGCGGCGCCGAAGCCGTAGAGGCGGCCATCAAGTTGGCCAGGGCCAACGGAAAGCGCCGGCTGATCTCGATGGACAACGGCTACCACGGCAAGACGCTCGGCGCGCTGAGCGTCACCGCCAAGCCGGTGTTCCAGGATCCGTTCCACCCGCTGCTGCCCGGCGTGGCGCACGTTCCGTTCGGCGACGCCGCCGCGCTGGCGGCGGAGCTGGCCGCGCATCCCGGCGAGGCGTGCGTGATCGTCGAGCCGGTGCAGGCCGAGGCCGGTGTGATCATCCCGCCGGCCGGCTATCTGGCCGAGGTCGCCCGCCTGTGCCGTGCGCACGGCGCGTTCCTCGTGCTCGACGAGATCCAGACCGGGCTCGGCCGGCTCGGCTACTGGTGGGGCGCCGAGCGCGAGCGGGTGACGCCGGACGTGCTGCTGGCCGGCAAGGCCCTCGGCGGGGGCGTGCTGCCGGTGTCCGCGGCGATCGCCGGCGCGGCGGCGTTCGCCCCGTTCGACCGCGACCCGTTCATCCACACCTCCACGTTCTCGGGCAGCCCGCTCGGC
Organism: Actinophytocola sp.; assembly: GCF_035942955.1. Classification (GTDB taxonomy): domain Bacteria; phylum Actinomycetota; class Actinomycetes; order Mycobacteriales; family Pseudonocardiaceae; genus DASYTH01. The sequence goes on along the minus strand of NZ_DASZCQ010000110.1, from coordinate 13,641 downwards.
ATGGCCGCCGCGCACGCCGCGATCACCGCGATCCGCGAGGAGGACCTGGTCTGGCGGGCCCGCTGGCTCGGCGAGCTGCTGACCGAGGAGATCGACGAGATCGTGCGGGAGGCGCTCGGCGACGCGGTGCGCGAGGTTCGCGGGCTTGGCATGCTCATCGGGATCGAGCTCGCCGTCGACGGGCTGGCCGGCGAGCTGCTGTTGGAGCTGGTGGCGGCCGGCGTCATCGCCAACCACTCGCTGAACTCCGCCAACGTGCTGCGCCTGACCCCGCCGGCCGTGCTGGCCCACGAGGACGTGGACTTCTTGCTGGCCGCGGTGGAAACCGCCGCCCGAGCCGTGGCGGATGTCCTATGAGGACGGTCCGGTTGTCGGTTCGGGTCCCGGCGGACGACGCGGTGTCCGCGCTGGCGCTGATCGCGGACTTCGCCCGGTTCCCCGCGCTGGCCGGGGATGTCCGGTCGGTGGCCGTGCACTCCGCGCCGAGGACCTCCGACTGGGTGGTCAGCTTCCGGCGCGGCGTGCTGCGCTGGACCGAGTCGGAGACGATCGACGCCGCCCGGCTGCGCATCCACTTCGACCAGATCGACGGCGACTTCGCCGAGTTCCACGGTTTCTGGGAGCTCACCCCGGTGCCCGGCGGCACCGAGGTGCGCTTCGAGGTGACCTACGACTTCGGGTTCGACAGCCTCGCCGGGCTCCTTGACCCGATCGCCGAGCGGGTCATCACGCGGGTCATCTGCTCGGTGCTCGCCGGGCTCTTCGATGACATCACGGTTGTTGAAGGTGGCGAGGCACTCGCCGACATCTCCGTGGGGCAGGGGTAATGGACACCGCCAACCGCTTCGACACGCGGACGACGTACCGGCTCATCCGGCTGGAGTACCTGGTGGGCCTCGGGGTCTGCCTGGTGCTGTTCGCCGCGCACATCGACGACGTGCGCTGGGGCGCGGCCGTCGGGCTGTTCGTCTACATCGACCTGATCGGCTACCTCCCCGGCACGATCGCATACCACCGCAGCACCACCAAACGGATCTCCAAGGTCTACTACGTGCTGTACAACACCACGCACAGCCTGGTCACGCAGGCGGCGGTGATCGGGTTGTGGGTGGCTCTGATCGGCTGGGAGTGGGCGCTGCTGGCGATCCCGATCCACCTGTTCGGCGACCGCGCGCTGTTCGGCAACTTTCTCAAGCCGTTCGCGCTGCCGTTCGAGCCGGCGCCGCACCCGGCGTTCGTCGCCCTCGAGACGGCGGTGGCCAGATGACCATGTCCCTGCCGGCGATCCTGCCCAGCGAGTCCGATGTGGAATCCTTCTGGCAGGCCGGGCTCCGGTTCGCCACCGGCGTCTCGGTGATCACCGTCGGCTCCGGTGAACGGGTGCACGGCACCACGGTCAGCGCGTTCACCGTGGTGTCCCGGTGTCCCGCTCTGGTCTCGCTGTGCCTGAGGACGTCGAGCGGCCTGGCCGAGTTCCTGATCGACCACCGGCACTTCGCCGTCAACATCCTGTCCCGCGAGCAGTCCAGGCTGGCCCGGCACTTCGCCAACCCGGCCCGCGGGCAGGGGCCGGACCAGTTCACCGGTGTGGCCTGGACTCCCGGGTTCGACGCCGGGGTTCCGCTGCTGGATCGGGCGGTGTGCTGGCTGTGGTGCCAGTTCCGCCGGGTGGTGCCGGCCGGCGACCACCAGCTGGTGCTGGCCGGCGTGACCGCGGCCAAGACCGGGACCGGCGCGCCGCTGCTGTACTACGCCGGGCGGCTGCACCCCGGAGCGATCGGGGAGGAGGTCGCATGAGCGGGTCCGTGCCACGCGAGGCGGACCGGGACCGGGCGCCCGGCCTGCTCGACGGTGCGATGGGCCTCGAGCTGACACCGCGCGAGGCCAACCTGCGCTACTGGCTGGCCGCCGTGCCGCACGGGACGCTGCGCGGCTGGCTGGACGGCCACCCCCCGGACGTGGCGGTGCCGGACCTCATGCGCCGCGGCCCGCTGTACGACGCGATCACCCGCGAGTACGCGTTCCGGGCGGTGGCCGAGGAGAAGGCCGCCCGCGCACTGTCCTATCTGGTCCCACTGGCGCCGGACACCGACACCATGGAGTTCTATGCCACGCAGGTGCTCGACGAGGCGCGGCACGCTATGGTGTTCCGCAACCACCTTGTGACGCTGGGCGTGCCGGCCGAGCGGCTCCGGCCGGTGATCGACGAGGTCGCCGGCGGCGACGTTCGGTCGATCCTGCTGCCGCTCGAGGAGTTCGCGCTGGACGTCATGCGCGACCGGGCCGACTTCCTCGGCGGCGTGGTGGTCATGACCGTCATCCTCGAGGGCGCGCTGGCGCCCGCGGCCGAGCTGTCCGAGCGCAAGTGGCGGCCGCTCGACCCGGCGGCCGCGGACATCGACCGGGGAGCGGGGATCGACGAGATCCGGCACCTGACCGTCGGCGCGGCCGTGGCCCGGCAGTACCTGCTCGAGCACCCCGAGCGCAAGCCGGATGTCCTCGACCTGATCCGGCGCGGGATGCGGCTGTGGGCGCGGCTGCCGGTGCGCGACATGGTGGCGCGGCGCGAGGAGCTGTTCCAGCGGGGGCTGGAGCGGCACGCCGAGGTCGTCGGCGACTACGAGATCTGGCCGGGTCGCCGGCTGGTGGACACCACGCCGGAGGAGCGGCAGGGCCGTGCCGAGGGGTGGTCGGCCGAGATGAAGGAAATCCGGCTGAAGTACATGGGGCTCGAGGAGGCACTCTGATGGGCATTGGTCAGGTCACCGCGTTGGCCAGGCGGCCACACAGCCCGCGGCACGGCGGACCCGCGGCTGTCCTGAGTGGACTCGGCTCCTACGTTCCGCCGCACGTCGTGGACAACGACGAGATCGCCGAGCGGCTGCGCACCTCCAACGAGTGGATCCGCTCGAGGACGGGCATCCAGCAGCGTCGCGTCATCGACCCTGGCATGTCCACATCGGACCTCGCGGTCGAGGCCGGGCAGCGCGCGCTGAAGTCGGCCAACGTGGAGAGCGTCGACTTCGTGATCCTGGCGACGACCACACCGGACCGGCCGTGCCCGGCCACCGCGCCCGAGGTGGCCAGCCGGATCGGCCTCGGCGGCGCGGCCGCGTTCGACCTCAACGCGGTGTGCAGCGGGTTCCTGTACGCCCTGACCACCGGCGCCGGGCTGGTGGAAAGCGGGGTGGCCAACCGGGTGCTGGTGATCGGGGCGGACACCTTCTCCACGATCATCAACCCGGCCTGCCCGACCTCGGCGCCGATCTTCGGTGACGGCGCGGGTGCGGTGGTGCTGCGCGCGGGCGAGCAGCACGAGCTGGGCGCGCTCGGCCCGTTCGACCTCGGCAGCGACGGCGAGGGCGCCGAAATGATCATGGTCCCGGCCGGCGGGTCCCGGCAGCGGGCCACCGGCAGACCGGTCGAGGACCGCGACCGCTACTTCAGGATGGAAGGCAAGAAGGTCTTCCTGCGCGCGATCACGCACATGGCCAAGTCCGCCGAGACCGTGCTGGACAAGGCCGGGCTGCGGCTGGACGACATCGACAAGTTCGTCTACCACCAGGCCAACGCGCGGATCCTGTACGGCGTCGCGGACCGGCTCGGCCAGCCCCGCGGCAAGTTCTTCAGCAACATCGACATGGTGGGCAACACCGCGGCCGCCTCGGTGCCGATCGCGCTGGCCACGGCCAACGAGAGCGGCGAGCTCAAAGTGGGGCACCGGGTCATGCTCGGCGCGTTCGGTGGCGGCCTCACCTGGGGCACGACCCTCGTGCGCTGGCCGGAAATCGAGGCCCTGTAAGGCAAGGAGAGATGGTCATGTCCGTTCTCGAACGACTTGCCCAGCTGCTCGTCTCCCGGTTCGGCATCTCCGCCGACGAGCTGCGCGACGACGTGACGTTCGCCGAGCTGGACCTGGACTCGCTGTCGCTGGTCGAGTTCGCCATGGTGGCGGAGAAGGAGTTCGGCGTGCCGGTCGGCGAGGACGAGCTGTCCCCGCAGGACACGCTGGCCGCCGCCGTCGCGCTGATCGGCGCCAGGGTCGTGAACGCATGAGCAACGGCCGCTGGGACGCCGCGGTGACGGGTCTCGGTCTGGTGACGCCGGGCGGGATCGGCGTCCCGGCGAGCTGGAACGCGATCCTTGCCGGTGCGTCGACCGCGGCTTCCGACCCGGAGCTGGCCGGCATGCCGGTCGACTTCACCTGCCGGGTGCCCGGCTTCGACGCCGACGAGCTGCTCGGCCGCCGGGTCGCCTGGCGGCTGGACCGGTATGTGCACCTCGCACTGGTCGCCGCCCGGGAGGCCATCGCGGACTCCGGACTGGATCCGCGGGAGTGGGACGGCTCGCGGGTCGGCGTCGTGATGGGCAACGCGCTCGGCGGGGTGCGCACCTTCGAGGAGCAGCACTGCGCGCTGCTCCGGGAGGGCGCCAAGGCGGTGTCGTCCATGCTGATCCCGATGATGGGGGTCAACATGGTGGCCGGCTACATCGCGATCGACTGCGGCGCGCGCGGCCCGAACCTGGTCACCACGACCGCGTGCGCCTCGGGCACCACGGCGATCGGCACCGCGCGGGAGCTGATCCGGACCGGGCGCTGCGACGTCGTCATCGCCGGCGGGGCCGAGGCCGGGCTGACCCGGCCGATCCTGGCCGGCTTCACCAGGATGGGCGCGCTGTCCCGGCGGATAAGGGAACCGGCCCTCGCGTCCCGGCCGTTCGACCGGGACCGGGACGGGTTCGTCGCCGCCGAGGGCGCCGGAGTTCTCGTGCTGGAACGGATGGATCACGCGAACGCGCGCCGGGCCAGGGTCCGGGCCCGGGTCGTCGGGTACGGCGCGTCGGCCGACGCCCACCACGCGACCGCCCCCGACCCGAGCGGCGCCGGGGTGGAGAAGGCGATCCGGATGGCGTTGCACGACGCGGGGATCGAGCCGCGCGAGGTCGATCACGTCAACGCGCACGGCACGTCCACCCCGCTCAACGACGTCACCGAGGCCAGGGCGGTGTGCCGGGTGTTCCCCGGGCGGCCGGCGGTCACCTCGATCAAGGGGGTCACCGGCCACTCGCTCGGGGCGGCCGGGGCGATCGAGGCGGCCTGCACGGTGCTGTCCATCGAGCAGGGCACGATCCCGCCCACCGCCAACCTGGACCGCCAGGACCCGGACATCGACCTGGACGTGGTGAGCAATCGGCCGCGGGCGCAACGGATCTCGGTGGCCGCCTCCAACTCGTTCGGCTTCGGCGGCCAGAACGCCGTGCTCGTGCTGGCGGCGGCATGAAGGTGTTCACCGGGGCCGCCGAGCTGGCCGCCGCGGCCGGGCAACGGTTGGGGGCCAGCGGATTCCGCACGGTCGACCAGCGGGAGATCGACGCGTTCGCGGCGGTGACCGGCGACCACCAGTGGATCCACGTCGACCGGCGGCGCGCCGGCGCCGGACCGTTCGGCCGGACCATCGCGCACGGCATGCTCACGCTGTCCCTCGGCATCACCATGCTCACCGAGGTGTTCCGAGTGGATGGTGCGGAAGTCGTGCTACACAAGGGTTTCGACCGGGTCCGGTTCGCCACGCCGGTGCCGTCCGGCGCCCGGGTGCGGCTGGTCGCCGATCTGGTCGAGGTGAAGCCGCTCGCGCACCACTACACCGAGGCGGTGCTCGCGGTGGCGCTGGAGATCGAGGGCCAGTCCCGGCCCGCGTACACCGCGCACACCCGCCTGCTCTACCGGGAGGCCAAGCCATGCGGCGCGTCGTGATCATCGCCAACCCGGCGGCCGGCACGATCACCCCCGCCCAGGTCGGTGAGCTGCGCCAGTTGTGCCGGCGCCGGGTCGGCGACGTCGTCGTCCGGTGGACCGCCGAGCCCCGCCACGCCACCCGGCTCGCCGCGGCGGCCGCCGCCGACGGCGTCGACCTCGTCGTGTCGGTCGGCGGCGACGGCACCGCCCGGGAGATCGTGCACGGCCTTGCCGGCCACCGGGTCTCGATGTTCATCGTCCCGGCCGGCACGTCCAACTCGTGCTACCGCTCGTTCTGGGGGACGCTGCCGTGGCCCGAGGCGCTGGACGGCGCGCTGTCCGATCCGGCCGCCCGCACCCGCCGGCTGGATCTCGCCTCGTTGGCGGAGACCGGAGACCTCGTCCTGTCCGGTGCCAGCACCGGGTTCCCGCCGCAGGCCGTGCACGAGGCCGCCGGCCGGTCCGGCCCGGACCGGTACCACGACGCGCTTGCCGACCTCGCCACCCGGTTCGAGCCCTATCCCGGCCGGGTGTGCGTGGACGGCACCGAGGTCCACAAAGGACCGACGATGCTGGCCAACATCGGCGGCAGCCGCTACCGGGGCGGACGCTTCGAGGTGCTCCCGCACTCGGTGATCGACGACGGCCTGCTGGACGTGTGCGTCATCGGCGGCGAGCACGACCCGGCCGAGATGCTCACCCTGACCGCGGCCGGCGAGCACGTCACCCGGCCCGGCGTGGTCTACGCCCGCGGCCGGCGGGTCACCGTCGAGCGCACCGACGGACGGCCCGTCTGGTTCGAGCACGACGGGGAGCTGTGCCCCGACCCCGGCCCCCGCTTCACGTTGGAGGTCGTGCCCAACGCCGTGCCCATGCTGGTGGGCGAGGCCACCGATCTCGGCCGCCGGATCCGCGCGGCGTGAGCCCTGGGCTGTGTCGACAGCTCGGGCAAGGCTGTGTTTCTAGTTCGGGCAAGGCCGCCGGTCGCCTTCGGCGAGCGGCCTGGGGTCGGGTTGGCTGGGGGTTGCGGGCCGGTGTGGGGGTTGGGTGTCGGGGGTGGTGGGCTGACGACGCCTGCGGGCAGGGGCTCGTTCCTCGCCCCTGCCCTTGTCATCGTGTGGCGGCCGCCCTCGCCGGAGATCGGCCGCCCTCGGCGCACTTTCGAAGCACACCTCAGGCTTCCTGCAGCAGGCCGAAGATGTTGCCGTCGGCGTCGGCCACGCTGACGATCAGCTTGCCACCACCCACATCCTGGATTTCGCCCCGCTGCTCGGCGCCGCCCTCGACGAGCCTGGTGAGCAGGCCCTTGAGATCGTCGACGTGGTAGTAGGTGACCGGGCCGCTCATTCCCTTGGCGAAACCGTTGGGGTCCAAGCCGATCTCCTGGTCCGCCAGCCGGAAGCCCACATAGTAGGGCTGATCCACGTACGGCTCGACGCCGAGCAGGGTCTGGTAAAGCTTCTTGGCCTCGCCGAGGTCCTTGGTCGGGTACATGACGGTGTGGATACCTGAGTTCACAACGATCTCCTAGCTGCGACGTCTCAAGCGGACACTGATATGACGGGCGGCGGCGGAGGAATGTGACCGGCACGGCGCCCGGTTATCGGACACGCTCGTACAAATGGGGAAAACACCATACTTCCGGCGGTTCTGTCGCTGAGAGTAGCGTCTCTAGCCTGCTGCGTGACCTCGGTACACCCTGCACCGGGATCAACAGAAGGAGAAACCCCATGAAGGCACGGTCCCTGCTCGCCGGCCTGTTCGTGGCGGCCGCGACGGCGCTCGCTGGTGTGGCGATCCCCACCAGCGCGTCGGCCGCACCACAGGACGTCGAACCGCTCATCGTGGGTGGCCGCCCGGCCTCCCAGGTCTACTCGTTCATGGCCTCCCTGCAGTCCAGCTCCGGCGGCCACTCCTGCGGTGGCTCGCTGATCCGGCCCAACTGGGTGGTCACCGCCGCACACTGCGGCACCCCGTTCCAGGTTCGGGTCGGGACGACCAACCGCACCTCCGGCGGCAGCGTCGCCCGGGTCGCCCAGCGAATCGCGCACCCGAGCGCCGACCTCGCCCTGCTGCGGCTGGCCACCTCGGTTCCGCAGGCCCCCATCGCGCTGGCCGCGTCGTCCGGCCCGGTCGGCACCGCGACCCGGATCATCGGCTGGGGCCAGACCTGCCCGGTCCGCGGCGGCTGCGGCGCCCCGGTCACCCTGCAGGAGTTGGACACCTCGATCGTGTCCGACAGCCGGTGCCTCGGCATCCGGGCCTCGACGGAGATCTGCACCAACAACCCCAACGGCAACAGCGGCGCCTGCTACGGCGACTCCGGCGGCCCGCAGGTCAAGCGGGTCAACGGGGTGTGGCAGCTGATCGGCGCCACCAGCCGGTCCGGTAACGGCAGCTCGGTCTGCGCCACCGGCCCGTCGATCTACGTCGACGTGCCCGTGTTCGCCAGCTGGATCGCGGCCAACGCCGGGTAACGCGTGCCGTGAGGGACTCCCATGGGGCGCGTCGGGCGCCCGCCGGGAGTCCCTCACGGCCAGCGTGCTCCCGCAGTAGCTCGGCCACCCGCTCGGGTTCCTCCAGCCAGAACAAGTGTCCCAGCCCCTCGAGCAGCTCGAGCCGCGCCCCCGGGACGCGCTCGGCGATCCGCTCGCTGTTGGCCGGGTACATCATCTCGTCCGCGGTGCCGGTCACGACCAGCGTCGGCGCGGTGATCCGGGCCAGCCGGTCCGTCGCGTCGTGCTCGACGGCGGCCTGGTACTGCATCATCACCACCGCCATCGGCACCTTCACCGACAGCGCGTCGGCGTGGAACACCTCGAAATTGGCCGGGTCGGCGGCGTAGGCGGGGGAGACGTTGACCTCGAACGCGGTGCGGACGGCCAGCTCCTTGTCCCTGGTCAGCCCCGCCTCAAGGTACCGCCTCGGCCCCGGCGCCGTGAGGTCCCCGCCGCGGCCGGGATACGTGCAGCCCAGGGTCAGCGTGCGCACCCGCTCGGGATACCGGATCGCGAGCTCCTGCGCCACCATGCCGCCGAGCGAGACCCCGAACACGTGCGCCCGGTCCCACCCGACCGCGTCCAGCACCCGCACCGCGTCGCCGGCCAGGTCGGCGATGCCGAACCCCGGCTGGGCCCTTTCGCTTTCGCCGATGCCCCGCTGGTCGTACGCGACGACGTCGAAGTCCTTCTCCAGCAAGGAAAGGAACGGCTCGCCCCAGGTGCGGTGGTGCCCGCCCATCCCCATGATCAGCAGCAGCGGCGCGCCGGTCCCGCGCCGGACGCGGTGCAGGCGCGGGGCGCGATCGTCGGGTGCCATGCGCCCACCCTACGGGCTCACGGCGTCCAGGAGTGCCGCACCTCGTCCGGAATGGGCCCGAAGAAACCGATGATGCGGCGCAGCCGGCCGTCGTCGGCGAATTTCGCGTACGCGACGCCGCCGAACGTGGGGCGGCCCGCCGGGTCGATAATGGCCCATTCGAATCGGGAGCGGTCGCGAAAGGTGTAGACGTCGCCGACGCGCCCGTATATTCGGTCGGGAAACTTGCGGTGAACCCGGTCGATGTTGGCGTTGATCTGCACATGACCGCGCGCCTCGGCGCCGCGGTCGACGTAGCACCCGTCCTCCGTCCAGATCCGCTCGATCATCGTCAACCGAGCGCCGGAGTCCGGCTCGTTCCACGTCGCCACGTACTGGTCGATCTGCGCTTGCCGATCAAACATCCACAATTCACCACCATCGCCAGATTTCCACACCCCGTCCCGGCTGGCGAGCGTCTTTGAATAGGGCTTGATAAGGCCTCGAGCGACCGCCGAGCGGAACACGGCGCGCCCCGGGCGGCGCTCCGGCGAGGCAGGCGGCGCGCCTGAGCCGGGCTCCGGAACAACGTGAGATCCGAGCGCATCGGGCAATGGCCGCACCACCGCGAACGGGTCGCCGTGACGTTCGCCCGCCCCCGCCAGGGTCAGCTGGCAGGGCGTTGGCAAGCCCATTGTTCATCCGGCGATCTTGCTTGGCTGCGGCGCGGGACCCGGCGCTCCCGGCGGCGCTCCGGCGAGGTCGGCGCTCGGTTGAGCCGGGCTCGGAGCAACATGACCATCTTCGCGGACCCGGGTCGCCGTGACCTTCGCCTGGCGCGGCGAGGGTCAGCCGGCCGGGCGTTGGGCGAATGTGCGGCGGTAGTCCTTGGGGGAGACGCCGACGACGCGGTGGAAGTGGTGGCGGAGGAGGGCCGCGGAGCCGAAGCCGGAGCGTTCGGCGATCTCGTCGATGCCGAGCTGGGTCTCCTCGAGTAGTTGCCGGGCCACCAGCACGCGCTGCAGGGACAGCCAGCGGTGCGGGGTGGTGCCGGTCTCGGCCACGAAGCGGCGGGCGAACGTCCGCTCGGACATCTGTGCGCGGCGGGCGAGCGCGGCGACGGTGTGCTCGCTGGCGATGTTGTCGAGCATCCAGGTCAGCACGGGCGTCAGGCTGTCCCCCGTGCACTCCGGGATGGGCAGCTCGACGTACTGGCGCTGCCCGCCGTCGCGCTGCGGCGGGACCACCATGCGGCGCGCGATCGCGGCGGCCGGGCCGGCGCCGAGCTCGCGGCGCACCAGGTGCAGGCAGGCGTCGATCCCGGCGGCGGTGCCAGCGCTGGTGACGATGTCGCCGTCGTCGACGTAGAGCACGTCCGGGTCGAGCAGCGCCTTGGGGAACCGCTCGGCGAACTCCTCGGCGTACCGCCAGTGCGTGGTGCACCGGCGCCCGTCGAGCAGGCCGGCCGCGCCGAGCAGGAACGCCCCGCTGCACACCGACAGCAGCGTGCCGCCCCGGGCGGCGGCGCGGCGCACGGCGTCGAGCACCGCGGGTGGGTAGCCGTCGCGGATGGCGGCCGCCGGCACGGCGACCAGGTCGGCGCCGTCCAGCGCGTCGAGCCCCAGCTCGGGGACGACCGGCAGCCCGAGGCTGGTGCGCAGCGGCGCCCCGGGCTCCTCGCCGCACACCCGGAACTCGATCGGGGGCACGCCGTCCTCGCGCCGGTCGATGCCGAACACCTCGCAGATCGTGCCGAACTCGAACGGGGCGAACCCGTCGATGAGCACGGCCGTCACGGTCCTGAGCACGGCCCCAGCATACGTGGCAGGATTTTGTCGCACAAGGTCAGATCTGCCACTGGTGGCAGGAAGTGGACGAGCGCAAAATATATGCCATGGATGCCTTCATCGTCACCTTGATCGTCATCGGACTCATCGTCTACGGCCTGGAGCGCAACCGCAGGCACCAGGCTCAGCCCCGATCCCGGCTCGCCGGCAGCTCGGACATCGTCGACCGGGACCGCGAGCGGTTCGTCGCCGACCTGCGCGCCAGGTACTAAGGACCCATGGCGCCAACCGACGTCCGGCACTGGCCGGGCATGCGATCCGAACACACCGTGATCCCGCCCGGTCACAGCGCCGGGCGCACCGAGCCGAACCAGGTCGGCGTGTCGTTCACCCGGCACCGGGCGGCGGTGTACGAATCCGGCGGGAAGACCGTCGAGGCCGACATCGCCGCCGGCGCCGCGTTCGTCACCGGCCAGGAGCCGATCACCTGGACCCGGGTGCGGGAGACCAGCGAGGCCCTGGAGATCTTCCCGGACCTGGCGCTGTTCGACCTGCGCGACCTCGAGCCGCGGGCCGCCACCGTGGACGGCACGGTGCTCGCGATCTCGTCGATCCTGCGTCGGGTGCACGCCACCGGGTCCACGCTGTCCGACATCGCGGCCAGCACGCTCGCCCACCGGCTCGCCGCGCACCTGCTCGAGCACTACGGCTTCCGGCGGATCTCCCGGCGGGAGAAGGGAATCCTCGACCGCGGAACGGTCGACCGGGTGGCCGAGTTCGTCGACGCCGAGCTCGGTGGCGTGCTCACCCTCGACCGGCTGGCCGGGGTGGCGATGCTCAGCCCGTTCCACTTCGCCAGGGCGTTCAAGGCCACCACCGGCCTCGCCCCGCACCAGTTCGTCACGGCTCGCCGCGTCGACCGGGCGAAGGCCCAGCTGCTGCACACCTCGGCGAGCGTCACCGACATCGCGCACGCCGTCGGCCTGTCCAACGTCAGCCACTTCCGCAGGGTGTTCCGCGGCCACACCGGCGTGCTCCCCGGAGCGTTGCGAAGCCGGGGACGCGGTGGGGGGACGGTGGGCGGGTAAATACAGCGCAAGATCCGACCCTCCCGCGCCGCCGGCCCCGTGGCATCGTCGGCGCCGTGAGCGTTTCTCCCTTGCTGTTCATCAACGGCGACGTGCCGCTGGCCGCGCGCGTCTACCGCGACACCGACGACCTGTTCACCCGCCAGCCCGCCGTGCTCATCACCGGATCCTGGCTCACCGTCAAGGAGCAGATGGCCCACCACTACGCGACGGCGCTGGCCGCGCGGGGCTACACGGTGTTCACCTTCGACTTCGCCGGCTTCGGCGGCAGCGGCGGAAATCCGCGCCAGGCCGAGATTCCGGCCCGCAAGATCGCCGACATCACCGAGGCGGCGCGGTTCGTCTCGAGCCTGTCCTACGTCCACCCCGGCGGCGTCGGCTACCTGGCCGTCTGCGCCAGCGCCCAGTACGCGCTGGCCGCGATCGCCGGCGGCGCGCCGATCGCCTCGTTCGCCAGCGTCGCCGGCTGGTACCACGACACCGCGTCGGTCGCCCCGTTCTACGGCGGCGCGGAGGGTGTCGCGCTGCGCATGGACCGTGCCCGCGCGGCGTTCGACGCGTTCCTGCGCACCGGCGAGGTCCGCACGGTGCCCGCCTACCAGGACGGCAACGACCGCGCCGGGATGTTCTTCGAGCTGGACTACTACGCCAACCCCGGCCGCGGCGCGATTCCCGAGTGGACGAACGAGATGGCCGAGCTGAGCTGGATGTACTGGCTCACCTTCGACGGCCTCTCGGCGGCGGCCAAGGTCTCGGCGCCCACCCTGTTCGTGCACGGCGACGACTGCGTGCTGCCCGACAACGTCAAGACCGTCCACGACCGCCTGTCCGGCCCCACCGAGCTGGTCTGGGCCGATGGCAGCCAGATCGACTTCTACGACCGGCCCGCCCAGGTGTCCCTCGCCGTCGAGGCGGCCGACAACCACTTCCGGAGGACTCTTCCCGCATGACCGACGCCGACGTGCTCACCCGCATGCTGCATGCGATCGACGCCCGCGACTGGGCCACGCTGCGCGCCTCGTTCACCGACGAGGTCCGCACCGACTACACGTCGCTGTTCGGCGGCGAGCCGGAGACGATCACCGCCGACCAGCTGGTCGCCCGCTGGCGGCCGCTGATGCTGGGCTATGACGCCACCCTGCATCTCACCGGCCCGGTGCTGGTCTCGGGCGACCGCTTGGACGCCCACGTCACGGCGCATCACTGGCTGGCCGACGACGGCTGGACCGTGTACGGCCACTACGTCGCCCGGGTGGCCGGCGGGCAGATCGCCGAGCTGACCCTGCAGACCTTCCACCAGGAAGGCAACCGTGAACTTCCGGCTCTGGCGGCCGAACGCGCGAACGCGTCCACCTGATTGACGGGTTGTGGCGGGGCCTCGACGCGGTGAGCATTCGGTGTACAACCGAATACCCACCTCCGGCGCCGGGCTGCCGGCGCTCCCTGCAGGAGGCACCGCGTGAACCGCAAACGCTTCTCGCTCGTGGCCGGCGCCATCGTCGCCCTTGCCACGGCCCTGTCCCTCAACACCACCGTGGCGACCGGTGACCAGCCGGACTCCCGAGCCCGCGACAGCGCCGAGTACAGCGTGCTCGGCGTCAAGACGGCCGAGCAGCGCTCGGCGATCGCCGCCACCGGCGCGGCGATCAACGGTCCGGAGGACAGCCGCCTGATGATCACCGCGACCCCGGACGAGGTCCGCCGGATCCAGGCGCTGGGCTACACCGTGATC
>NZ_DASZCQ010000109.1:0-8921 GCF_035942955.1 Actinophytocola sp. | reverse complement strand
GAGGCGATCGATCTGGCACTGGCCGGTCGGGACGGTGCCCGGCTGGCCAGTGCGTTGGGGTTGCCGGTTGGCAGGAGCACGGTGCTGCGGCTGGTGGGCGCCCTGCCCGAGCCCACGGTCGGGCCGGTCAGGGTGCTGGGCGTGGATGATTTCGCGCTGCGCCGCGGACACGTGTATGGCACGGTCCTGGTGGACATCGACAGCCACCGCCCGGTGGACGTGCTGCCCGACCGGGAGGCCGACACGGTGGCCGACTGGCTGCGCGCACACCCCGGTACGCAGGTGGTCTGCCGGGACCGGGCCGGCGCCTACGCCGACGCGGCCCGCACCGCGGCCCCGCAGGCGATTCAGGTCGCCGACCGCTGGCATCTATGGCACGTGCGCCGTGAGGCGCTGATTGATCGAGTGAAGGTGAGAGACCTTCGCCGCTGTCCTGTCGCAGCAGGACGGTGAAGCTGGGGGCAGCCTGATCCGGGAGGTGCCGGGGAGGGTGGCAAGCGGCCCTGACAAAGCCGGGACGTGTCAGCACCGTCAGATGATGCGGGTCCGGCGAGCGAGACGGAGAGGTATACGAGAGAAACCGGTGTTTGAAGCCTCCTAAGGTGACACCAGCTCGAATCTGGCGGATCTGGGCTGGTTGCGGTGCGTGTCCGCCTTTGTTCCAGGGCGGGCAACTTCCGGGTGGCGCATGCCAGGCGACTCGGGAGGCCACGGCGAAGGACTGCGGCGTAGCCGTGGCGATGCCGCGGGGGTATAGCCGGGTGCCTACTCCGACAAGCGATCGATCGGTGAACACGGGAACCTCCTCGGTCCCGCCCGTCGGCCGCGCCACCAGCGCGGATGGCCGGGCTGGGCACACCGTCTGCCGAGCGGGCCGTGGGAGGGGCGGAGCCGTCGTAGTACTCCGAGCCGGGGAGAGCCCGGCGCATGGGGAAGGACGGCAGCGAGATCGCAGGAAGGTGCTGCAATGTTCGAAGACACCGGGATGGATGTCCCGGTCGCGTGGCCTGACGCCGATATGGCTTGGCTGCGGGTACGGAGGATGCAGGCCAAGCTGCACCGTTGGGCGGTGGCCGATCATGGCTTCCGGTTCGATGATGTGTTCAACCTCGTCTGCGACCCGGCCATCTTGGTGATGGCATTCGAGCGGGTCGCGGGCAACACCGGAGCCCGGACGGCTGGCGTGGATGGCGTGCGTGCCGCCGACGTCGAGGCGTTCGGGGTGACCGCGCACCTGAGCCGCATCCGGTCGGCACTCAAGGCGGGGGCTTTCCGTCCTTTGCCGGTGCGGGAGCGGATGATCCCGAAGACCGATGGGAAACTGCGCCGGCTGGGGATCCCGACCGTCACTGATCGGGTGGTGCAGGCTGCGCTGAAGCTGGTCCTGGAGCCGATCTTCGAGGCGGACTTTCGTCCGTACTCGTATGGGTTCCGGCCGAACCGGCGCGCGCACGACGCGATCGCCGAGATTCATTTGTTCGGCTCCCAGGGATACCGCTGGGTGCTGGACGCGGATATCGAGGCGTGCTTCGACCGCATCGACCACGTGGCCCTGATGGACCGCGTTCGCGTGCGGGTGAAGGACAAGCGGGTGCTGGCGCTGGTGAAGGCGTTCCTCAAAGCCGGGATCATGACCGAACTCGGCGAACGGAACGAGACCACCTCGGGAACACCGCAAGGAGGCATCCTCTCACCCCTGCTGGCCAACATCGCATTGTCGGTGCTCGACGATTTCGCCGCCGAGCACTGGGCAACCACGATGGCCAGCCGGCGGGACCGCGAACGACGCCGCAATCGGGGCCTGCCGACCTGGCGACTGGTCCGCTACGCGGACGACTTCGTCATCATGGTCCACGGCACCCGCGAGCATGTCGAAGAGCTTCGCGGTCAGGTGAGCGAGGTCCTGGCGCGGATGGGCCTGGTCCTGTCCCCGGCCAAGACCCAGATCGTCTCCCTTGCGGACGGGTTCGACTTCCTCGGCTTCCGCATCAAGTGGATGCGCAAGCGGGGAACGACAAGTGGCACGTCTACACCTTCATCGCCGACAAGCCAGTCGCGTCGTTGAAGCGGAAGATCAAAGCCCTGACCCAGAAGTTGTCACATCTCGACTACAAGATCGCGCTGATCAGGATCAACCAGATCTTGCGCGGCTGGGCCAACTACTTCAAACACGCGGTCGCCAAACACACCCTGCAAAGCCTGCACACCTTCGTCTGGTGGCGGGTCATCCGCTGGGTAATGCACCGGCACCGCATGACGTGGACGGCCATCCAGCGATGGCTCCGCGATCCGACCGGACGCTGGAAGCCCATCGAACTGGACGGGATCAGACTGTTCGATCTCGGGAAGGTGTCGATCACGCGATACCGCTACCGAGGCAACAGCATCCCCACCCCTTGGCCAGACGCCCTGACAGGCCCGACACCGACGGCATGATCTCGTGGAGAGCCCGGTGCTCAGTAATGGGCACGCCGGGTTCGGCGGGCGGGCCTGGGAAACGGACCCGGAGCAATCCGGACACCGCGCCCAGGCCCGACCCAACAACCTGGCCGAGCATGCGGAGACGGCCATGGCCGCCGACCACGCATGCTTGCGGGCCGAACCCGAGATCGCCGCGCAGGTGCCGGCCGAGCAGGACACCCTGGACTTGGCCCCGGCCGCTGAGGCGGCCCAGGCTGAGCAGGTGGACAACTCAGGCTGGTTGCCCGGACCAAGCTTCGCTACGAGCAGGTGCAGGCGTTGAAAGCGCAGGGCAAAGGGCATCATGTCGATCATGCGGGAGCTGCGGCTGGCCAAGGGAACCGTGCGCCGCTTCTACCGGGCCGCCACCGTGGAGGAGCTGCTGGCCAAACCCCGTGCCGGCCGGCCCAGTGTGCTGGATCCGTACAAGCCCTACCTGCATGAGCGCCGGAACGCCGGTGTCTGCAAGGCCAGTGTGCTCTACCGGGAGATCACTGAGCAGGGCTATCACGGCAGCCAAGGCAGGGTCGCGGTTTACCTCGCGCCCTTCCGCGAACTGGCAGCCGCGCCATCAGCACGACCCGCGGTGCCCAAGATCCGACGCATCACCTCCTGGATGCTCACTCGGCCCGACGAACTCGACGACGAGCACCTTGCCGCGCTCAAGCAGGTCCTCGCCACCTGCCCGCACCTGGATGCCACCGCCGGCCACGTGACCGCATTCGCCGCCATGCTCACCGCCGCCACGGCGATCGGCTCGACTCTTGGATGGCCGCCGTCGCTGCCGACGACTTACCCACCTGCACCGATTCGTCAACGGTCTGCGTCGCGACTACGACGCTGTCCGCAACGGGCTGACCCTGCCGCACAGCTCCGGCGTGGTCGAAGGCACCGTCAAACGTCTCAAAATGATCAAGAGACATATGTACGGCCGCGCCGGCTTGGACCTGCTCCGCAAGCGAACCCTCCTCGCTCCATGATCTGGCACGGCCAGTTCGATCACGAAATTGGGCCAGATCCAGTTTTCATGCGCCGTCGAGTGCGCCGTGAGGCGCTGTTGATTCGAGTGGAGGTGAGAGACCTTCACCGCCTTTCCTGTCGCAGCAGGAGGGTGGAGCTAGGGGCAGCCCGATCCGGGTGGTGCCGGTGCGGGTGGCAAGCGGCCCTGATCAAGCCGGGACGCGTCAGTACTGCCAGATGGTGTGGGTCCGGCGAGCGGGACGGAAAGGAGTACGCAAGGAACCGGCGTTTACGTCTCTCAAGCGTGTACCGGCTCAAACCTGGTGGATATGGGCCGGGAGCGGTGCGCACCCGTTCGGATTGGATAGTCGGGCGGGGAACTTCAGGGTTGGCTTTCGACGGCTGGCCGGGAGATCACGGTGACGTGCTGCGGGGTAGCCGTGGTGATGCCGCAGGGACCGAGTCGGGCTCCTCCTTCGTCGAGCGAATCAACAGTGAACACGGGAACCGTCCCGGTCCTGCCCACCGCCGCGCACCCGGCGCGGAGGGTGGGCTGGGTGCACCGACCGCCGATCGGTCCGGGACGGGGCGGAGCCGTCGTAGTACTCCGAGCCGGGGAGAGCCCGTGCACATGGGGAAGGACGGCAGCGGTTTCGAGAAGGGAAGGACGCTGTAATGCCGAAAGATGCGCCGGTGGATGCCGACGCACCGCAGCCGGACGCCCCGGCGGGGCCTCGGTCGCGGGTATCGGGGATGCAGGCCAAGCTTCACCGTTGGGCGGCGGCCGATTCGGGCCGCAGGTTCGATGACTTGTTCAACTTCGTGTGCGACCCGGCGACGCTGCTCGTGGCGTTCGACCGGGTCGCGGGCAACACCGGCGCGAACACTCCCGGCGTGGACGGCCTGACCGTTGCCGACGTCGAGGACGTGATCGGTGTGCCTGGGTTCCTGGGCGACCTGCGCACCCAACTCAAGGATGGGACGTTCCGGCCGCTGCCGGTGCGGGAGCGCACGATTCCCAAGCCGGGAGGCAGCGGGAAGGTCCGGCGGTTGGGGATTCCGACCATCGCGGACCGGGTCGTTCAGGCGGCGCTGAAGCTGGTGCTGGAACCGATCTTCGAGGCCGGCTTCGAGCCGGTTTCCTATGGGTTTCGGCCGAGGCGGCGTGCGCACGACGCGATCGCTGAGATTCAACGGTTCGGCACCAAGGGCTACCAGTGGGTGCTCGACGCGGACATCGAGGCGTGCTTTGACTCCATTGCACACTCCACCCTCACGGAGCGGGTGCGCAGGCGAGTCAAGGACAAGCGAGTGCTCACGCTGGTCAAGTCGTTTCTCAAAGCCGGGGTTCTGACCGAGCTCGGCGACCAGGAGGACAGCCTGACTGGAACACCGCAAGGGGGCATCCTGTCCCCGCTTCTGGCCAATATCGCCCTAAGCGTGCTCGATGAGCACGTGCACGGGCCATGGCGGCCCGGCGGGACGCAGAGTACCCCGAGCCGACGCGCCCGTCGTCGCGGGAAGAACCTGCCGAACTGGCGGATCGTGCGCTACGCGGACGATTTCGTCGTGCTCGTGCACGGTAAACGCGGCGACGTCGAGTCCCTGCGCGAAGACATCGCCGATGTGCTCGCTCCGCTGGGTCTTCGGCTCTCCGAGGCCAAGACCCGCGTAGTGCACATGAGCGACGGATTCGACTTCCTGGGGTTCCGCATCCAGTGGCGCCGCAAGCGAGGGACGAACAAGTGGTACGTCTACACCTTCATCGCCGACCGGCCCATCCGGTCGTTGAAGGACAAGATCCGTGCCCTCACGAGCAGGTTGTCGCAGCAGCGCCCCAGGGACGCGCTGATCCGGCTCAACCAGATCATGCGCGGCTGGGCCAACTACTTCCGGCACGCAGTCTGCAAGCACACCTTGGATTCCCTCGAGAACTTCGTGTGGTGGAGGGTGATCCACTGGTGGATGAAGCTGCACCGCTGGACGTGGAAGGACGTCCGCCGACGCTTCACCGACCACACCGGCCGGTGGCACAGACCGTCAGCGGACGGGATCGAACTATTCAACATCGCCTCAGTCCCGATCACCCGATACCGGTACCGAGGCATCAAGATCCCCAACCCCTGGATCACGCTCAACCACGCCTAACGGCAGAGACCGTGGAGAGCCCGTTGCCGAGAGATCGGCACGGCGGGTTCGGCGAGCGGCCTGGGGAAACGGACCGGGAGCAACCCCGACACCGCGCCCCAGGCCGACTCAACCAGCTCCCCACCGCCTCATGAGGGCCACCTTCGCTTCCCACCATCGCCCAAGGGCCACTTTGGCTCCGGCGCGTACAAGGGTCACCGTTGCCCCGCCTCGTACCGGCTGCACAACGTGTGTAGGTCACCTGCGCTCTCCGCCACCACGCGAAGGTCACCCTCGCTTCCCCCGCCAGGTGAAAGCCACCTTGGCTTCCGTATGTGCGAGGGTTCCCTTGGCTCGCGGTCACCCGCACGAGGGTCCCCTTGGCTCGCGTCCCGCACGGGGGGTCACCCTCGCTCCGGCCACCGCACGATGGTCACCTTCGCTGCACCTCGCCGCTTGCCCGCATCGCGCGAGGGCCACCCTCGCTCCCGTCGCCGCGCGAAGGTCACCTTGACCCCCGGGTCCAACCCCGGCTGGTTCCTACCGCCGTGATCAAGACACGCCGCTCAAGACCACTTTGGCGGTGGTCGTACGGGCGCGCGTCGAGGTCCCGCTTCTTCCTGTTCAGGAGGGGCTTGACAAGAGGTGGACAATAAAAAATTGGCGTGCTCTCCATAACCCAATGGAGAACCCGCCGAATCTACTGTCAGCTTAGCCGCTGTGAGGGGTATGTGTCAACTCAGGGGTACGAAGACGAATTGCGGGCCGAGCGGAGCTACGTGGCCGGGCTGTACGCGCGGCTCGATGCCGAGCGTGCGCGGGCGCAGGGTGAGTTCAGCGCGGCGTTGCGGGGAAACGGTGGGACACCCACGGAACGGGACGTCCGGGTGCGTGCGCTGGCCAGGGAGTTGAAGCGGCTGGATGTGGCGGACAACGGGCTGTGTTTCGGTCGGTTGGACGCTATTTCGGGCGAGCATTTGTACATCGGTCGGATCGGACTTTTCGACGAGGAGAACGAGCACGAACCGGTGTTACTCGATTGGCGGGCGCCGGCGTCGCGCGCGTTCTACGTCGCCACCGCGGCGAACCCGGAGAATATGCGTCGGCGCCGCCAGTTCCACACCCGCGGGCGGCACGTGGTGGAGTTCACCGACGAGGTGCTCGGCCGCCCCGCCGGTGGCGAGCGAGGGGACGCGGCCCTGCTCGCGGCGGTCAACGCGCCGCGCGGCGCCGGGATGCGCGACATCGTGGCGACGATTCAGGCCGAGCAGGACGAGATCATCCGGCTCGATCACCCGGGGGTGCTGGTGATCGAGGGTGGTCCGGGCACCGGGAAGACCGCGGTGGCGCTGCACCGCGTCGCGTACCTGCTCTACACCCAGCGGGAGCGGATGGAACGCCATGGCGTGCTCGTGGTCGGGCCGAACCCGGCGTTCCTGAACCACATCGGCCGCGTGTTGCCGTCGTTGGGTGAGTCCGACGTGGTGTTCATGACCCCCGGCGACCTCGTGCCCGGTCTGCGCGTCACCGCCGAGGACACCCCGGATGCCGCGCGCCTCAAGGGCTCGCTGAAGATCCTCGACGTGCTCAGGGCGGCGATCGCCGACCGGCAGCGGTTGCCGGAGCATCCGTTGCCGATCGAACTGAGCGGCGTCACGGTGCGGATCGACGCCGAGACCGCGGAGTGGGCCAGGGAGGAGGCGCGCGCGAGCGGGCTGCCGCACAACGAGGCCCGCGCGGTGTTCACCGAGATCGTCACGTACGTGCTCACCGAGCGGGCGATAGGCCGGATCGGCCGGGGTTGGCTGAACCGGTCCGACCGCGAAGCGTGGGAGCGCCTGCGGGCGGACATGCTCAAGGAGCTCGCGGACGATGACGGGTTCACCGCCGCGCTCGACGAGCTCTGGCCGATCCTGACGCCGGAAACACTGTTGGCGCCGCTGTTCACGTCGCCGGAACTGCTGCGCGCGGCGGGCGCCGACCTGGCGCTGCTGCGTAGCGACGGCGAAGCCTGGACGGTGTCGGACGTGCCGCTGCTCGACGAGCTGGTGGACCTGCTCGGCCGCGACAAGGCGGCGGACAAGGTCACCGAGCAGGCCGCCGAGCGGGAGCGGAAGTCCGAGGCCGAGTACGCCGCCGGCGTGCTGGATCTGATGAAGCTGGACCGCGAGGAGATGGACGAGGACGTCCAGTTGGCCGCCGAGAACCTGCTCTACGCGGAGGATCTGGCGGAACGCTTCGTCGAGTTCGACACCCGTGAGCTCGCCGAACGCGCCGCCGCGGACCGGGACTGGACCTACCGGCACGTCGTGGTCGACGAGGCCCAAGAACTGTCCGAAATGGACTGGCGAGTGCTGATGCGGCGCTGCCCGGGCCGGTCCTTCACGGTGGTCGGCGATCTCGCCCAGCGCCGGTCCGTGGCCGGAGCCACGTCGTGGGGCACGATGCTGGAGCCGTACGTGCCCGGCCGCTGGGTCTACCGGTCGCTGTCGGTGAACTACCGCACCCCGGCGGAGATCATGACCGTCGCCGCCGCGCTGCTCGCCGAGTTCGCACCCGGGGTCCAGCCGCCGGAGTCGGTCCGCGCGTGCGGCGTCCAGCCGTGGTCACGGAGGGTGACCGAGGGCGAGCTGCCCGCCGCCATCGAGGAGTTCATCCGGGAGGAGGCCGGTCGCGAAGGCACCAGCGTGGTGATCGGGCCACCGGGTGTGGTCGGCGCGGTGCCGCCGTCGCAGACGAAGGGCCTGGAGTTCGACGCCGTCCTGGTCGTGGAACCGGAGCGGATCCTCGCCGACGGCCCACGCGGCGCGGCCGAGCTCTACGTCGCCCTCACCCGCGCCACCCAACGCCTCGGCGTCCTGCACCTCGGCCCGTTGCCGCAGCCCCTGACCGGACTCGCCGAGGTCGGGCCACCCGCCCGGACCGGGAGTCGACGGTCGGCGTAGCGATGCGCGCGACCGGCCCTGAGCCAGGGCCGGCCGCTGGTCGCCGCCCGAGCGAAGGTGGCCTTCGCCATGGGTCAGGCGCAGGCGCGGGTGAGGGCGTCGAGGGTGTTGACCTTCTCGTCGGCCCAGCGCGTGATACTTGCCGGGTTCATGTCGTCGGGGCCCAGCTCGCCGACCTTGCGGGACATGTCGGTCAGCGCGGTGCGGAGGGCCTCGTCGGGGGTCTGACCGGCCAGGCGGGCCAGGTCTTCGGAGGTCTTCTGCGCGTCCTTGACGGCTTGCTCGGGGTCGCTCAGATCAGGGGAGAAGCCGGCCAGCCGCAAGGCATCCACGCAGATGCTCGCCTTGTCGGTCGCCTGCCCGGCGGCGTCGGTCGCATCGCGGACCGCGTCGCAGCCGGCAAGACCACAGGTCGCCGCCGCGGCCAGC
>NZ_DASZCQ010000108.1:0-5318 GCF_035942955.1 Actinophytocola sp. | reverse complement strand
GCGGGCCGGGGCGGGCAGCCGGCGGCCGGCCTGGCGCAGGTCGACGATCTGGCCGTCCGGGCCCTCGGCGGCCAGCGAGAACCCGGCGGCGCGCAGCTCGTCGACGATCTCGACCAGGGGTTGGGGGCTGACCAGCACGGTGGGGGCGATCCTGCGCAGCTGCAGCGAGCCGGCCGCGGGGTGGGCGACGATCTCGGCGAGCAGCACCGGGTCGTCGCAGCGCAGGAAGGAGCTGGCGACGCCGCCGCGCAGGCGGCCGTGGCGGCGGGCCACGTCGTCGATGAGATAGGTCAGCGCCTGCGGGATCGGGGTGCGGGACCGGGTGGCGAACAGCTCGTGCAGCTCGTCCGCGGTCCGGCCGGCGTCGAGGGCGCGGCGCACGGAGGCCTCGGTGATCCGGTAGACGGTGGCGCTGCCGGCCGACTCGACGTCGGCGGTCTCGCCGATCTGGGTGGCGAGGTCGGGCTCGAGCGGGCCGGGCGCGACGACGGTCAGGTCGGCCTGGACCAGGACGTGGTCGACCGGCGCGGGCATGGCCTCCGCCATCCGCTTGGCGGCGCCGGCCGGGCCCTCCTCGAGCAGGACCCGGGCGGGGGAGCTGAGCGCGCCGAGGGCGACCACGCCCAGCGCGGTGGCCTCGCTGAGGGTCCAGCGGACGATCTCGTCGCGCAGCCGGCCGCCCCGGCGCGGGGCCCGCCAGGCCAGCACGGCGACAAGGTCCTCGGGGTCGACGCCGGCGCCGGCGGGCAGGGCGGCGAGCGCGTCGAGCACCCGGCGGCGCTCCACCGGGGCCGGCGGCCGGCGCAGGTCGTCGGACAGCGGGGCGAGCAGCCGGTCCTTGGCGTCGCGCAGGCCGCCGAGGCCGGGCAGCCGGGGCAGGTCCAGCCAGGCCGCGGCCAGGGTCGCCCAGCGGTTGGCCGCGGTCGCCCCGAGCCAGGCGTCGGCCAGGGTGGTCGGCACCCATTCGGGGGTGGTCGCGGCGCTGTCGGACACCAGGCCGGCGCCGACGGCGAGCTCGGCGAGCAGGCCGGCCTGGCGCTCGTCGGTGTCCGCCACCCTGGCCAGCCGGCGCAGGTCGCGCACGCCGAGGCCGCCGGACTTGAGCACCGGCGGCGGTTCGTCGGACCACGCGGTGAGCATGATCTCCATGCGGCGCACCAGCTCCAGCACCTCGCCGGCCGCCGTGGCGTCCACTGTGGACGGACGGTGATCGAGCGTGCGCAGCTCCGGCTCGACCAGCCGGACCGCGCCGAGCGGGGCGTCACCGCGGATCGCCAGGCCCACCTGGCGGGGCAGCTCGACGGTCTCGTCGTCCCTGCGCACCAGCAGGCCGAGCGCGAGCAGCCGCTGCACCGGTGTCCGCGCCTGCTCGACCGAGGCCGGGACCGTGGCGTCCCGGGTGCGGCCGATCGGCTGGCCGTGCGCAAGGGCGGTGAGCAGCCGGCGGTCCGCCTCGTCCAGCCCGGCCAGCAGCGCCGGCACGTCCACCCCGTCCAGCGCGGGCGACGGGCGGCCGAGGCCGGCCGGGAACTGACCGGTGACCTCGCGCACCGCCGGCACCACGGAGATCGCGTCGTCCTCGCCCCAGGCCAGCGCCAGCTCCCGGAGCCGGCCGACCGCGGCGGACACCCGCTCGGCGGCCACCCCCAGCGTGGGGACCAGCGCGGCCACCGGGACCGGCGCCACGTCGGCGTCGGCGAGCACCAGGGCGTCCAGCACGGCGAGAATGAACGTGTCCAGCCCCTCCGCGGCCCTGGCCACCGACGCCCTGGCGCCGGCCCGCGCGGCGAGCACGGTGCTGTCGGCGGGCGGGGGCGTCGCGAGGTCGGGCCGCGCGCGCAGCAGAGCGGCGAGCGCCTCGTCGTCGCGGGCGCGCAGCCACGAGGTGAGCGTGGGGGCGGGCACGCTGACCACGGTATACGTGCGGCCCGCCGGGCATCGGTCGAGTAACCTACCCAGCGCGGATGTTCAGATGCGACAGGAGGATCCGGTGGCGAAGGGCGGCAACAACAGCGAGCGCATCGATCCCGCGTGGCCGGGGGACGACGTCAACGGGCGGCACCCGGTGAGCGAGGTCGTCGCGGACCGGCAGGGCGCGCTGTCGCCCTTCGGCGAGCTGACCTTCCCGCTCCCGCCTGAGCAGCTCGGCTACGTGCACCCCGAGACCGAGATCAACTGGGAACGCTAGCCCGCGTGTTTGCGCCTGGCGTCGCCATGTTGGCGTCGTGCGCGGCCAACACGACGACGTGAGCGGCAAACACGCCGGGGTGTTGGGCGGGTTCTGGCGATAGGGTCACGCCATGCCGGTTCCTGGTCCTGGTTATTCCATCACCTTCCGCGTGGAGGCGCCGCCGTCGGCGAGCGCGGCCGGGGAGCTGGCCAGCGCGATCGGCAAGGTCGGCGGCGTGACCACCGCCTTCGACGTGGTCGAGTCGCACACCGACCGGATCGTCGTCGACATCACCTGCAACGCGCTGTCCGACGACCATGCCCGCGACATCGGCGACGAGCTGGAGCGGCTGCCCGGCGTCGTGGTGCGCAAGGCGTCCGACCGGACCTTCCTGATCCACCTCGGCGGCAAGATCGAGATTCGGCCCAAGATCGCGCTGAAGAACCGCGACGACCTGTCCCGGGCCTACACCCCCGGCGTCGCCCGGATCTGCCAGGCCATCGCCGAGAACCCGGACGACGCGCGCCGGCTGACGATCAAGCGCAACACGGTCGCGGTGGTCACCGACGGCTCGGCCGTGCTCGGCCTCGGCAACCTCGGGCCGGCCGCCGCCCTTCCGGTGATGGAGGGAAAGGCGGCGCTGTTCAAGAAGTTCGCCAACGTCGACGCCTGGCCGGTGTGCCTGGACACCCAGGACGTCGACGAGATCATCCACGCGGTGCAGCTGCTCGCCCCGGTCTACGGCGGGATCAACCTGGAGGACATCGCCGCGCCACGCTGCTTCGAGATCGAGCGGCGGCTGCGCGAGAAGCTGGACATCCCGGTGTTCCACGACGACCAGCACGGCACCGCGATCGTGGTGGTGGCCGCGCTGCGCAACGCGCTGCGGGTGGTCGGCAAGTCGCTTGCCGACTGCCGGATCGTGGTGTGCGGCGTGGGCGCGGCCGGCTCGGCGATCGTCCGGCTGCTGCTGCAACGCGGCCCCGGCGACGTGATCGCGGTGGACATCAACGGCATCGTGCACCGCGACCGCGGCGACCTCGACTCGAACCTGTCCTGGATCGCGCTGAACACCAACCACTCCGGCCGGACCGGCACCCTGCACGACGCGCTGGTCGGGGCCGACGTGTTCATCGGGGTGTCGGCGCCCAACCTGTTCGGCGCCGAGCAGGTCGCCACGATGGCCCCGCGCCCGGTGGTCTTCGCGCTGGCCAACCCAGACCCCGAGATCGACCCGCTCGAAGCCCAGCGCTACGCGGCCGTCGTCGCCACCGGGCGCAGCGACTACCCCAACCAGATCAACAACGTGCTCGCCTTCCCCGGCGTGTTCCGCGGCCTGCTCGACGCGCACGCCCGCACCGTCACCGACGACATGCTCCTCGCCGCGGCCGACGCCATCGCCGACGCCGTCGACGGCGACCGCCTCAACGCCTCGTTCATCGTCCCCAGCGTGTTCGACTCCGCCGTCGCCCCCGCCGTCGCCGAGTGCGTCCGCAAGGCCGCCGTGCACGTGGGCACGTGATGAACGACGGCCGCGCTACGCGGGCGGCGCGCGGCGCGGCCGTCGTCCTGGCAGCGCGCGATCCGCGGCGACGGCTCACCGCGTCGCCGTTGGTCCCGGCGTGTTCGACTCGGCGGTGGCGCCCGCCGTGGCGGAGTGCGTCCGCAAGGCGGCCGCCGTGTGCGGGGGCACGTAGCATCGCATCGTGCATGAGCTGAGCCACCTGGACTCCGCGGGGGCCGCCCGGATGGTGGATGTGTCCGGCAAGGATGTGACGGCTCGGACCGCGGTGGCGTCCGGGGTGGTGCGTACGACGGCCGAGGTGATCGACGCGCTGCGGCGGGACGGGCTGCCCAAGGGGGACGCGCTGGCCACCGCCCGGATCGCCGGGATCATGGGGGCCAAGCGCACGCCCGAGCTTGTTCCGCTGTGCCACCCGATCGCGCTGACCGGCCTGCGGGTCGACTTCGAGCTCGGCGAGACGGAGGTCGCGATCACCGCGACCGTGCGCACCGCGGACCGTACCGGCGTGGAGATGGAGGCGCTGACCGCGGTCGCCGTCGCCGGCCTCGCCCTGCACGACATGATCAAGGCCGTGGACCCCGCGGCCGTGCTGGACTCGGTCCGCCTCGTCCGCAAGGAGGGCGGCAGGTCCGGTACCTGGACCCGACCGGAGGGCAGATGAGCACGCGCACGGCTCGTGTGGTGGCCGCGTCGAACCGGGCGGCGGCCGGGGTGTACGAGGACCGGACCGGCCCGGTGATCGCGGCCTGGCTGCGCGAGCGCGGGTTCGAGGTCGGTGATGTGGTCGTGGTGCCCGACGGCGAGCCGGTGGCCGCGGCGCTGCGGGAGGCGGTGGCCGACCGGGTGACCGTCGTGATCACCACCGGCGGCACCGGGATCAGCCCGACCGACCGCACCCCGGAGGCCACCGCGTCCGTGCTGGACTACCAGATTCCCGGCCTTGCCGACGCCATCCGCTCCGCCGGGCTGCCGGCGGTGCCGACCGCGGTGCTGTCCCGCGGGCTGGCCGGGGTGGCCGGCGGCACGCTCGTGGTGAACCTGCCGGGGTCGACCGGCGGCGTGCGCGACGGGCTCGGCGTGCTGGACGGGGTGCTGTCGCACGCGGTCGACCAGCTGGCCGGCGGTGATCATGTGCGTCCGGCGACCGGCGGCGCCCGGGTGCTGCGCGCCGAGGTCAGCGAGGCGCCGCTGTCGGTCGACGAGCACGCCGCGCTGGTCGGCGAGCGGGCGGCGGGAGCGGTGGTGACCTTCGCCGGCGTGGTCCGCGACCACGACCACGGGCGGGCCGTGCTGGGCTTGACCTACGAGGGGCATCCCAGCGCCAAGGCGGTCATCGAGGAGGTGGCCGCGGACGTCGCGGCGCGGCACCCTGGCGTGCGCGCGGTCGCGGTCAGTCACCGGGTCGGCGGGCTCGACATCGGCGACGTGGCGCTGGCCTGTGCGGTTTCCGCCGACCACCGGCGGGAGGCGTTCGCCGCCTGCGCCGACCTCGTGGACGACGTCAAGCGGCGGCTGCCGATCTGGAAACATCAGACCTTCACCGACGGCACCGACGAATGGGTCAACTGCCCATAATCGCGGCTATATCAAAGAAAAGTGGCCCCGCCGTGGGCACGGCGGGGC
>NZ_DASZCQ010000107.1:0-3746 GCF_035942955.1 Actinophytocola sp. | reverse complement strand
CGAGCTGCGCCCGGCCGCCGCCGCGTCCGGGGCGCCCGGCGCGCCGGGCACGCCGGTGGCCGGCGCGGTCACCGATCGCACCGCCACGATCAGCTGGCCGGCGGCCGCGCCCGGCGCCAGCCCGATCGCCAAGTACGAGGTGTACCGGCACCTGGGCACCACCAGCGAGCAGTGGGGCGAGACGCCGGGCACCAGCTTCACCGTGCACAACCTCAACCCCGGCAACCGGTACACGGTCAACGTGATCGCCCGCGACACCGCCGGGCGGGTGTCCTGGTCCTCGCCACCGCTGACCATCACCACGCCCGCCCCGGCGAGCAGCACGTGCGCCGTGCGCTTCACCGACACCACGAACTGGGGCAGCGGGTTCGTCGCCAGCATCGACATCACCAACACCGGCGCCGAGACGATCGACGGCTGGACGCTGCGGTTCACCTGGCCGACGGTGTGGCAGCAGCAGGCCGGTGGCTGGAACGGCACCTGGAGCCAGGACGGCACCACGGTGACCATCACCAACGCCGACTTCAACGCCCGCCTCACCCCGGGCGCCAGCGCCAACATCGGCTTCGTCGGCAACTACACCGGGCCCAACATCGAGCCCACCTTGTTCACCCTCAACGGAACCCTCTGCACCCGAAGCTGACCCGGAGCGATCAGTCGGACCTGTGGGCGGCGTCGAACAGCACCCTGGCGCCCACCTCGGCCCGCGGGCTCATGATGTTGGCCGCCGGCGGCGCGCAAGGGCAGGCTTCACCGGTCGATCCCCTCCGGCGGTGACGTCTCGAACCGACACCCTACGCGCGCCCGCGATCCACTACATTGCCGTGCCGTGGACGTTGATCGCGGCGAGCCGGTCTTACTGAGCGCCCAGCCGTTCCGGGCCGTGATGCAGTGGGAGCTCAAGGACCACGGGCCGCAGGACGGCGCGGTGCAGATCCAGGTCGGCACCCTGGTGGAGAACGACTGGTACGTCGACCACCTGGGGTTCGGCGCCCGCCGCTTCGGCGACAAGCAAGCCGCATGGGGCGCGGTGCGCCGGTTGATGGGGATGCACGAGGGGCGGTGGGAACAGGTTCCGTGCGACCGCAAGCCCTGGTTCAGGCTGCGCCGGTCCGACGGCTCGCGGCTGCTCTACGACACCGACGACGTCAGCCTGTACGAATGCTGGGGCCGCCAGAAAGAGGAGATCTGGCACCGGTACTTCGCGGCGATCAGCGCGGGTTCGACGCTGCGGACGACCCAGCTGCACCGGATGCTCGACGGGTACATCGAGCTGACCGAGTACCGCGACCCGATGGACGGAAGCACCCGTTACGCGCTCGACAAATCGCGGGACGGCTCCACCATGGTCATCGACTACCCCAAGCGTGAGCTGGCCGAGCCGCGGTACGAGCATTTCGTCGGCAAGTCCGTCTCGGCCGATTACCCGTTCCGGTCCAGCGACGTGCCCGGCGTGCCGGTCGACGGCTCCTCGCCGGCCCCCCGCGGCGTCGTCGAGCTCGCGGACGGAACCATCGTCGCGTCCGCC
Organism: Actinophytocola sp.; assembly: GCF_035942955.1. Classification (GTDB taxonomy): domain Bacteria; phylum Actinomycetota; class Actinomycetes; order Mycobacteriales; family Pseudonocardiaceae; genus DASYTH01. Next base: position 2,218 of record NZ_DASZCQ010000107.1, on the reverse strand, counting down.
GATCTCGACGAGTACGAGCGGTTGTGGGGCTCGACGCGCAGGCGCTGCTGAGCCTCAGCGGTCGACCCTCGGCGTCAGGGTGGCGGGTCGCAGCCCGGGGTGCCTGGCCGGCCGGCTAGGGCTTCCAGATGATCTCGGTTCGGTCGGAGCCGAGGTAGAAGCCGAAGGTGACGTCGCCGAGGGCCTGGCCGGATGGCGCGAGGTAGACGCCGCAGTCGGTGTACGACTGGCCGACGGCAAGGGTCTCGACCACCTCGCCGTCGCACTTGTCGAACTCGCCGATCAGGCTGAGCCGGTTGAGCTCGTCGCCGTCGGTGTTGTGCGCCTCGACCAGACCGAAGATGCCGCCGGGCTCCATCGGGTTCGGCCCGGTGTTGCGGAAGGTCATGTGGACGTAGAACGGCTCGCTCAGCTTGGTCTGCGCGTCGAGGTCGAAGTTCTTCAGATCGCTGATCGCGCCCTTCTCCACCGAGGTGGCGGTGACCTCGAGCCGGGTGGTCTCCTTGGCGCCGTCCTTCGTCTCGTACAGCACGGTGGCGGGCTGCCCGACCTTCAGCGTGGTTCCGGTCGGCGTGGTGCCCGCGTCGTCGCCGGCCGCGGCCGGTGGCGTCGAGGAGCTCGTGGCGGGCGGGTCCGTCGTGGGCGCCGAGGAGCTGGCCGCCGGTGGGCCCGCCGACTGTCCCGCCATGGTGGATCCACAGCCGGCGAGCGCGAGCGCGGTGGCGACGGATAGAACGATCTTCTTGTGGTTCATGCTCGGTTCTCTCGGGACGGTGGGATCGATGACCATGGGTCGGCCCACCCTGTCACCGCGCATTGCGGGACCGTTGCACGGCGCCGTCCGTCAGATCGAGGTCCAAAAGCGACGGTGGGCGGCGACGCTCTCACGCGCCCACACCGTGATGGTGTCGCCGTCCTCCTCGGTCGGATAGGTGTTGTAGCCCTCGGTGAAGCCGTTCAGCGTGTCGAACGAGACGCCCGCGTTTCCGTTGCGCACGGCCAGCTCCCGCTGCTGGCTCAGCCAGTCGGCGTTGAACCCGTACGCGGTCAGGTCGGGGAAGACCTCGGGGGTCGGGTCGTAGCCGGGCAACAGCGGGGCCACGTACGGAATTCCCGAGCCGACCCAGCGCTGCGTGATGGCGCTCGCGTACTCCATCCGCTCGGCCTCGGTGACGTCGGGCTGCGGCTCGAACGCGCCTGGTCCCTGCGACGTGATGTTGAACGGGTTGATCATGACGACGCTGGCCGTGTCGCGCAGCAGCTCCGGCTCGGGTCCGGTGTGCGGGCCGTACGGCGGCAGCGGGGTCACGTCGAGGCCCCAGCCGACCGCGTGCCCGGTGCGCTCGCGCAGCAGCTGGGCCGCGGTGTCGAACCCGGCCGCGAACGCCACCGGGTCGACGTCGCCGAGATGGATCGCCTCGATCTGCCACAGGACATGGCGCGCCTTGCCCTGCCTGTCGAAGACGCGAAGGTAGTTGGGCGCGTCGCCGAAGTGCTTGAGCAGCCAGCCGGCCCGGAACAGCAGCTCGTCGAGGGCGTGCGGGAAGTAGTCGAAGAACTTGTTGTTCGGAGTCACCTCGATCAGCGGCGCGACCAGCAGGCCCATCCCGTGGGCGATGTCGAACAGCTGCCGGACCCTGGCGATCTGCTCGGCCTCGGTGTAGTTGCCCGAGCCGCCCTCGTGGGGCCAGCGCCGCTGGGAGAACAGCCACGTCGGCGCGAAGTCGTCGGAGTCGCCCAGATGCCCAAAGTAGGACAGCTTGACCGTGTTGAGCCCGAGATCAACCAGATGCTGCAGGGAGAACCTGATGTCCGCCTCGCTGCGCCAGTCCAGCCGGTCGAAGTTGAGCGGGTGGCGGGTGAACAGCGGAATGGAGTTCCGGTTGTGCGGACCGGCGAAGTACAGTCCGGTGTAGACACGCTGGCCGCGGTGCGAGGGGTTGGCGATCCGTCCCCGGATCGGGATCGGATCCGGGCCGGCCGCCTCCGCCGGCCGGCCCGCGACGAGCGGAGCGCCGAGCAGCGCCGCGCCGCCGAGCAGGGCTCTGCGACGGTTGAATGTGGGTCCGGCCATGAAGATCTCCTCCTCCGCGATCGCGACAGTCCCCGTGATACTTCCGGGCTGCCTTGCAACTCCGTTGCGCGCAATCGGGTAAGAGGAGAATGAGCGCATGCCGATCCGAAGGTCGGCACGCTCGGGCACGCCGTGCCCCCGGGG
>NZ_DASZCQ010000106.1:0-40187 GCF_035942955.1 Actinophytocola sp. | reverse complement strand
AGAATGCTGGTACAACCCGAAACGGAGACACTCCAGTATCGGAATGCACAGCCCCATCACGTTTGAAGCCCTCCACACCGGGTCAGACCAAGATCACTGACCCCACACCCGACGTGTCCGGCCAACGGGGCCAAGCTCATGGTTCATCGGGGGTCGCCTCCGGCTAGGTGGGGGCGGAGGCGGGTGAGGGCTTGAGTGGTGCTCTCGGCTCGGTGGAGGGCGGCTTGGACGGTGGCGATCGAGTTGGGGTTGAGGCGGTAGTAGCGGCGGCGTGGGCGGCCTTCGGTGTGGGTGTCGATGTTTTCCCAATGGCTGACTAGCCATCCGAACTTCTCCAGCCGGGCGAGGAGGGGGTGGATGGTGCCGGAGGGGAGGCCCGCGGCCGCGCAGAGTTCCAGGCCGTAGAGCTCGCGGGTGGGGTCGGCCATGAGGGTGCGCAGGACCAGCTGGGTGGGCAGGGTCATGCGGGGTTCGGCGGGCATGCAAGAACTCTAGATAGGCCCTAGGTAGAGTTCAAGTATGTCGGTGATGTTGATCACTCGATCGGGTGAAGGTGGGGTCGGGGGACTGCCGATCAAGGCGGAGGGGGACATAGCGTGCGCGCTGAGTTTGTGGGGGACGGGTGTCGCGCCTGGTGGTAGCGGTTCGATCACTTGATGTGCCTAATGGCTCGCTCAACTGGGAAGGGAAGGTCTCACTGTCCGTGTAACGGGGGCGGGGACCTGAGCGAATGAGGTATCGCAGCGGCGGCTTGGCCAGCGAAGTCCGATTCGTTGACTGACAAGCCAAAGGATTGTGTCTGGGCCTCCGGGGACGCCCGACGGTGAAGCATGCCCGAAATGGTTGAACACTAAGGGTAAAACACGATGAGTCATCAGGTCGGGTCCCCGCGTCGAAGATCGACGAGCTCGTCCGGTTCCGGCGGCGCGGAACCGGAAGAGCTGTACACGGCAGGGGAATCGACTCCGCCGGTGGCCGCATGGGAGCCGCGGTACCGGCGTTCGGTGATCGCCAGCGACGTGCTGTGCACGCTCCTGTCGGTGATCGTGGTGGGTGGCCTGGTGGCGGCCAACACCGGCATGTCAGGGGGGAAGACGGTCGTCATGGGCGCGGTCACGGCGCTGGTCGTGCTGTGCTCGCTGGGGATGAACCGGGCCTGGAACCTGGTGGTGCTCGGGCAGGGCGCGGAGGAGTTCGGGCGGCTCGGGCGCGGGCTGTTCGCCGCCGACGTCGCGCTGGGCCTCGCCGGGCTGGCGTTCAGCATCACGACGATGCGGCCATGGGTGTTCCTCGTGGTCCCGGCGATCGCCACGACCGCGCTGCCGATGAGGTACGTGCTGCGGCGGCTGCTGCACCGGGCGCGCAGCGACGGGCGCTGCCTGCTGCCGGTGCTGGCGGCGGGGAGCCCGCACACGGTCCGGGACCTGATCGAGCGGACCCGGATCAACTCGCACATCGGGTGGCGGGTGGACGCGGTCTGCACGGCCGACGGGCTGGGCAACGCGGCCGGCGAGCTGGACGGGGTGCCGGTCGTCGGGGAGCTCGACGAGCTGGCTGAGCACGTCCGCCGGGGCGGGTACCGGATCGTGGCGATCACGGCGGACCCGTACTGGACGCCGCGGCGGCTGCAGCAGCTGGCGTGGAAGCTCGAGGGCAGCGGCGCGGAGATGGTCGTGGCGCCGACGCTGATGGAGGTGGCCGGGCCGCGGCTGCACGTCAGCGGGGTGCTGGGGATGCCGCTGCTGCGGGTCAGCGCGCCGGCGTTCACCGGGGCGCGGCGGGTGGTCAAGGACATCGTCGACCGGATCGGCGCGGCGGTGCTGCTCCTGCTGATCGCCCCACTGCTGATCTTCGTGAGCCTGGCCATCGTGATCGACAGCCGCGGGCCGGTGTTCTACCGGCAGCGCCGGGTCGGCAAGGACGGCCAGGAGTTCACCATCGTCAAGTTCCGCACCATGATCAAGAACGCGGACCAGCTGCTGGCCGGGCTCACCGAGCTGAACGAGGGCGCCGGCCTGCTGTTCAAGATGCGCCGCGATCCGCGGATCACCCGGGTCGGCGGCGTCCTGCGGCGGTACTCGATCGACGAGCTGCCGCAGCTGTTCAACGTGCTCAGCGGCTCGATGTCGCTGGTAGGGCCGCGGCCGCCGCTGCCGGAGGAGACCGCGAAGTACGAGCCGGACGTCCGGCGCCGGCTGCTGGTCAAGCCCGGCGTTACCGGCCTGTGGCAGGTCAGTGGGCGCAGTGACCTCTCCTGGGAGGAAGCGGTCCGGCTCGACCTGCGCTACGTGGAGGACTGGTCGCTCGCGCTGGACGCGGTGATCTTGTGGAAGACGTTCCGGGCGGTCCTGTCCGGCGAGGGGGCGTACTGATGACGACATGCCGGTTGTGCGGCTCGACGAGCCTGGCGAGCGTGGTCGACCTCGGCGCGACGCCGCCGTGTGAGCGGGTGCTGACCGCCGAGCAGCTCGACGAGCCGGAGCAGACCTTCCCGCTGCACCTGCGGGTCTGCACGGCCTGCTGGCTGGCCCAGCTGCCGCCGCTGATCACCCCGGAGGACACGTTCACCGAGTACGCCTACTTCTCGTCGTACTCCAGCTCCTGGGTGCGGCACGCGCGGGACTTCGTGGCCGGCGCGATCGGGCGGCTCGGCCTCGGCGCGGACTCCTTCGTGGTGGAGGTGGCCAGCAACGACGGCTACCTGCTGCAGCATGTGGTGACCGCGGGGATCCGGTGCCTCGGCGTCGAGCCGTCGGTCAACGTCGGCAAGGCCGCACGGGACAAGGGCGTCCCGACCGTCACCGCGTTCCTCGGCCCGGAGACCGGCGCCGCGGTCCGCGCCACGCACGGGCCGGCCGACCTGGTGGTGGCCAACAACGTCTACGCGCACATCCCGGACGTCGTCGGGTTCACCGAGGGGCTGCGCGCCCTGGTCGCCGACGACGGGTGGGTGTCGATCGAGGTGCAGCACCTGCACACGCTGGTGGAGCAGAACCAGTACGACACGATCTACCACGAGCACTTCCAGTACTACACGGTGGCATCGGCCCAGCGCGCGCTGGCCGGCGGCGGACTGTCCCTTGTGGACGTCGAGCTGCTCGACACGCACGGCGGGTCCATCCGGCTGTGGGCGCGGCCGGAGGAGCTGGGTGATCAGCCGCACCAGCGGGTCGCCGACGTGCTCGCCATGGAGAAGTCCGCCGGCCTGCACGAGCTGGTCGGCTACGCCGACTTCGCCCGGCGGGTCGCCACCGTGCGCCAGGACCTGCTGAAGTTCCTGATCGGCGCGGCCCGGCGGGGCAAGCTGGTGGTCGGGTACGGCGCCCCCGGCAAGGGCAACACGCTGCTCAACCACTGCGGCATCCGGACCGACCTGCTCGCATACACGGTGGACCGCAACCCGTACAAGCACGGCAAGTTCACGCCCGGCATGCGCATCCCGATCCTGCCGCCCGAGCGGATCGCCCAGGACCGGCCGGACTACGTGCTGGTGCTGCCATGGAACCTGCGCGACGAGCTGATCGAGCAACTGTCCTATGTGGGCGAATGGGGTGGCCAGCTGGTCTTCCCCATTCCTCGGCTGGAGGTCGTGGAGCCGTGAAGGTCGTGCTGTTCTGCGGCGGGTACGGGACGCGGATGCGCACCGGCACTCCGGGCGACGTGCCCAAGCCCATGCAGATGGTCGGTCCGCGGCCGCTGATCTGGCACGTGATGCGCTACTACGCCCACTTCGGACACAAGGAGTTCATCCTGTGCCTGGGCTACGGCGCGCACCACATCAGGAACTTCTTCCTTGACTACCGGGAGACCGAGTCCAACGACTTCGTGCTGCGCAAGGGGGACGTGGAGCTGCTGGCCGCCGACATCGCCGACTGGACGATCTCGTTCGTGCAGACCGGGATCGAGTCGCCGATCGGCGAGCGGCTGCGCCGGGTTCGCGACCACCTCGACGGCGACGAGCTGTTCCTGGCCAACTACGCCGACGTGCTCACCGACGCGCCGCTGCCGGAGATCATCGACCGGTTCGCGCGCACCGACGCCGGCGCCTCGATGATGGTCGTGCCCCCGCCGGGCACGTTCCACTGCGTGGACCTCGGCGAGTCCGGGATGGTCGGCGGCATCACGCCGGTCGACCAGATGCCGCTGTGGGTCAACGGCGGGTACTTCGTGCTGCGCCAGGAGGTCTTCGACCACATCCCGGAGAACGGCGACCTGGTGGCCGACGGCTGCGCCGAGCTGGCCAAGCGCGGCCGGCTGCTCGCGTACCCGTACCGTGGTTACTGGCGGCCGACCGACACGGTCAAGGAGCGGGTGGCGCTGGACGAGGCGTACTCGAGGGGCGAGAAGCCGTGGGCCCTATGGGAGAGCCGATGATCACGTTGTGGCCGTCGCCGCCGGGGCGGATCGCCGCGCTGGGGGCGCACTGCGACGACATCGCGATCGGCGCCGGCGGCACGCTGTTCACGATCTGCGCGGCCAACCCGGGCCTGCGGGTGGACGCGCTGGTGCTCTCCGGCGGCGGCACCGAGCGCGCCGACGAGGAGCACGCGGCGCTGACCGCCTTCTGTCCCGGTGCGGATCTGCACCTGACCGTGCTGAAGATTCCGGACGGGCGGCTGCCAGCGCACTGGGACGAGGCCAAGGCCGCGCTCGAGGAGTTGCGCGCGCAGACCGGCCCGGATCTGCTGCTGGCGCCCAACAGGCTCGACGCCCACCAAGACCACCGCGGCCTCGCCGAGCTGGTGCCCACGGCCTTCCGCGACCACCTGACGCTGGGCTACGAAATCGTCAAGTGGGACGGCGACCTCGGCCGGCCGTCGGCCTACCAGCCGCTGACCACGGAGCTGGCCGAGACGAAGGTCGCACTGCTGCAACAGCATTACCCGTCGCAGCGACACCGTCCTTGGTACGACCGGGAAGCGTTCCTCGGCCTGGCCCGGATCCGCGGCATCGAGTGCGGCGCCCGGTACGCCGAGGCGTTCCACGTCGCCAAGGTCGTCCTTGACCTGGCTGGAGGTTGAGTCGGATGCGTGTGCTGGTGACCGGGCACCAAGGGTATCTGGGCACGGTGATGGTGCCGGTGCTGGTCGAGGCCGGGCACGAGGTGGTCGGCCTGGACTCCGGGCTGTTCGCCGGGTGCGTGCTCGGCCCGCCGCCGGCCGATCCGCCGGGCCACCTGGTTGACCTGCGGGACGTTCCGTCGGCCGCACTGTCCGGAGTGGACGCCGTGGTGCATCTCGCCGCGCTGTCCAACGATCCGCTCGGCTCGCTCGCGCCGGAGCTGACCTACGACGTCAACCACCACGCGTCGGTGCGGCTGGCCCGGCTGGCAAGGGACGCCGGGGTGCGCCGGTTCCTGTACGCGTCCACCTGCTCGGTGTACGGCACATCCGGGGCCGACGAGCTGGTCGACGAGGACGCCCCGCTGCGCCCGGTGACCCCGTACGCGGAGTCCAAGGTCCGGGTCGAGGCCGACCTGGTCGACCTCGCCGACGACGACTTCACCCCGGTGTCGCTGCGCAACGCCACCGCGTTCGGCTTCTCCTCGCGGCTGCGCGCGGACATCGTGCTGAACAACCTGGTCGCCCACGCGTTCCTCAACGGCGAGGCCAGGGTGCTGTCCGACGGCAGCCCGTGGCGGCCGCTCGTGCACGCAAGGGACATCGCGGCCGCGTTCGCCGCGACCCTCGTCGCGCCCCGGGAAGCGGTGCACGCCAAGGCGTTCAACGTCGGGTGGGAGCAGAACAACCTGACCGTGGCGCAGATCGCCAACGAGGTGGTCGAGGTCGTGCCGGGCGCCCGGCTGGTGATCACCGGCGAGAGCGGGCCGGACCCGCGCTCCTACCGGGTCGACTTCTCCCGGATCCGGGCCGCGGTGCCGGACTTCCACGCGGCGTGGACGGTCAAGGCCGGAGCGGTGGAGCTCGCCGAGGCGTACCAACGGTTCGGCCTCACCCAGCAGGACTTCGAGCGGCGCTTCACCCGGCTGGCGCACCTGTCCGACCGCCGCGAGGCAGGCACGCTCGACGACACGCTGCGGCCCGTGGACCCGCAGCGGTGAGCGGAGCGAACCATCGAGCACTGCCCTGCCGCCGAGGAACGAGGCGGCAGGGTCGCCGTCATCGAGCTTGCGAGGGGACGGAATGAGCACCGACCTCGGCCGGGAGATGCACGCACTGGTCGAACGGCTCTATCCGTTGTGCCGCAGCATCACCGGCGACGGCGTACGGTCTACATTGGATATTGTCGGGGAGCTGATCCCGCTCACCGTGCACGAGGTGCCGACCGGGACGCAGGTGTTCGACTGGACCGTTCCGCGCGAGTGGAACATCCGCGACGCCTACATCGCCGACTCCTCCGGCGCCCGGGTGGTCGACTTCCGCGCGTCGAACCTGCACGTGGTCGGCTACAGCACGCCGGTCGACACCACGATGACCCTCGACGAGCTGCGGCCGCACCTGCACACCCTGCCCGAGCAGCCGGACCTGATCCCGTACCGGACCAGCTACTACGAGCCGGACTGGGGGTTCTGCCTCGCACAGTCCACCTTGGACTCCCTGCCCGACGGCAGGTACCGGGTCGTGATCGACTCGACGCTGGCCGACGGGCACCTCACCTACGCCGAGCACGTGGTGCCCGGCCGGGTCGCCGACGAGGTGCTGGTGTCCTGCCACGTCTGCCATCCGTCGCTGGCCAACGACAATCTGGCCGGCGTCGCGGTGGCCAGCGCCCTTGCTCGCCGGCTGGCCGGCGCGAATCCCCGGTACACGTACCGGTTCCTGTTCATCCCGGGCACGATCGGCTCGATCACCTGGCTGGCGCGCAACCACGAGCGGGTCGGCCGGATCCGGCACGGCCTGGTACTGGCCTGCGCCGGCGACCCGGGATCGTTGACCTACAAGCGAAGCCGGCGCGGGGACGCCGAGATCGACCGCGTGGTCGCGCACGTGCTGGCCGCGTCCGGCCGGCCCCACCGGATCGTGGACTTCTCGCCGTACGGCTACGACGAGCGGCAGTTCTGCTCGCCCGGGTTCAACCTCGGTGTCGGCTGCCTGACCAGAACCCCGTATGCCGGCTATCCCGAGTACCACACCTCGGCCGACACCCCGGACTTCGTGACGCCGGAAGCGATGGCCGACACGCTGGAGACCGTGTGGGAGGTCGTCGGCGTGCTCGAGGGCAACCGGCACTACGTCAACCTCAGCCCGTACGGCGAGCCACAGCTGGGAAAGCGCGGACTCTACGAATCTCTTGGCGGCCGCAGTGATACCAAACAGGCCCAACTCGCGATGCTGTGGGTGTTGAACCTCTCCGACGGCGACCACAGCCTGCTGGACATCGCCGAGCGGTCCGGCCTTCCGTTCGCGGCGGTCGCGGCCGCGGCGGATGCCTTGCACGACGCCGATCTACTGAAGGAGTGACCGGGGATGACGCTCAACCTCCGGGTCGGTGACTGGGTGGAAGTGCTCAGTGAGGCCGAGATCCTGGCCACGCTGGACGAGCGGGGCGAGCTGGACAACCTGCCCTTCATGCCGGAGATGGTGAAGTACTGCGGGCAGCGGCTCACCGTGCACAAGGTTGCGCACAAGCTGTGCGACACCGTGTCCGGCAAGGGTGGCCTGCGCCGGATGACCAACGCCGTGCACCTGACCGGGGCCCGCTGCGACGGGTCGGCGCACGGCGGCTGCCAGACCGCGTGCTCGATGTACTGGAAGGAAAGCTGGCTGCGCAAGGTCGACGGCCCGGCGCCGGCCAGGTCCGACGACCTCGCGGACGGTCGGCCACTGCTCAAGCTGGTCGAGCTCAACGCCCGCAAGGCGCCGGGCGAGGACGGCGAGGAGCGGTTCTCCTGCCAGGCGACCGAGTTGCTCCGGGCCGCGCCGACCTGCCTGCCGTTCAAGGACTTCGGCCAGTACGTGCAGGACGTGCGGACCGGCAACGCCGGCGTTCTGGCCACCCTGCGGGCGATCTGGGCCGGGCTGTTCAACCACTTCCAGTACCTGTCCAGGAAGGTGCTGCCGCGCAAGCTGTGGATCAAGGATGGCCTGTCGTGGGGCTTCGTGCGGGGCCGGGTCACCGGCCGCACCCCGACCGGCGCGCTGAACCTGCAGCCGGGTGAGCTGGTCCGGATCAAGCCCAAGGCCGAGATCGAGGCCACTTTGGACGAAAACCGGCTCAACCGGGGCATGGGCTTCGAGGAGGAGATGGCCCGCTACTGCGGCACGACCGCCCGCGTGCTCAACCGCGTCGACCGGTGCATCGACGAGAAGACCGGCCGGATGCTCACCATGAAGAGCCCGTGCATCGTGCTGGAAGGTGTCGTGTGCGCGGGCGCCTACAAGGGAAACTGCCCGCGGGAGTTCGTCCCGTTCTGGCGCGAGATCTGGCTGGAGCGGGTATGAACCCGACGAAGGAGCTGGTGTCGATCTGCCTTCCGGTGCGCAACGGCGCCGACCGGATCGAGGAGGTCGTCTGGTCGGTGCTCGCGCAGGACCACGAGCGCATCGAGCTGGTGATCTCCGACAACGCCTCCACCGACGGCACCGAGGAGGTCTGCCGCGAGCTGGCCAGGTCCGACCCGCGGATCGTCTATCATCGCCACGCGGTGAACGTGGGGCTGCTCAACAACTTCGTGGGGGCCATGCGGCTGTCCAAGGGCACGTTCTTCCGCTGGGTCGGCGACGACGACTGGCTGGCCCCGGACTGCGTGTCCCGCGGCCTGGCCGCGTTCGCCGAGGACGAGCGCCGCATCCTGGTCACCACCACGGTCGCCTACACCGGCCCGGACGGCATCACCCGCACCGACGACCGCTACGACGGGGTGCGGCTCGCGTCGGCCGACCCGATCGTCCGGTTCACCGAGATCCTCCGCCTGCTCAACGAGAGCGCGCTGCTCGTCGACCCGCTCTACGGGCTGGTCCGCCGCGACCCGGTGGCCGCCATCCCGCGCCGCAACATGCTCAAGGAGGACGAGGTCTTCGCCACCAAGCTGGCCCTTGCCGGTCCGTGGGGGCACGTGCCGGAGGTGCTGGCCCACCGCAACACCCGCACCGAGCGCATGGCCGACATCGCCCGCCGCCTCGGCGTCCCGTCCTGGCAGTCCCACCTGGCCAGCACCCTGCAGGTCCGCGAGATCCTGCGCTGGCTCCCGCACGCCGGCCTCACCCCCGACCAGCTCCGCCAGGCTCGCACCGCGGTCGCCAAGATGTATCTGCGCCGCCAGCGCCGCACCTACGCCCACCGCAGCCGCAAACTCGCCCGCCTGGCCGCCGGCCTGGTGCGGTAGCCGGCGTATCCCCCCTTCGCGCAGCCCCACCCGGCAACCCGACTTCTGAAGCACGGCCAAGGCGGTGCACCCGAAGGCGCCCCGCGGTGCCGGAAACGACGGCCGCGCCGCGCTGCGCGCGCAGCGCCCACCGCAGCCGCAAGCTCGGCCGGATCGCCGCCGGCCCGGTGCGCTAGTTCGGGCAGGGGATCGGGCCCGCGGTGCCGGTGATCTTGTAGTTGGCGTCGATCGTCACGGCGGTGTTGTCGGACCACTGGTCGATCTCACCGCACAGACCCTCCACATGGGCCGGTCCGTAGGTCCACGTTCCCTTGACGACCCGGTTGCCGGTGACGACCCAGGCGGCGCCGGGTTGGGGCCAGAGGAACAGGGAGTAGACGCCGCCCATGATGAGGTTGTTGGTGATGCGGGCGCCCCGGGTGCCGCCGTTGGTGTTGGAGTGGACGTAGATCGGGGCGTTGTAGCCGATTTTGAGGTCGCAGACGCCGTTGGTCGGGATGCGGCCGCCGCACTGGTCCACGGTGTTGTGGTCGAACACGAGGTTGCCGGACGCGGGGTAGTCCTGGATGCCGTCGGAGTGCGTGGACGGGTCGTTGGTGCACAGCTTGATATAGCTGTCGCGGACCGTGACGTTCGGGGCGCTGGCGCGGATGCCGTCGCCGAAGCCGCGGATGTGCACGCGTTCGACGGTGAAGTTCCCGGTGCCGATCGCGGTGCCGGTGCTCTTGCAGGTCTCCGTGCCGACCGTGGAGTCGCGGACGGTGAACGGGAACGCACCGTCCACATCGGCCGAGTCGTCGTAGTTGATGATCTGGCCGTCGATCTGCGAGTTGCGGATCACCACGCCGTTGGCCCGGACGAGCAGGTCGCCGGTGACGTGCAGGCCGTCGATCACCGCACCGGGATCGGTGACGAACAGGTTGCCGCCGTGCGTGCGCAGCGCGGTGCCGGCCGGCACCCCGGTGCAGGCCGCGGACGGGAAGCCGCCGCACCGGCCGGGCCCCGGTTGCGGCGCGGGGCCCGGCTTGGTGGCCGGCGGCACGGTCGTCGCCGAGGTCGGGGCCGGCATCGTCACCGAGGTCGGGACGGCCGAGGTCGTGGTCGGGACGGCCGAGCTCGACGCGCTGGGCGACGGCAGCGCCGTGCCGGGCAGCTCGCAGGCCGCAAGGGCGATACCGAGCAGGACGACACCGACCACGTGACGACCAGCCATCGAAACCTCTCGTCCGGGTGAGCGGAGCTTGGCGGAGCGAACCATCGAACACGGGTTCAAGGCCACTTCGGACCGTCGCGACACTAGCCTGGCCGGAGTTGATAACGAAATGGTGTACTTCGAATTAAGCCGGATGGCCTAATGAATGTTGAGGGGCCTCATTCAAGCGGAAATTTTCCGACCGGAATCTGCGACCCGAATGTGCGGACGGTAACGCCGGCCGGGGCGCTCGCGACCTCCTGCGGGAGGGGATCGAATGGGTGCGTCGGTAGGGAGGGCGGGTCGGGATGGCTGACGTCGGCCTGTCGTCCGGAATGCGCTGGAGCGGAATCTCGGTGGTGGGCCGGGAAGGGTCGCGGATCGTGTTCACGATCGCGCTGGCCCGGTTGGTCGGCCCCGAGGCGTTCGGCATCGTCGCCCAGGCCGTGGTCTACATCGGGATCGTGGGCTTGCTGCTCGACCAGGGGTTCTCCAGCGCGCTGATCCAGCGTCCGAAGGTCGAGCCGGGCATGCCCGGCGCGGTCGTGTCGGTCAACCTGGCGGTCGGGGCGGTGCTCACCCTCGTCACGCTGGCCGTCGCTCCGCTGTGGGCCGACTTCATGGCCACGCCGGAGCTGACCTGGGTGCTGGCCGCGCTCGCGCCGAGCCTGCTGATCCGGGCGGCGTCGATCACCCCACGGGCCCTGCTGCTCCGCACGATGGACTTCCGCAGGATCGGGATCGCCGACATCGCCTCGGCGCTGGTCGGCGGCGTGCTCGGCGTCCTGGCCGCCGTGCTCGGGGCCAGCTACTGGGCCCTGGTCGTGCAGCTGGTCTCGACGGACGTCGTGCTGGTGCTCGTCATGCTCATGGTGGGCGCGGGGAGCCGGCCCAACCTGCGGATGGGCCTGGTGCGCGCGATCGCCGGCTTCTCCTGGCGCGCGTTCGCCGCCGGACTGCTGATCAACTCGGTGTCCCGCAACGTCGACAAGCTGCTGGTCGGCCGGTTCCAGGGCCCGGAGGCGCTGGCCTTCTACGGCCTGGCCTACCGGCTGCTCCTGCTCCCGGTCCAACTGGTCAGCCAGACGATCGGGGCGGTGCTGTTCCCGGCGTTCTCCCGGCTCGCCGACGATCTGGCGGCGCTGCGGGCGGAGCTGGAGCGCGCGACAAGGGCCCTTGCCGCGCTCGCCCTGCCGGCCATGGCGCTGGTGGCCGCCGCCGCCCCGCAGCTGGTGCCGCTGCTGTTTGGTCCACAGTGGACGCCGGCAACGCCGATCGTGCAGGTCCTTGCGATGGCCGGGGCGGTGCAGACGATCTACCACCCGTCCACGACGCCGCTGGTCCTCGGGCTGGGGCAGGCCGCGCTCAACCTGCGCTACGCCTGGCTGACGGCCGGCGTCGCGCTCGCCGGCGTCGTGGCCGGCCTGCCGTTCGGCGCGTTCGGCGTGGCCGTGGGCTACACCGCGGCCACGGCCCTGCTCGTCCCGGTCGAGTGGCTGATCCGGCGCCACCTGCTCGGCATGAGCCTGCGCGGGCAGGCCGCGACGCTCGCGCCGGGCGTGCACCTGGCGGCCTGGGTGGCGGGAGCCTACCTGCTCGTCGCCGTGGCCATCCCCGGCAACGACCTGCTCGTCCTCGCGCTCGGGTTGCCGGTCGCGGCCGCCGCGGGCCTCGCGGTGCTGCGCCTCGTGCACCGGCAACAGCTGGCCGAGCTGGTCCACATGGCCAACCGGGTCGTCGGGCGCGAATCCACAGTGGACAGCGCGGTCTAGTGCCTGCCAACGGAACCTCAGGGGACCGTGACGGCACCCAGCCACAATCAACCCGACGACCGCACCATTCGCTGCAACGGAACGACAGCGGTTAGTTCCGGAGCGGCGAAACAGTGGCGGCGTCGACCACCGGGCGCATCCGGCGCTGCCAGGAGACCTCCTCGAGGAACCGCAGCCGCCGCTCCTCGGTCGCCCTGCCGAGCGCGATGGCCATGGCCAGCCCCGCCGCCCAGTCGTCGCGCGGGACGATGACCACCCGGTCGTCGTCGACGCCGTGCACGGGCGGGGTGTCGACGGAGACCACCGGCAGCCCGGCGGCCAGGTACTCGTACAGCTTGAGCGGGGACATCGCGCGGATGCCGGCCTGGTCCCGGTGCGGGATGAGCCCGACGTCGCACGCCCGCACGGTCGCGGCCAGCTCGGCCTGGCCCACGCTGCCGAACACGTGCACGTTGTCCAGCGAACGCAGCCAGCGGATGGTGTCGGGGTCGCCGGGGTGGCCCATCATGATCACCGAACCGACCGCGGCCGCGGTGGCCTCGACCAGGCGCCGCTCGAGGCGGTCGTCGACGGTGCCGGTGTAGATGGCGCGGGGTCCCGGCAGCGCCGCGATCCGCGCCGGTGCGGGGTGGCGTGGCCGCCAGACGTCGGGGTCGACGCCGTTGGGAACGACCGTGACCCGGGGCGAGATGCGCGCGGCGAGCTCGTCGGACACCGCGAAGATGGCCGCCTTGCGCTCGTCGATCCGTTGGTACGCCTCGCGGTAGAGGTCCCACCACGGGCGAACGCCCTCGCCGGTCGCCCAGTCGTCCTGTCCGAAGTAGACGATCGGGCCGATCCACGGCGCGTCGCAGAACGCGGCGACGAACGGGTGGTAGGTGACCAGCGCGGCCGACTCCGGCCGGGGCCGCCGCTCGCCGCGGGCCCTGGCCAGCGCGCGCCCGAGCAGCGCGCCGTACGCCCGGTAGGAGCGCTCCACGGTGGCCAGCTCGGTGGCCTCGACCGTGCGCACCCGGTGCGGTCTTACCCGGACCGCGTCCCGCCCGGCCACGGTCAGCGGCTCGGTCAGCCGGATCGGCCGGCGCCGCGCGGCCGACGCCAGGTAGGACCGCCACGAGTCGGCCACCAGCAGCCGGCCGACCCGCTCGTCGCGCGCCAGTGCCAGCAGCGTCTGGTCCGGGGGCCGGCAGAACTCCCGGTTGACCGCATCCTCGAACATCTCGACCGAGAACGTGAAGACGACGTCCGTCATGTGGCACTCCTCCGGCTCTCCGCTGAAAGATCGGACCGGCCGGGATCGCTGTTACCTTGCTACGGAATGTGAGTTTTGAACGGGCGACCAGCCATTCCGTAACGCCATCCGGTGCTCCCACGAAGCAGCTCATGTCCACTTCGGATCGCCTCTGACATGCGCAGACGGGTGGACAATCAACGGGCTGAACGGCGGTTCAGTTCGGAGTTCCCGGGTCGTGAGCGGAGTACGTAGAGTGACAGTCCGAAAGTGGGCAGCCCTGGTCCTCGTGGTGTCCCTGACCGTCGCGGGCATGCTGATCGCGTCGCCGAGCCACGCGGCGCCGCCGCCGGACTTCCAGACCTCGCTCATCGTGGGCGACGGGCTGGACCAGGCATCCGGGTTCGAGATCGCGCCGGACGGCCGGATCTTCATCCTGGAGCGCGGCGGGAAGATCAAGGTGGTCAAGAACGGCCAGCTGCTGCCGACTCCGTTCGCCGACCTGCCGTCCCAGACGACCGGCGACCGCGGTCTGATCGGCATCGCGTTCGACCCCGGGTTCGGCATCACCAACCACTACGTCTACTTCTACTACTGCGGGGAAGACCTGCTGAACCACCTGGTCCGGTTCAGCGCGGCCGAGGACGTCGGCACCGACGGTCCGTACCAGCTGTTCCAGACCCAGTCGCCGTCCCACCTGCTGCACGTCGGCGGCAGCATCGGGTTCGGCCCGGACGGGAAGCTGTACTTCGCGGTCGGCGACAACGGCGACGGGGAGAACGCGCAGAACCTGAGCAACCCGCACGGCAAGATCCTGCGGATCAACTCCGACGGGACCATCCCGGCGGACAACCCGTTCTATGGCCAGCCCGGCAAGCTCGACGCCATCTGGGCCTACGGGTTCCGCAACCCGTGGCGGTTCCAGTTCGACCCGTCGACCGGGGAGATGTACGGCGGCGACGTCGGCAACTACACCTGGGAGGAGCTCAACCACATCGTCCGGGCCGGCAACTACGGCTGGCCGCGCGCCGAGGGTCCGTGCACATCGGACTGTGCGGGGTACATCGACCCGATCCACGCCTGGAACCACGACGGAAGCAGCTCGTCGGTCACCGGCGGCCCGGTCTACCGGGGCGGCATGTTCCCCGCCGAGTACCAGGGCAGCCTGTTCTTCGGCGACTACGCGCAGGGGTGGATCAAGCGGGCGGTGCTCGACGCCAACGGCGCCGTCGCCTCGGTGCACGACTTCGACCCGCAGGCCGGCGCCGTCACCGATCTGAAGGTCGCGCCGGACGGCTCGCTGTACTACGTCACCTACTGGCCGGCGGCGCTGTACCGGGTCACCTACAACACCGCCTCGCACGTGCCGGTCGCGTCCTCGTCGGCGGACGTGACCAAGGGCGTCGACCCGCTGACCGTGCACTTCTCCAGCGCGGGCAGCAACGACCCGGACGGCGACCCGCTGAGCTTCGGTTGGGACTTCGGCGACGGCACCACCAGCACCGAGCCCGACCCCACCAAGACCTATCCGGACACCGGCGTGTACACCGCCCGGCTCACGGTGACCGCGGCCGGGGAGTCGAGCATCGCGCAGCCGATCGTGGTCCAGGTCGGGGTGCCGCCGACGCTGACCGTCGCGGCGCCGACCGAGGGCCAGCTCTACCGGGCCGGCGAGACGATCAACTACACCGCGTTCGCCACCGACGGGGCCGGCTTCGACCTCAACGACGCCGGGATCAAGACCACGGTCCGGCTGCGCCACGGCACCCATTACCACCCGTTCGTCGGCCCGCTGACCGGCAGGGCGGGCTCGTTCACCATCCCCGCCACCGGCGAGGCCTCCGCCGACACCGGCTACGAGCTCACCGTGACCGCGACCGACGCCAACGGGCTGGCTACGTCGAAG
Source organism: Actinophytocola sp. (assembly GCF_035942955.1). Lineage (GTDB taxonomy): Bacteria > Actinomycetota > Actinomycetes > Mycobacteriales > Pseudonocardiaceae > DASYTH01. Next base: position 24,800 of record NZ_DASZCQ010000106.1, on the reverse strand, counting down.
GTGATCACCATCCGGCCGCGCAAGGCCGACCTGACCTTCGCCACCTCCCCGCCCGGGGTGCCGCTGCAGCTCGACGGCGTCCCGATCGCCGGCCCGCACACCGTCGAGGGCGTCGCCGGATTCCAGCGCCTGCTGGCCGCCCCCGCGCACGCCGTCGCCGCCGACGGGACCCCGCTGCAGTTCGCCGGCTGGTCCGACGGCGGCACGATCCGGCACACCATCACCTCGCCGGACGTGAGCACCACCTACACCGCGACCTACGTGCCGGACACGGCGTTCACCGGGCAGTACTACGACAACATCAACCTGGCCGGAACGCCGGTGCTGACCAGGCAGGACGCCAAGGTCGACTTCGGCTGGGGGGAGAGCGCGCCGGAGGCGGGCATGCCGCAGAACAGCTTCTCCGTGCGCTGGACCAAGAAGCAGTGGTTCGGGTCGGGCCGGTACCGGTTCGCCGCGGTCGCCGACGACGGCGTCCGGCTCTACATCGACAACCAGCGGGTGATCGACCACTGGTACGGCCCGGCGAACGTCGAGCATGAGCACACCGCCGACCTCGGCGAGGGCCTGCACACCATCAGGTTCGAGTTCCTCGAGTACGGCGGCGCCGCGACGGCCCGGTTGACCTGGGACAGCACCGTGGACCAGCCGGAGGCGTCGTACCGCGCCGAGTACTGGAACCTGGGCGCCATCTCCGGGCCGCCGACGATCTCCGGCGGGGCGCCCGACCTGGTCCGCTCCGAGCCGGTGGTCGACCACGACTGGGGGTCGGGCTCGCCCGACCCGAGCATCGGGGTCAACCTGTTCGCCGCCCGCTGGACCAGGAACCTCAACCTGGCGCCCGGCCGGTACGCGTTCACCACCACCGCCGACGACGGCGTGCGGCTGTCCATCGACGGCGCGCGGGTGATCGACGACTGGGTCGACCAGGCGCCCACGACGCACACCGTGACGCTGCCGATGGACGGCGCGCCGCACAAGCTGGTGCTTGAGTACTACGAGCACGGGGCGGGCGCGGTGGCCCGGCTGGGCTTCCATAAGGTCGGCGATCTCCCCGACCCGCCGGCGTACCGGGCCGAGTACTGGAACAACCCGGGTTTCGGTGTGCCGCAGGGCATCCCGGCCACTCCGGCGGAGCTGATCCGCACCGACGAGGCGATCGACTTCAACTGGTTCGACGGCTCGCCGGCGCCGGTGATCCACCAGAACGACTTCATCGCCAGGTGGACCCGGACCGATGTGCTGTCCGCCGGCACCTACCGGTTCAGCGGCGTCACCGACGACGGGATCCGGGTGTTCGTCGACGACGTGCCGGTGGTCTCCAGCTGGGCGGCGCAGCACGCCACGTTCAGCGTGGACAAGGTGCTCACCGCGGGGCCGCACGCGATCCGGGTGGAGTACTTCGAGGCCGGCGGCGACGCGACGGCGATCGCGACGTACGCCCGGATCGGGGACGTCCAGCCCGAGGACGGGCCGTTCACCGCCCAGTACCACGCCAACCGCGATCTGGCCGGGCCGCCCGCGCTGACCAGGCAGGACCTGCAGATCGACTTCGACTGGGGCGGCGGATCGCCCGGCGACGGGGTCCCGGCGGACAACTTCTCCGCGCGCTGGACCAAGTCCGTGACCGTGCCGGCCGGCAACTACAGGTTCACCACCACGACCGACGACGGCGTTCGGCTGTTCGTGGACGGCACGCTGGTGATCGACAGGTGGCTGTTCCAGGGCACGACCACCTACACCGCGGTGGTCGCCCTGACCGAGGGCGTGCACCAGATCGTCATGGAGTACTTCGAGGCCGGCAGCGGCGCGGTGGCGCGGTTCGGCTTCGCCCCGACCGAGGAGTCACCGCCGCCGCCTCCGCCGCCGAGCGACCCGTTCACCGCGCAGTACTATGCCAACCCGATGCTGGAAGGCGTCCCGGTGCTGATCCGGGTGGACGCCGTGGTCGACTTCGACTGGGGCCAGGCCGGCTCGCCGGATCCCGCCGTGCCGGTCGACTTCTTCTCGGCGCGGTGGAAGCGAACCAAGGACTACGCGGCCGGCCGGTACCGGTTCACCGTGACCGGTGACGACGGCATTCGGCTGCTCGTCGACGGCGTTCAGGTCATCGACGGCTGGCACGACCAGTGGCCGACCACCTACACCGCCGACGTCGAGCTGTCGGCCGGTCCGCACACGGTCGCCATCGAGTACTACGACAAGACCGGCGGCGCGATCGCGCGCTACTCCGAAGTCAAGCTGTAAGGCCGAATGCTACTGAGAGTGATGACGATGGCGGGCGACCGTTAGGGTAAACTGGGCTGGTCGCGGCCGTACGGACGACTGAAACCACCCGATCGTTGTAACGGTGTGTTCCCAACTCGCGATACCCCAGCCACAGGCGTCGGGATGATCGCGGTGTTCGGAGCGTGATTAGAGGGTCGAGGGCACATGGACTTCTGGAAAGCCATCCTCGGCCTCATCCGCCGAAAGTACGTCGGCCTTCCGATCCTCATCGCGGCGATCGCGATGGCGGCCATGGCGTTCCTGCTCAGCCCGAACCGCTACACGTCGAGCACCATGCTCGTGCTCACCACGCCGACCTCCGGCGGGACCCTGTCGCAGGACCCGAGCAAGCCGGCCGGCCTGACCAACCCGCTGCTCAACTTCGACGACGGCCTCAAGACCACCTCCGCGATCCTGATCCAGGCGATGAACACCCCCGAGGTGGCCCGCGACCTCGGCGCGGCCGGCGGCCCGAGCAAGCTCACCATCAACGACGGCAGCGGCAACCCCGAGCTGTTCGGCGTCAACGGCCCGTTCGTGTTCATCGAGGGCGAGAGCACCTCGGCCGATGAGGCCCGCGCCCTCGTCGAGCGGGCCCAGCAGCGGGTGCGCGACGAGCTGCTCAACCGGCAGAAGGCGCTCAACGCGCCACCGAGCACCTACATCACGATGACCGACGTCGTGGCCCCGTCAGCCCCGGAGATCCAGCGCGGCGAGCAGCTCCAGATCGCGGTGGCCGCCCTCGTGCTCACCCTCGTCACCGGCCTGGCCGGCGCCTACGGGGCGGAGCGCGTCCTCGCCGCCCGCCGCCGTCGCCCGCCACCCCTGACCGACGCCGCGCCGCCCGACCCCGACGTCAACCCCGTCGATCCGGCCACCGTCCGCTTCGCCCCGGTGTCCAGCTCGAACGGCACCCCGCCGAAGGTGAACGGCTCCGGCGTCTCCGACCGTGTCCGCAGCCGCTAGGCCCTAGCGCGACTATCGAAACTGCGCCCGGGGTCAAACTGCGCTGAGGTCGACCGATCTTTGGCGAGGGCGGCCGCCGCACGACGACCAGGGCAGGGCGAGGAACGAGCCCCTGCCCGCAGGCGTCGTCAGCCGACCACCAACGACACCCCACCACCCACCCCGGCCCGCAACCACCCACCCAACCCAACCCCCGGCCGCTCGCCGAAGGCGACCGGCGGCCTTGCCCGAGCTAACAAGCACAGCCTTGCCCGAGCTAGAAAACACAGCCCGAGCTAATAAGTACCGTCCTGCGCCACGATCTCCGCGCACCGGCGGATCGCCGCCCGGCGGACCTCGTGCGGCGTCCCGGAGTTGCCGGCGATCATCATCCCGATCGCCTCGGGCTTGAGGTTGTCGGCGAAGGCGAGCGCGGCCTCGAGGTCGAGCGGGGTCTGCTCGTAGTAGGTGTGGCAGAGCGTGGCGTCGGTCGGTGGGCGCGCCACGTCGCGGCCCTCGTCGACGAACACGCCGTAGACGATGAACTCGGAGATGTGCAGCCGGGACGTGAACGCGTCCAGCCAGTGCCGGCCGGTCACGTCGGTGATCCGCTGCTGCATCGCGCGCACCACGGGCGGATCCCACACGCCGATCGCGCTGACGTAGTCGGGCAGCGGCGGGGCCGTCGGCGGCGGCAGGCCGAGCAGGTCGCGGGCCACCTGGTGCCAGAGCACGTGCCGCCGCATGCCGCCGTGGATGGCGCCCTCGGCCCGGTACAGGTACGGCCGGCCGTCGACCCGCAGGCGCTCCTCGGTGGTCGGGCGCACCAGCACCGAGTCGGAGTCGGCGATCAGGACGACGTCGGCGTCGATCGTGGCCGCCGCGGCGATCTTGGCCGCCTGCTGCATGACCCAGCCGCGGACCGGTGGCCATGGACGCTTGGCGTTGAGCCAGATTCCGGGTGGAAACCGGACGTAGCGGCGGGGCAGCAGCTCGGGGTGGGTCCAGATGCGGCAGCGGCGGCTCTCGTAGCGGGCGAAGGTGGACCGGTGCAGGGCCGGAACGATCAGATGGTGCACGGTGTCGTCCGGCGTGAACTCGAGAACGGAGCGGTGCAGATCGGCGAACAGCGGGGCGTCCGGCCGCCAGGTGGGCGTGATCACCGCGAGCATCGCGCCTCCGCCAAGGCAGGAAAGCTCGCGCGCGGCTCGGTCATCGGTCGCTCGTCTCGTGAATCGCCCATATCGCCCATAACGAGGGCCATTGTCAACGGTATCGGTCAGCCGGGCGACCCGTTACCTGCCGCTGTTCTTCTCACCCGATCGATACCCGACGTGACAACCGATCAGGCGATCGCACCGCCAGCCACCTCGGCGCAGCGCCGGATGGCCGCCTGCCGGACGTCGTGCGGCGTGCCCGACTTGGCGGAGATCATCATGCCGACCGCCTCGGCGCCCAGCCCGTCGGCGAAGGCCAGCGCCGCCGCGGTGTCCAGCGGCGTGGTGTCCCAGTAGTTGTGGCAGATCGTGGTGTCACCCGGCCAGACCGATCCGGGCCCGGCCAGGATCTCGTCGACGAACACCCCGTAGATGATGAACTCGGAGATCTGCAGCTGGGCGGTGCACACGTCCATCCAGTGCCGGCCGGTCACCTCGGTGATCCGCCGCTGGATGGCGCGCACGACCGCGGGGCTCCAGACGTTGAGCGAGCTGACGTAGTCCGGCAGCGGCGGTGGCGGCGCCGGCGGCAGCCCGAGCAGGCGGCGGGCCACCTGGTGCCACCTGACGTGGTCGGCCATCCCGTCGTGCACGGCGCCCGGCAGGCGGTACAGCCGCAGCCGGCCGTCCGTGGTGAACGTCGCCGCACTGATGTCCCGCACCAGCACGACGTCGGAGTCGGCGATGAGCACGACGTCGGCGTCGAGCCGCTCGGCGACCGCGAGCTTGATGGCCTGCTGCAGGACCCAGCCGCGCACCGGAGGCCACGGCCGCCTGAGGTTGACCCGCAGGCCGGACCGGGGCAGCTTCACGTACCGGCGCGGCAGCAGCTCCGATTCGGTCCACACGCGACAGCGGGGCCCGGAGAACCCCGCGAACAGGCTCAGATCGGAGTCCGGCACGATCGCGTGGTGCACCACCTGCGGCCCGGTGTGTCGCAGCACCGACCGGTGCAGGTCCGCGAACAGCTCCGCGTCGGGTCCGAAGCTTGGTGTGACGACGGCCAGCTCAGTCATGTTCCAGCAGCTCCACTGTTGCGCCAGATCAAGGTCGCTGGCGGGGTTCGCACTCGTCCTCGGTATCGGGATGCCGCAGGTCTGAGTTACGGTCGGCGGTAACGCCGTGCCGTTCCCGCGGCGATGCACAGTCCGTATGGACTTCTGGCAGACGATCCTGGTGGTGTTCCGGCGGTGGTACGTGGCGCTGCCGGCGTTTCTGCTGTCCATCCTGCTGGCGCTGGCCGTCTACTCGTCCGTGCCCAAGGTGTACAACTCCACGTCGGTGCTGGTGCTGACGCTGCCGGCGACCGGGGCGAGCCAGCCGGCCGACCCGGACCGGCCGCGCGACCAGACCAACCCGCTGCTGAACTTCGACAAGGGCCTGTCCACCTCGGCGGCGATCCTCATCGAGGCGCTGCGCGACCCGGAGATCGCCGCGGAGCTGGGCGTCCCGCCGGGCGGCGACACCTGGTTCGAGGTCGGCAACGGCAGCAGCAACCCGGAGCTGCTGATCACCGGGCCGTTCCTGTTCATCCAGGGCAACAGCGCCACCCCGGAGGGCGCGCGGGACATCGTGGGCAAGGTCGCCGAGCGCGCCCGGGTCGAGCTGGCCAACCGGCAGAAAGAGGTGAACGCGCCGGCGTCCACCTACATCACCGCGGTCGAGGTCGTCCCGCCGACGATGCCGGCGGCCCACGGCGGAAGCCGGATCCGGGCCGGGGCGGCCGCCGGCGCCCTCGGCATCCTGGCCGGCCTGGCCGCGACCTTCGGTTTCGAAAGCGCGATGAACGCCCGCCGCCGGCGCCGGCGGGCGCCCGACGAGCCGGCCGGGTCGGCCGTGCTCGAGCGTGTGGGCTGAGGTCGCCATGACCGACTTCCTCAGCCCACCCCGGCAGCGGGCCGACGGCGCCACGCTGGCCGTGCTGTTCGTGGTGGCCCTGCTGGTGATCCCGGCCCGGCTGGTGCTGCGCGGCGTCCCGCTGGCGCTCACCCCGGCCAGCGTGATCGCGATGCTGGTCGGCCTCGTGTGGCTGTGCGCGCAGTTCACCACGACGCTGGGGGTCGCCAAGGGCCGCAACGTCGTGCGCACCGGCCTGTTCTGCTACGCGGCCGCGCTGCTGGCGACGTACGGGTACTCGACGTTCGGCTACCTGCCGGCCGACGAGCTGAGCCTGGCCGATCACGCCATCGTGCTGCTGATCGCGGTGGTGGGCCTGGCGCTCGGCGTCTGCGACGGGGTGCGCGGCGCGGACCGGATGGACTTCGTGCTCAAGGCCGTCGTGGTCTGCGGCGCGATCTCCGCGACGGTCGGGATCGTCCAGTTCCTGTTCAACCTCGACCTGACCCAGTTCCTCAAGCTGCCGATGCTGCGCTACGAGTCCGGGGAGACGCTGATCGAGGTCGAGCGCAACGGGCTGCGCCGGGTGGGTGGCACGATGGGCCACCCGATCGAGTTCGGTGTCGTGCTGGCCATGATCCTGCCGCTGGCCGCGCACTACGGGTTCCAGGCGCGCGAGCGGTCCCGGCCCGCGCTGCGGTGGTGGGTGTGCGCCGGGCTGATCGCCACCGGCCTGATGTTCTCCGCCTCCCGGTCGGCGATGGTCGGCATCGGCGGCGTCGCCATCGTGCTGCTGATCGGCTGGCCGGCCCGGCGGCGGGTGCGGGCGCTGCTGATCGCCGCCGGGTTCCTGGTGCTGATGAAGCTGGCGGTGCCCGGGCTGATCACCAACATGATCAACCTGTTCGCCAACGCCGGCACCGACGACAGCGTGAAGTGGCGGACCTGGGACTACCCCGCGGCCACGACGGAGATCCTGCGGCACCTGTGGTTCGGCCGCGGGTACGGCACCTGGTACGCGCCGAAGCACCAGGTGTTCGACAACCAGTACATCCTGACCATGGTCGAGGGCGGCGTGATCGGCATGGCCGCGTTCGTCGCGGTGTTCGCCTGCGGCATCTACGCCGCGATCCGGTTCCGCTACCTGTCCGACGACCGCAGCCGGCGCGACCTCGGCCTGACCATCGCGGCCAGCCTGGTCGTCCCGCTGCTGGGGAGTGCCACGTTCGACCTGGTCGCCTTCAAGACCGCGGAGGGGTTGTCGTTCCTGCTGATCGGGGCGGCCGGCGCGCTGCTGCGGATCACCGCGGCAGAGCGTGCCGCAGCGCCGCCCACGAGCCGGCCGCGGAGTCCCGCTCGCTGATCACGCTCACCGGCAGCGGCCAGGCGATGCCGAGATCGGGATCGTCGTACCGGACCGCGATGTCCTCGCTCGGGTCGTGCTCCCGGTCGATCCGGTAGCACACGTCCGCGGGCTCGGTCAGCGCCTGGAACCCGTGCAGCAGCCCTGGCGGGACGTACAGCTGCGCGAAGCGCTCGTCATCCAGCCGGATCGCGATGTGCTTGCCGAACGTCGGCGAGGACGGGCGGGCGTCGACCAGCACGTCGTGCACGGCGCCGCGGGCGCACCGCACCAGCTTCGCCTCGCCCCGGCCGGACCGGCCGTGCAGCCCGCGGATCGTGCCCTTGCGCGAGCGGGACTGGCTGTCCTGCACGAAGGCGTCGGGGTCGAGGCCGGCGGCGCGGGCGGCGGTCGCGTCGAAGGTCCGGGTGAACAGGCCGCGCGCGTCCCGGCTCGGCGTGGGGAGGAACAGCAGCACCCCGTCGAGGTCGGTCCGCTCCACTCTCATGGGCTCATCGTCCCGGCGTACCACGCGACCGTGCGCCGCAGGCCCTCCTCGAGGCTGGTCGTCGGCCGCCAGCCGAGCACCGCGGCGGCCGGGCGTGGGTCGGCCACCTGCGCGTGGTCAAGCGGGCGGTCGGAGATCGCGCCGAACCGCGGCTGCCCGCCGCCGCCGACGATCCGGGCAAGCAGCTCCACGGTGTCACGAATGGACACCTGGGCGCCCGAGCCGATGTCGAGCACCTGCCCGGCGGCCTTGTCGGTGTCGGCCGCCGCGAGGAACGCGTCCACCACGTCGTCGACGTAGACCCAGTCGACCAGCCGGGTGCCGCTGGACAGCTCGGGATCCTGCCCGCGCAGCAAGGAAAGCGTGGCGTACGGGATCAGCTTCGCGGTGTCCGGCTGGGCCGGCCCGTAGACCATGGCCACCCGCAGCACGGTCACCGCCACGTCCCACAGCCGGTGGTACATCCGCGCGTACCCGGTCGCGGCCGACTTGGCGGCGGCGTACGGCGAGGGCGGCGTCGCCTCGGCCCCGCGCGTCTCCTCCACCGAACCGGCCAGCACCAGCCGGATGCCCGGACTGTCCACGGCGGCGGTGAGCAGGTTGACCGCGGCGGTCAGGTTGGCGTCCAGCACCGGCCGGACGAGCTTGGGGTCCCGGGCCCCGGTGACGGCGCTGGCCAGGTGGAACACCACGTCCGGCGCTGTCGATCGGATCAGCTCGGCGGTCGCCGCGGCCTCGGCCAGATCGGCCACGTGCCAGGTCGGCCCGGCTCGGTTGTCCGGCCGCCGGCTCACCGCGTGCACGTCCGCGCCGAGGTTGATCAATCGGGAGGTCAGGTGCGCGCCGATGAACCCGGTCGCGCCGGTCACCAGCGCCCGCAGCTCGCGCCAGTGTCGGGGAGATGCCACACCCCTTCATCTCGCCGGACCGGCCGGGCGTTTCAGTGTGATGCTGCTCACTACTGATGACAACGATCAGATCACGGGAGTAAGCACGACACGCACAAAATTGGCCCGTCGACCGACAGGAATGCCCTTTGCGCTTATCGGTTCTTCTGTTGCTCCTTGGGCTCGTGCTGTCCGGCTGCGGGGCGGTGGCCGGGCGCCCGGTCGCCATGCCGATCGGCTCGACCACGGCACCGACCACGACCTCCACCACGACGACCACGACCACCACCCCGCCGGTCACCACCACCACGCCCACGACGAAGCCGCCGGCCACCCGGCCCGCGCGCACGTCGCCGACCGGCTTCCCCACCGCGGCCACCACCGGCGTCATCCCGGGCACGAAGCTGACCGTGGTGACCGGCGACCAGACCTTCGCCACGGACGGTCAGGTCATCGAGGGCAAGGACTTCCGCGGCTTTGTCCGGGTCACCGCGCGCAACGTGACGTTCCGCAACTGCGTCTTCCGCGGCCGGGTCGCCAGCGGTAACGCGCCGCTGCTGGACACCGAGCGAGGCACCAAGACTGTGGTCGAGGACTCCGAGTTCGTGCCGTCGCACCCGGCGGCCACCATCGACGGCCTGACGACCAGAAGCACCACGATCCTGCGCGCCAACATCCACGGCTCCGTCGACGGCGTGAAGGCCAACAGCGGCACCCTGATCCAGGACTCCTACATCCACGACATGGCCTGGTTCGCCTCCGATCCCAACCAGGGCGGCGGCCCGACGCACAACGACGGCGTCCAGTCCTTCGCCGGCGAGTCCGGGATCACGTTGCGGCACAACACGATCGACCTGTCCGGCACCAAGGACGCCAACGCCGCCCTGCAGTCCTCGGCGCGCGACACGATCGTGGACAACAACCTGCTCGACGGCGGCGGCTGCATCCTCAACTTCGACCACAAGTCGCTCAACGGCCCGCTGACCGGGCTGCAGATCGTCAACAACCGGTTCGGCCCGCACTCGGCCTTCGAATGCCCGATCCTGCTGTCCACGCAGTCGACGATCAGCCGAAACGTTGGCAACGTGTGGGCCGACACCGGGCAGCCGATCCCTCCGCCGCAGGTCCACGACTAGGCACTGGCTGGTGCAAACAGGACTTTACCGTCCCGTATGGACGATCACGGCCGGCCGCTTCCCCGTGGCCCGGTCGTCGGTCACGCTGGCCTCGTGCTCGTGCGGCGCATCGCGGTGATCGGGACCGGCTACGTCGGACTCACCACCGGGGCGTGCCTGGCCTCCCCCGGCCACCACGTGGTGTGCACCGACGTCGACCCCGACAAGATCAAGCGGTTGAATGCCGGCGAGGTCGACATCCTCGAACGGGGCTCGACGAGTTGGTGGCCGGGGGGCCTCACCTCCAAGTCCGTACCGACGACACCCGCGACTCCCCGGCCCTCGCCGTCGCCGCCATGCTCCACCTAGCCGGCGCGGTACCGACCGGCTACGACCCCGCCCTCCGGTCCCGACTTCCTCACCCTCGTCGACGACCCCCTACCTCGCCGCCGAAGACGCCCACGCGTTGGTGGTCATCACCGAGTGGCCCGAGTTCCGCATGCTCGAATGGCCCCGCATGGCCGGCCTCACCCACCAACCCATCATCGTTGACTCCCGCCACCTGCTGGACCCCGACGTCGTCCGGCGCGCCGGTCTCAAGTGGACCGTCCTAGGCCGCCGCTGAGCCGGGGCGCGCCTTCGCAGGGTGGGCTTGGGTGCCGTCCCCGGCTCGGTTCTAAACGCCGGGTCGGTTCCGTGAGTAGAGCTGGTTCCGGCGTTCCGGCAACGGGATGGGAAGCACCGTGGCAGTGCTCCCTGGGAGGGAGTGCGATGTGACGTGGCTCCGGGACGGCAGTCGGTGAACATTGGCCCGAGCGGCCTCGCATGTTGTGCTCGCGGGCGGTTGGGGCCAGGGTGTGCTTTTCGCGGGGCGGGCTTGGGTGCCGTCCCGGGCTCCGTTCGAAACGCCGGGTCGGTTCCGTGAGTAGAGCTGGTTCCGGCGTTCCGGCACCGGGCGGGGGAAGCAACGTGGCAGTGCTGCCCTGGGAGGGAGTGCGATGTGACGTGGTTCCGGGGTGGCAGCCGGTGAACAATGCTCGAGCCGGCTCGCGTGACGTGCTCGCGGGCGGCAGGGGCCGGGTGGGCTTGGGTGTCGTCCCCGGCTCCGTTCGAAAACGCCGGGTCGGCTCCGTTGGCGGAGCTGGTCCCGGCGTTCCGGCGATGGAGCGGGAAGCAATGTGGCATTGTTTCCGTTGGTGGTTGTTAGAGCTGGAGCATGTCGCAGGCGAGCGTTTCGAGTTCGTAGGCTTGCTCGATCTGTTCGTAGGTGTACCAACCCTCGCCGGCGGCGGGGTCCAGCACGTACATCTGGAAGCCGTTCTCGTAGTCGCCTTCGATCGCCGACACGACGATCCAGTGCCCGGGAATGGCCACCATGATCGGCCCCGCCTCGAGCACCTGCCACCACGCGTCCGGGGTCCGGCACACCTCGGGGTGCTCGATCATGCCGAGATCCTTCACCATCACCCGGCACTCGGCCTCATCCTGGCCGTCCGTGCCGAACTGCGGGTACCGCTCGAGAATGAGCTCGTCGGTGTAACACACGCTGTCCCGCCAGCCGAGCAGCATGGCGGACGCGGCGGCCCAGCACGACATCTGCTGGCTCTGCGGAACATGGGCAACGAAGTGACTAGGCATTGTTGTCTCCCCTCGGATGCTGCCCACAGTTTTCGCACGCCCGGCCGCGGCCCGGCGACCGCCCGCGGCGCCGCCACCGGGGCGGCGCCGATCGCCCGGAAGGGCAGCCACAGCGTCGGTCGCGGCCTAGGTCCGCTCCCGCGGAGTTGGCCTGGCCGCCGTCCCCGACTCCGTTCGGAACGCCGGGTCGGTCCCGTTGGCGGAGCCGGTCCTGGCGTTCCGGCAGGGCGCGCAGGACGGTGCAGTCGCGCAGCTCTCGGATCAGTTGCGAGGCGCGGGTCCACCCGATGGCAGGGTCGTCGAAGGCGACGACGGCGTCATGCACGGCGATAGGCAGCGGTTGCCCCAGCTGATAGCGAGCACCATGGACACCAGCGATTGTGGACTGTCCGACGCGGACGGCGCCATGACCCGTGCGCAAGGTGGGGCAGACCCGGATGGACCGGTGCGCGCAGGGCAGACGAACCGGTGGTTCGGTGTCGGCCACGCCCTGCGGCCAGCCCGGCCAGTCGTCACGAAAGTTTTTGATCACCCACCGCACGCCCTGGTCGGTGCGGCCCGGCGGCGCCGCAGCGGGTGGACCTTGCCGAACTCCGGCCGGCCCCTTCCCGACCGGGACGGCATTCGTTGCCACAGAGCACCATTCTCGTCTCGGTCACCCGACCCCGTCAGGTGCGGGACTTGAGTTCGCGGTGCCAGACCTCGAGGGAGAGGAGGGTCCAGATGCGGGGTTGCTCGTTGCGGTCGCCGGATTCGTGTTCGGTGAGGAGGCGGCGGACGGCTGCGGGGTCGAGGCGGGCGGCGACGAAGGAGGAAGGGCCGGTCAGCAGGTCCCGGGCCATGTCGCGGAGGCCGCCGCGGAACCAGGCGTCGAGGGGGACTTTGAAGCCGGACTTGGCGCGGTCGACGACGTCGTCGGGGAGGTGGCGGCGGGCCACCTCTTTGACCACCCATTTGGTGACGCCGTGGCGGACCTTGACGGAGCTGGGCAGGCGGAAGGCGAGCTCGACGAGGCGGTGGTCGAGGAATGGGGGGCGCAGCTCGAGGGACGCCGCCATGGACATGCGGTCGCCGCGCTCGAGGAGGTTGTCGGCGAGCCAGGTGTGCGCGTCGGCGTAGAGCATGCGGCGCAGGGCATCGCCCTGGCCGCGGCGGTAGGGGGTGAGCGTGTCGCGGACCGGCTCCCGACCGACGAGCCCGAGGCGCTCGGAGCGGGTGAAGGGCGCGAACCAGGCGCGCACGCGTTCGGGGTAGTCGGGTTCGGCGAGCGCGCGCAGGGCGATGCCCAGCCGGGCGGCGCGGGCGGGCAAGGCGCGTTCCAGGCTGGCCAGCAGGGCGCGGCGCGGGGCGGCGGGGAGCAGGCCGGCGAGGCGGGTGGCGCGGGCGAAGCGGTGCTTGGGGTAGCCGCCGAACAGCTCGTCGCTGCCCTCGCCGGACAGCACCACCTTGACGTCGCGGCGGGCCAGCTCGGCGAGGCGGAACACGGCGACGTCGGCCGGTTCGGACAGCGGCGCGTCGCGGTGCCAGCTCAGCGTGGCCAAGGTGTCGCGGAAGTCCTCCGCGGTGACCGCGACGTCGTGGTGCTCGCTGCCGACGATCCCGGCGACCTTGCGCGCCCACGGCAGCTCGTCCATCCGCGGGTCGCCGAAGCCGGCGGAGTACGTGCGCAGGCCGGCGCCCTCCCGGGCCTTGGCGACCAGCGCGCAGATGAGGCTGCTGTCCACCCCGCCGGAAAGGTACGCCCCGACCGGCACGTCGGCCACCAGCGCCTCGCGCACGGCCTCGTCGAGGGCGTCGCCGACCAGGCGCACCGCCTCCTCGGCGGGCACCGGCGCACGCGGCCCGTCGACCGGCAGCTCCCAGTACGGCCGGATCCGCGGCCGCCCGGCCGCGTCGAGCACGAGGTGATGGCCCTGCGGCAGCTTGCGGACGCCGTCGATCATCGTGTGCGGGGCCGGAACCGAGCGGTGCGCCAGGTAGCCGTGCAGGCTCTCCTCGTCGACCCGCACGCTCGGCAGGACCGGCAGCAGCGCCTTGATCTCCGAGGCGAACGCGAACACGTGGTCGTCGAGGTAGTAGTACAGCGGCAGGATGCCGAGCCGGTCGCGCCACAGGTGCGTCTCGCCGGAGTTCGAGTCGTGGATGGCGTAGGCGAACTGGCCGCGCAGCCGGGAAACTCCGGCCGGACCGTCCTTTTCGTACAGAGCGAGCAGCACCTCGGTGTCGCCGGCGGTGCGGAACGGGTACGTCAGCTCGGCGCGCAGCGCGCGGTAGTTGAGGATCTCGCCGTTGAACACCAGGTGCGCCCGGTCCCCGGCGCCGGCCATGGGTTGGGTGGACGAGCCGAGGTCGATGATGGACAGTCGGGTGTGCGCGAGGCCGACCGGGCCGTCGGACCAGAAGCCCATGTCGTCCGGCCCGCGGTGGGTCAGCCGCTTCGCCATCGCGGCCAACAGTTCGACGTCGACCGGCTGCCCGTCGAGCCGCCGGACGCCCGCTATCCCGCACATCAGGAACCGCCTTCGGAGCGGAGCTTGCGGAGCGACGCATCCAACACTTCGCCGTCACCGAGCCTGCGAGGGGACGGCGACTCGGCCAACGACATCAGCTCGGCGGCGCGCGACTCCCAGGACGCCGACCGCACCGAGTCCCTTCTGGACTCCGGGGTTCCGGGTGCGCCGCCGGCCAGGGTGTCCCGGATCAGCTCGACGAACTCCGCGTGCGAGCCGGCCACCCGGATCACGTCGCGGTAGCCGGCCGCCTCACGGAACTCGGTGCTCACCACGGGAAGGCCGAGCGCGAGGTACTCCTTGAGCTTGATCGGGTTGGCGTACTTGATCCACTCGTTGTCCAGCCACGGCATCAGCGCCACGTCGAACCCCGAGCCGTAGGCCGGGATCCGCTCGTACGGCCGGAAGCCGAGCAGGAACACGTTGGGGTACTTGTCGAACCGCTCCATCGAGCAGGTCGCGTCTCCGATCAGCACCAGCGACGCGTCGGGCAGCTCGCTGGCCACCCGCTCGAGCAGGTCGAAGTCCACCAGGTAGTCGTCGAGGCTGCCGAAGAAGCCGATCCGCGGCCCGGGGATCGCGGCGAGGTCGTCCGGCAGCCGGCTCACCCGCTGGAAGTGCTCGAGATCCACGCCGTGGTCGAGGAAGTGCCCGCGCGCGCCGGCCAGCTCCCGCTCGTCGGCCTGCAGCGCGTGGCTGACGTAGAGCACATGGTCCGAATGCGACAGTAGGGAGCGCTCGAGCGACCGGATGGCCGCCGTGTCCGACTCCGGGAACGCCGAGTGCAGGTCCGACCGGTTGAACACCAGGCTCCGCTTGCGCATCGGGCGGACCACGTCCCACGCCGTGGGGATCGTCACGACCACCACCGGGTTGCCGATCCCGAGCGCCCGACTCACGACCCGCACCTGGGTCCGGACCAGGCCGGCGTTCAGCCGGCGCTGCCACGGCTTGCTGTAGAAGGGAAACGGCACCGGGGACATCACGAACAGGCCCGGCTCGGGCCGGCGCACCAGCATCGCGATGCTGCGCAGCTTGCGCAGGATCCGGCGGGCGGACTGGGTGCTGCGCCCCGGCAGCGGCATGCGCATCCCGATGCTGTTGACCAGCAACACCTTGCGGTGCTTGGCAACCCGCCGGATCAGCTGGAAGTCCGAGTGCGCCCGGTTGTGGTACCACCAGTCCTGCGCCGCGAAGCACACGTAGCTCGGCGCGGCCCCCGGCGGCTTCGGCCAGCGGCGCATCGTGAGCAGCCCGCGCAGCGCCGCCCGGTGCCGCGGCCGCAGCGGGGCCCGCAGCGCCTCGTTGCCCGCCACCGCGAGCCACATCCCCGCGGCGGCCAGCCGCCCGTGGCGCTCGCGGTGCAGCCGGACCCGGTTGGCCACGAGCAGTGCCCACAGCCGGGCGGAGGTCTGGGACTCCCCGCCGAGGTGCACGGCGACCGACCACGGCTCGTAGAGCACCCGGAAGCCCGCGTCGGCCGCGCGCAGCATGTACTCGGTCTCCTCCGAGTAGAGGAAGTACCGCTCGTCCAGCAGCCCGACGGCGTCGATGCACTCCCGGGTGACCAGCCAGGCGGCGCCGGACGCCCAGGCCACGAACCGCGGTAGCGCGTAGGCGCGCGGATCTCCGATCGTCTCGCCGAGGTTGCCGATCCGGGACGCCCGGGCGCCGCCGATCAGCGCCTCGGCCAGCGTCCGCCCCACGGTGGGCTCCCGGTGCAGCGAGTGATGCAGCTCGCCGTCGGGTCCGACCAGTTGGGGCACCACGATCCCGGCGCCGCTCGTCCGGGCCGCGGCGCGCAGCGTGTCGATCGACCCGGAGGTCAGCCGCACGTCGGCGTTGAGGATCAGCACGTCGCAGCCGGGGACCGCGGTGATGCCGGCGTTGACGCCGGCCGCGAAGCCGCCGTTGTCCGGCCGGCGCACGATCGTCGCACCCGGTGCGGTGGCCGCCACCCGCGCGAGGGTGTCGTCGGTCGACGCGTTGTCGACGACGATCACCCGGGCATCCCCGGCTTCGGGCAGCGCGGCGAGACAGTCGTCGATGACCGGCGCGCTGTTGTAGGTCACGACAACCACGGCCAGCGGGCGTTGGGGAGCGTCCGGCACGACCCGTATGTCGAGCACGCGGCCGGGCCCGTTACCGAAGGTCGTCACGGTAACGATCGGTGGCCGTGAGCCGACTCCCCTCGTGATGAAAATCAGCGTCTTCGGCCTGGGCTACGTCGGCTGCGTGTCCGCGGCCTGCCTTGCCGCGCGCGGCAACGAGGTCATCGGGGTGGACGTCAACCCGGTGAAGATCGACCTGATCACCCGCGGCCAGGCGCCCGTCGTCGAGGAGCGGATCGGCGAGCTCACCGCCGACGTGGTCCGCACCGGCGCCCTGCGCGCGACCACCGACGTCGCCGAGGCGATCGGCGCCACCGAGGTGTCGCTGATCTGCGTGGGCACCCCGTCGGCGCCCAACGGCAGCCTGTCCACCGCGTACCTGGAGCGGGTGGCCGAGCAGATCGGCGCCGCGCTTGCCGAGCACGGCCACCGGCACACGGTCGTGTTCCGCAGCACGATGCTCCCCGGCACCTGCCTCGACCTGCTGGTGCCGATCCTGGAGAAGGCGTCCGGCAAGACCGCCGGCGTCGACTTCGGGGTGGCGGTGAACCCGGAGTTCCTGCGTGAGGGCACCAGCGTGCGGGACTTCTTCGACCCGCCGAAGACCGTCATCGGCGAGCTGGACCCGGCCAGCGGCGACGCGGTGGCCGCGCTGTACGCGGGCCTGCCCGGTGAGGTGTTCCGGGTGCCGATCCCGGTCGCCGAGATGACCAAGTACGCGGACAACTCCTTCCACGCCCTGAAGATCGGGTTCGCCAACGAGATCGGCGCGATCAGCCACGCGCTCGGGCTGGACTCGCACCGGGTGATGGACATCTTCCTGGCCGACCGCAAGCTCAACATCAGCCCGGCGTACCTGCGGCCGGGCTTCGCGTTCGGCGGGTCGTGCCTGCCGAAGGACCTGCGCGGGCTGGTGTACGCCGCCCGGCGCGCCGACGTCTCGGTGCCGATCCTCGAGCACGTCCTGCCGTCCAATGAGGAGCATCTGCGCCGGACGTTCGACCTCGTTGCGGCCACGGGAAAGCGGCGGGTCGGGCTGTTCGGGCTGTCGTTCAAGCCGGGCACAGACGACCTGCGGGAGAGCCCGCTGGTCGAGCTGGCCGAGCGGCTCCTCGGCAAGGGTTACGACCTGCGGATCTACGACGCGAACGTGACGCTGTCCCGGCTGATGGGGGCGAACCGGGAGTACATCGAGGCCCGTCTGCCGCACCTCGGCGACCTGCTCTGCGGCTCGGTCGAGGAGGTGATCGAGCACGCCGAGGTGTGCATCGTCGGCGGCAAGGACCCGGACGTCCTCGAAGCTCTCGAGTCCACTTCGGACCTTACGATCATAGACCTCGTCCGCATTCCCGGCGCCGAGGAGCGCCGGGCCGATCCTGGATACGTGGGCCTTGGCTGGTAGAGCGCTCATCCTGGTCGAGAACCTGTCCGTCCCGTTCGACCGGCGGGTGTGGCAGGAGAGCACGGCGCTGCGCGACGCCGGCTGGGAGGTGCACGTCATCTGTCCACAGGGGACGAAGCGGGACACGGAGGCGTACGCCGAGATCGACGGGGTCAGGATCCACCGGTACCCGCTGGCGGCGGCCACCGGCGGGCCGCGCGGCTACGTCAAGGAGTACGGCTCGGCGCTGTGGCACACCTGGCGGCTGGCCAGGAAGATTGGCCGCGTCGACGTCGTGCACGCGTGCAACCCGCCGGACCTGTTCTACCTGGTTGCCAAGCGGCTCAAGCGGAACGGCGCCCGGTTCGTGTTCGACCAGCACGACCTGGTGCCCGAGCTGTACCTGTCCCGGTTCGACCGCGGCGAGGACTTCCTCTACCGCGCGGTGTGCCGGCTGGAGCGGGCCACCTACCGCGCCGCCGACGTGGTCATCGCCACCAACGAAAGCTACCGGGAGGTCGCGCTGCGGCGCGGCGGCAAGCGGCCCGACGAGGTGTTCGTGGTGCGCAGCGCGCCGGCCGTGCAGCGGTTCCGGCAGGTGCCGGCGGACGAGACGATCAAGAACGGCAAGCCGCACCTGCTGTGCTACCTGGGCGTGATGGGCCCGCAGGACGGGGTCGACTACGCGCTGCGGGCGCTGGCCAAGCTGCGCGACGAGCTCGGCCGCACCGACTGGCACGCGGCGTTCGTCGGCGGCGGGGACACCTTCGACGCGATGGTCGCGCTTGCCGGCGAGCTCGGCCTTGCCGACCGGGTGACGTTCACCGGCCGGATCCCGGACTCCGACCTGCTCCGCTATCTGTCCACAGCGGACGTCTGCCTGGCGCCCGATCCGCTGAACCCGCTCAACGACGTGTCCACCATGAACAAGATCATGGAGTACATGGCGATGGCCCGGCCGATCGTGTCGTTCGATCTCAAGGAGGCCAGGGTGTCCGCGGGCGAGGCCGCCGTCTACGCCCCGGCCGACGACGAGTCCCAGTTCGCCAAGCTGATCGCGCACCTGCTCGACGATCCCGCGGAGCGGGCCAGGATGGGTGAGATCGGCCGCGCCCGGGTCGCCGGCCCGCTGTCCTGGGCCCACTCCACCGAAGCGCTGCTGGCCGCCTACGCCAAGGCCATGTCCTCGACCAGCACCAACACCTGATCGTCGTGCGGCTTCGGCCGCGGCCACCGGCTACCGTCCGGATCGGAGCGCTCGGCCGCCCGCACCCGGTCGAGCACCGCCCGCGGCCCGTGCCGGCGGGCCAGGTCCAGAACCGCTTGCCAGTCCGGGAAGATCTGGTAGTCGTCGACGCCGCAGGACACCCCGTCGGTGGCCATCAGCACGGCGTGCACCTCGGCGCGCGGCCAGCGGGCCCGGCGCGCCCGGTAGGCCGCGGCCGGATCCGCCTCGGCGACCCAGAACCCGCCCTCCCGGTTGCGCAGGCGGTCCATCGCCGCCCCGGACTCACGCAGGGCGGCGACGTGGTCGGGCCCGTAGCCGGCCCCGGAACGCAGCCGGGTCCGGTAGCCCCCGCCGCCCCGCCGCGGCACCGCCGCCAGCCGGTCGTCGGCCAGCACGGTCGGCCCGCCGGGGCCGAACGCGATCACCGGGCTGTCCCCGAGCACCAGCGCGTCCACCGCCGTCTCGGTCCAGCGCAGCAGCGCGACCGTGCTCGACGGCGAATGCCCCGCGACGAAGCCGTTCTCCGCGCTCACCGCCCGGATCGCCGCGGCAAGCACGTCGGCCGGGTCGGCCGGGTGCGGCTCCTCGAGCCGCTCGGCGATCGCCGCGGCGAGCCGGGACGCGTACCACCCGCCGCTGGGCAGGTCGGTCCGCAGGCTCGTCGCGCCGTCCAGCACGATCACGGCGTCCGGCCGGACTACCACGACGTCCTCGCTCGGTCGGGCCGACCCGTCCAGCCCGACCCCCGGCTGCTCGGCCACCTCCACCCTCGGCACCGGGCCAAGTCTGCCATCGTGGGGCTGCCGTCAAGCGTGTGATCACCCCATGTGATAGGACAAATACGTGTCACGACCCCTGCTGCTGTTCGGTGCCGGCGGGTTGGCCCGCGAGGTGCTGGCGACCGTCCGCCAGGTGGACGAATGGAAACCGGTCGGGGCGGTCGACGACGATCCCGAGTTGCACGGCGCCGATCTCGACGGCGTGCCCGTGCTCGGCGGCGCCGACCTCGTCGACGAGTACCCGGATGCCGCGATCGCGCTGTGCGTGGCGAGCCCGCAGCACCCCGACAACAGGATGCGGATCGTCGAACGCCTTGCCCTGCCTGAGGAGCGGTGGGCCACGATCGTGCACCCGGCCGCGTCCGTACCGGACGGTGCCGCGCTGGGTCCGGGAACCGTGCTGCTGGCCGGGGTGGTGATCACGACGCCGCTGCGGCTCGGCGGGTTCGTCGTGGCCATGCCGCACGTGCTGATCACCCACGACGACGAGGTGGCCGACGGCGCGACGTTCGCCGGGCACGTGTCCCTCGGCGGCGGCGTGCGGGTCGGCGAGAGCGCCTACCTCGGTCAGGGAGCCCTTGTGCGCGAGGGCGTCTCGATCGGTCCGCGGGCGGTGGTGGGCATGGGATCGGTGGTGCTCAAGGACGTTCCGGCCGGCGAGACCTGGGTCGGCGTGCCGGCCAGAAAGCTCGGCTGACCCCACCTTGTTGCGAATCGCGCTCCCCGTGACGTTTCTTGGAGCGGATCGCGGCGAGAAGGTGGGCGGGACGTGGACTTCGAGCAGTTCGTGGGGGCGCATCTGCCGGCCCTCGTCCGCTACGCCGCCGTGCTCGCCGGGGAGCGCGACCTGGCGCACGACGTCGTGCAGGACGCCCTGGTCCGGGCGCACGCGCGGTGGCGGCGCATCGGCGCGATGGACCGCCCCGAGCACTACGTCAGGCGCATGGTCACCACCGAGTACCTGTCCTGGCGCCGCCGCCGGGCCCGCCGCGCCGCCGCGCTGACCAGGTGGGCGGTCGCGCTGACGCCCGGCGCGGTTGTCGACCACGCCGAGGGCACCGTGCAGCGCTCCGCCCTCAACCAGCAGCTGGCCACGCTGCCGGCCAAGCAGCGGGCCGTGCTCGTGCTTGGCTTCTTCGAGGGACTCGCGGATCCCGAGATCGCCGAGCTGCTCGGCTGCTCACCCGGCAGCGTCCGCACCTACCGGTCCCGGGCCCTCGCCGTGCTGCGCACGGAGCTGACCGCCGTCCCGACCGGGGAGATCCGATGAGAGCACAACTCGCTGCGGCACTGGAGGAGTCGCTGCAGGCCGCGCCCGACCCGGCCGAGGTGCTGCGCGGCGTGCGCCGCGGAATCGAGCGCCGCCGGCGCCGGCGGCGGAACGCCGGACTGGCCACGGTGCTCGTGATCGTCGCCGTGACGGTGGTCGCCAGCGTCGCGACGTGGCCCGCCGGACCTCAGCCGGGCGCAAGGGTGATCCCGGTCGGCGACTGGCCGGGCACGATCGAGCTCACCTGGGTACCGAGCGGCCTGGTCAACCACGGCGTGCGCAGCACGGTTGCCGGCGAGGACGTCTACTACGGCGACAGCGCTGGCATCGGCCTGCGCGTCTTCGTGGACAACGTGGACCGGACGCGCAACCTCGACGAGCCGGGCTGGCAGCGAACCGAGATCAACGGCCGGCCGGGGCGGGAGGTCTCCCGGGATGTCCGGACGATGATCGTTTTCCGGCTCCCGTCCGGCCGCTGGGCCGAGCTCGAGCTGCTCCGCTATTCGTACGAGCGGAGCAACCAGCCGGGGCTGCGCGAGGACGCGCTGCGGATCGCCGCGGGGATCCGCGAGACGACGGGCCGGCCGCAGCGGATCGACTTCGCGCCCACGTACCTGCCGGCCGGCCAGCGGATCATCGGCCTGGCCACCAGCGCTCAACTCCCGGACGGGGAAGGCGACATCGTGTGTGCGGCCGGCTCGCTGCAACCCAAGGCGCCGAAGGAGTACCTGACCGAGGGCCGCATCGTCGACCACCGCCGCCCGGCCGATCTGGGACCGGGGCTGCGGATCTCGTTCCACCGGCGCGACCCGCGATCGGCGGGGATGCCGGTGGCCGCCGGCGCCGACCGCATCGCCGACATCCAGGGTCGGCCCGCGTATCTGTACCCCGGTAGCCGGACCCGGTTGGTGGTCGACGGCGTCAACGGCGGCGTGCTCGTGGTCGACGCCCTCCTGGACGGCGAGGCGTTCACGATGGCGCGGCCGGACGGGCTGGTGCCGGTGGCGGAGATGATCAAGGTCGCCCAGGGGGTGCGCTGGACCGGGTGACTCGCGGGGTGTGCCGGTTCGGGGTGCGGCACACCCCGCGGCTACGCCGGGGACGACAGGTAGGCCTCGGTCAGCCAGGAGCGCACCTGATCGTCCACATCGGCCGGTTCGCGCAGGTTGACCACGTACCACGTGCGGTTGCCGGATATCTTGACGCGCCTGGCGATCCGGGGATCGTCGACCACAGTGGACAGTGGGAAGCCCAGGGCGACCCATTTGGTCATCGGGCGCAGCTCGGCGACGGTCCGTGCCCGCTTGAGAAAGATGCCGACCGACACCGGCTCCACGTGCACCGGCCCGACCGACTGGAGGTGCTCGAGCACGGCCTCGAAGATCGGCCGCTCCCGCTCCGGCCCGGTGGCGAAGTACTCCTCGAGCGACATGGCCGGCGCGCACTCGTGCGACTGGTTGCGGCGCCCGAACCGGCGCTCGCACTGGGGACACGTCCAACCCGGCACGGGGCCTATTCTCGCCGGCGCCAGGTGACCAGGGGCAGGAAGGCCTGGGTGAGCGGGCCGATCGCCAGCGCGTACACCACGGTGCCGACGCCGACCGTGCCGCCGAGCAGCCAGCCGGTGCCGAGCACGGTCAGCTCGATGATCGTCCGGATCAGCCGGATGGACACCCGGGTGCGGGCGTGCAGCCCGGTCATCAGGCCGTCCCGCGGCCCGGGGCCCAGCCGCGCGCCGATGTACGCCGCTGTGGCCAGGCCGTTGAGCGCCACCCCGGCGACCAGGAAGGCGATCCGCACGGCCGGCGGGCCCGGGGTGGGCAGCACCGCGAGCGCGACGTCCACCGCGACCGCGATCAGGGCGATGTTGGCCACGGTGCCCACGCCCGGCCGCTGGCGCAGCGGCAGCCAGCACAGCAGCACCAGCGCCCCGATGATCGCGGTGATCGTGCCGAAGGTCAGCCCGGTGAGCTTGGCCAGCGCGTCGTGCAGGACGTCCCACGGGTCGAGGCCCAGCGCCGAGCGGATCATCAGGGCCATGCTGGCGCCGTAGAGCAGCAGGCCGGCGAGCAGCTGCGGGAGCCGCCGGGCGGGGTGCACCGAGACCGGGACGGGCTGAAGATCGACACGGGCCATGGCGCCATCCTCCGTGCCTTCTGGCTACGTTGACAACGGCCACATTGCGATAATTGGTCTCATGCAGCCACGTGTCTCATCGGGTGGACAGATAACCGGCCACAGATTGGCTCGGCTGCTGGGCGCCTGGCGGCGGCACGGCTCCCGCCGCGGCTCGGCCGACCTGGCCGCCGGCATCCGGATGCTGGTGCTCGACGGGCGGCTGCCGCCCGGCACCGGGCTGCCGGCCGAGCGTGAGGTCGCCGCCGCTCTCGCGGTCAGCCGGACGATGGTGGCCTCGGCCTGGGAGCAGCTGCGCGCGGAGGGCCTGGTGGTCAGCCGGCGCGGCGCGGGGTCGTGGACGACGCTGCCCGCCGGCGCGGCGAGCGCGCCCACCCGCGATCCGTTCGACGCCGGAGACCTGATCGACCTTGCCAGGGCCGTCCCCGGCGCGCTGCCCGGGATCGCGGCCGCCGTCGAAGCCGCCCAGCCCCGGCTGGCCGCCGAGCTGGCCCACCACGGCTACTACGAGCTCGGGCTGCCGGTGCTGCGCGAGCGCATCGCGGCCCGGTTCACCGAGCGCGGCCTGCCCACCACCGCTGCCGAGGTGCTGATCACCAACGGCTCGCACAACGTGCTGGCCATCGCGCTGCGGATGCTGGCCGGGCCCGGCGACCGGGTGCTGATCGAGCAGCCGACCTACCCCAACTCGATCGACGCGATCCGCGCGGCGAACGCGCTGCCGGTGCCGGTGGCCATGACCGACGACGGCTGGGACCTCGACGGCATCGAGGCCGCGCTGCGCCAGGCCGCGCCCCGGCTGGCGTTTCTCATCGTCGACTTCCACAACCCGACCGGGCTGCGGCTCGACGCCGAGGGGCGCGCCCGGCTGGCCGCGGCGCTGCGCCGGACCCGCACGCCCGCCGTCGTCGACGAGACCCACGTCGAGCTCGACCTCGACGGCGATCCGGCCGACGGACCGCCGCCACTGGCCGCGTTCACGCCGGAGTGGGTGATCGCGGCCGGCTCGGCGAGCAAGTCGCACTGGGGCGGGCTGCGGCTGGGCTGGGTGCGCGCGCCTGCGGAGGTCATCACCCGGCTGGCCGTGGCGCGGCGCAGCATCGACCTCGGCTCACCGGTGTTCGAGCAGCTGGTCCTGGCCGAGCTGCTGGCCGGCCCGGCCGACGCCATGCGTGAGCGGCGCGCCGACCTGGCCGGGCGGCGCGACGTCCTGGTGGACGCGATGCGCACGCACTGTCCGGAGTGGACGTTCCGGGTGCCGGGCGGCGGGCTGAGCCTGTGGTGCCGGCTGCCCGCCCCGGTGGGCACCCGCATCGCGGTCACCGCGCAGAACTTCGGCGTGTGGGTAGTGCCCGGCCCCCGGTTCGCGGCCCATGCCGGGCTGGAGCGCTGGCTGCGGCTGCCGTACACACAGCCGCCGGAGGTGCTGGTCGACGGGGTGCGGCGGCTGTCGAACGCGGCGGCGTCCGTGCTCGACCGGGATGTCCCGCTGGTCGGAAATGCCCTCACCGGTCCTGTTACATAATCATCCGTACCGACGATCTCTCCTGTGGACGCAGTGCGCCCGGATGGCCTAGTCCGATCGGCCTTCCGGCGCACCGTCGAAAAGGAGCCCCGGGGGCGCGGGGG
>NZ_DASZCQ010000105.1:0-8017 GCF_035942955.1 Actinophytocola sp. | reverse complement strand
ACCGGCCGGGGGTCGGGTGGGCGGGTCCGGATGCCTGGCCGCAGTTCAATGTCGGACGCTCGGCGGTCCGAAGGTTGCTGAACGATAACGATACATATTTGCGTCCCTGCCATTGAACCGAACCGGGTCTTGGTCCGTGTGGGTGGCGGAGGTGGGAGCCATGACCCAGAACGAGTTGAACGCACTGAGACATGCCGCCGAAGGTTCACTGCTGTTCCACAATGGACTGTGGGGCACTCCCGCTGGCTACCGTTGGGCAGCTCCGGACGGCTCCAGCGCCGGCCAGGTGCCGCAATGGGAATGCGAGACGCTGGACCTGTTGGAGCGCCGCCGACTGATCGCCATCCGCCCGGCCACCGGCGCCCGCGACGTCCCCGTCGTGGCCACCGCAGCGGGCATCCGGCTTCTGTCTACTTTAGACTTACAGATTGCCGCGTGAGCGCAGGTCATGTTACGGGCAGCGAATGGCCGGGTCGACCCCGGCCAGCATGACTGAGGGCGCAATCGGATTCGGCGGGAGCACAGCATAGGCAATGTGGCATTGCTTTCCTGACAGGGAAGCAATGCCACATTTGCTTTGCACGGACCGGTCAGAGGACGTCGCGGCTGAGGTCCGGGAAGACCTTGCCGATTTTGGCGAGGAGGTAGTCGCCGTACGTGCCGTGGAAGTCGTGCGGGCTGGCGTTGTCCCAGCGGCCGGTGTGGGGGTCGGCCAGGGCGCGGTGGGCGACGGGGGTGACGTCCGCGGTGAACGCGGGGTCGAAGAAGAACGGCCAGGACAGGCGGTCGCGGGTGGTGGAGGGCAGGACGCGGTGCGGGGTGGAGCGGTAGCGGCCGCCGGTGAGCCGGTCGAGCATGTCGCCGATGTTGCAGACGAACGAACCGGGGATCGGGGTGGCGTCGAGCCAGCCGGAGTGGGAGCGGACCTGCAGGCCGCCGGTGCCGTCCTGGCGAAGGATGGTCAGCAGGCCGTAGTCGGTGTGCTCGCCGACGCCCCACGAGCCGTCGGCGGCCGGGACGGCCGGGTAGTTGAAGATGCGGAACAGGATGAGCGGGTCGGCCGTGTACCGGTCGGCGAAGTAGTGCTCGTCGAGGTCGAGGCTCAGCGCGATACCGGACATCAGGGTATGGCCGAGGGTGGTGAGCGCGGCCAGGTAGTCGAGCACGGCCCGGCGCAGGCCGGCCGGGTGCGCGGGGAACAGGTTGGGGCCGTGCAGCGGGGTGCCGGCCCGCACGGCGGGGTGGTCGGCGGGCAGCTCGGCGCCGAAGTAGAGGCCCTCCTTGAGATCGGGGCGGCCGGAGGTGAGCTCGTCGCCGACCGGAAAGTAGCCCCGCCAGGCGCGGCCGCCGCGGGACATGTGGATCTCCAGCTTGCGCTCCAGGTCCTGGGCGAAGAACTCGCGGCTCAGCTCCTCGAGGCGGGCCTGCAGGGACTCGGACACGCCGTGCCCGACGACGTAGAAGAAGCCGTCCTCTCGGCAGGCGCGGCCGATCTCGGCGGCCACGGCGTGCCGGTCGGGCGAACGGTCGACAAGCGGGCTGATGTCGATCACCGGTAGCGCGGGCATGGGGCCATCGTGCCCCCTGGCGGTACGCTGGCCGCTCACCGGGCCGGCTCGGGCATGCCGGAGCGGGTGAACATGGGGGTGACGATGTCCTATCCACCTGGCGACCACCAGAGCCATCAACCGCCGCAGCCGCCGTACTTCGCGCCGCCACCCCCGCCGCCGGTGCGCAAGCGCCCGATCGCGCTGTGGATCGGGTTGGGGTTGCTGGCAGTCGCCATCCTCGGCGGGGCGATCTTGGGCGCCATCGCGGAGAGCCGGCCGGACCGCTCGTCGGACGCGAGCTCGGGCTCACCGACGGCGGCCCGGCAGCGCGGGGTGACGACGGGCGACACCAAGGTGGTGACGGCCAGCGACAACTCCTGCCAGCTCACCGTGCCGACCACCTGGAAGGACGTCCCGGCGAGCTGGCGCAACGAGCATGCCGTCATCCAGCTCGGCAACGGCCGCCAGGAGCAGTACGTCCTGGTCGTCTCCGCGGCCAAGGACGACTTCGACGACTTCGTCGCGTTCGAGGAGGCGGCGCTCTCCGACGTCGACCTGGGGATGGAGGACGGCGAGGTGTCCCAGCCGCGCCCGATCACGGTCGGCGGCCTGCCCGCGGCGCGGTACGAGATCAGCGCGAAGCTCTCCGGCGTCCGGGTGGTCTTCTGGTACACGCTGGTGGACGGCAAGAACGGCTACTACCAGATCGCCACGTGGACTCTGCGGTCCAAACGGGACGAGGCGGAGGGGCCGCTCGGGGACGTCGTCGCCACCTTCCGGGAGCTGGGCGTCGAGTAGTCATCCCGTCAAGCCGGCCAGGCGCAGCAGCAGGTCCTTGACCTCGGTGGCCGCGTACCGGTGTCGGCCGGGTCGTCCGAAAGGCGGCCGTGGCTGCCGCGGACGCAGGAGGGGTCGAGCGGCACCACCCGCATCGAGCAGCGCAGGCCGAGCTTCTTGCGGGCCAGCGCAAGCCCGGCGCGCGCCTAGGCGAACCGATCGGCGGATGATCGGGACCGTGCTCGGCCTGCCGGACGCGGCGAGGATCTCATCCACTCCGGACAGGTCCGGGACGTCGTCGCCACCTTCCGGGAGCTGGGCGTCGAATAGTCATCCCGTCAAGCCGGCCAGGCGCAGCAGCAGGTCCTTGACCTCGGTGGCCGCGTACCGGTCGCGGGCCTGCGCGGGATCGGAGCACAGCAGCACCGGACCGTCGGCCGGGTCGTCCGGGAGGCGACCGTGGCTGCCGCGGACGCAGGAGGGGTCGAGCGGCACCACCCGCATCGAGTAGCGCAGGCCGAGCTTCTTGCGGGCCAGCGCAAGCCCGGCGCGCGCCTTGGCGAACCGATCGGCGGGGTCGAAGAACAGCTCGGCCGGGTCGTAGCCGGGCTTGCGGTGGATCTCCACGGTGCGCGCGAAGTCCGGAGCGCGGGCGTCGTCGAGCCAGTAGTAGTAGGTGAACCAGGAGTCCGGCTCGGCGACGGCGACCAGCTCGCCGGAGCGGGCGTGGTCGAGGCCGTGCTTGGCCTTGCCGGACGCGTCGAGGATTTCGTCCACTCCGGGCAGCTCGGCGAGCACGTCCCTGGTGCGGTCCACATCGGACGGATCGCGCACGTAGACGTGGGCAAGCTGGTGGTCGGCGACCGCGAATGCCCTGGAGGTCCACGGGTCCAGCAGCTCCATGCCGTCCTGGACGTACACCTCGAGCAGCCCCGCGCGGCGCAGGGCCCGGTTGACGTCGACCGGCCGGCGCACCGGGGTGATGCCGTACTCGCTGAGCACCACGGTGATCGCGTCACGGGCGCGGAGGTCGGCCAGCAGCGGGGCGACGGCGGCGTCGACCTCGCGGGCCGCCCGGACCGCCTCCTGGCCGTCCGGGCCGAACCGCTGCAGGTCGTAGTCCAGGTGCGGCAGATACACCAGCAGGCAGTCGACCGGGTGGCGGACCAGGATTCGCCGGGCCGCGGCGACGATCCACTCGGTCGAGTCGATGCCGGCGGTCGGGCCCCAGTAGGTGAACAGCGGGAAGTCGCCGAGCTCGGCGGTGAGCTCGTCGTGCAGGGCTGGCGGGCGGGTGTAGCAGTCCGGAGACTTGCGGCCGTCGGCGTGGTAGATCGGGCGCGGGGTGACCACCAGATCGGTGGCCGCGCCCATGGCGTACCACCAGCACACGTTGGCCACCCGCCAGTCCGGCTTGCGGGCGCGGGCGGCGTCCCACAGCTTCTCGCCGCCCACCAAGGCGTTGTGCTGGCGCCACAGGAAGACCTCGCCGAGGTCGCGGAAGTACCAGCCGTTGCCGACGACGCCGTGCTCGCGCGGCAGCGCCCCGGTGAGCAGCGTGGACTGCACCGAGCAGGTCACCGCCGGCAGGATGGTGTCCAAAGTAGACTGAAAGCCGTCGGACGCGACCCGGCGCAGGTTGGGCATGTGCTCGAGCAGTCGCGGGGTCAGACCCACGACGTTCAGGACCGCGACCGGCGTCATCCGTCGACCTCCTCCAATCCCCCGGCGACCAGCTCGCCGCGGGCCCAGTCCAACTCGTTGGCCAGTCCGGCCACCAGATCGGCTTCGGTGCGCGGGCGCTGCCCGGCGGGCAGCACCTGCCAGGTGTACGTCTCCACCTCGACGTGCCGGGTGACCGGGTGCGGCCCGGACAGCAGCGCGGCCAGCGTGTCGCGCAGGACCGGCCGGGTGCTGGACAGCGACCCGGCCGGTTCGGCGTGCACGGGTACGTGGAAGTGCACCCGCCACGGCCCGAGCCCCGGCAGCCCGCCGGCAAGGGCCTCGTCGAGGTCGTCGACTCCCCCGGCGCCCGATTCCCTGGTCTGGTGCAGGAACCGGGGCTCGACGAACGGCGCCAGCTCGTCCCTTGCGGACGCCGGGGCTTCCAGCGCGCACGAGGCCTGCAGCTTGACCACAGGCAACCTGGCCTCGGCCAGCCGGGTCAGGGCCTGCTGCGGCTGCTCGAACCCGACCGCCAGGTGGCAGGCGTCAAGGCAGACACCGAGCCATTCCGTGTCCACTCCGGACAGATGCCGCACGGCGTCGGTCGTGGACTCGATGACACAGCCCGGCTCCGGCTCGAAGGCCACCCTGATCGCGCGGTCGAGGCCGGCAAGGAGCCTGGCCAGCTCGTCGAGCTGCCGGCGGGCGGCGCCGGCCCGGTCGCCGTCCCACGGTGTGCGCCAGGCCAGCGGCAGCGACGAGATGCTGCCGCCGTCGACGTCGTCGGGCAGCAGCGCGGCGAGCACCCGGGCCAGGTTGACGGTGTACTCCAGCCGGGCCGGCTCGGTCCAGTCCGGTGTGTACACCTTGTGCTTGACCACCGGGTCGTGGAAGCCGCGGTACGGAAACCCGTTGAACGTCACCACTTCCAGCCCGCGCGCGGCCAGCTCGGCACGCAACCGGCGCAGCGCAGCGCCGTCGCCGGCGAGCTCGGCCGCCAGGTCGGCGGCCAGCCACAGGCCCACGCCGAGCCGCGCGGCGCCCAGCCGCTCCCGGACCGGCGAGGCGTAGCGGGACAGCTGGGCGAGCACGCCGTCGAGGTCCTCGGCCGGATGCACGTTGGTGCAGTACGCGAGGTGCACGAGCGAGCCGTCCGGGTGCCGGAACCTCACTCGCGTGCCCCACGCAGCACCGAGTTGCCCTCGAACAGCGCGGTGGGCTCGCGGTCTACTTCGGACACATCGAGCCGGTCGCTCTGGCCGTAGAAGTCGATCGGGTTCTGCCAGAGCACCTTGTCCACGTCCGCCTCGGTGAACCCGGCGGCCAGCATGGCGTCGCCGGTGAGCCTCGTGCGCAGCGGGTCGCTCTTGCCCCAGTCGGCGGCGGAGTTCACCAGCATCCGGTCGGTGCCGAACTCGGAGAGGATGCGCACCATCCGGTCCGGGTCCATCTTGGTGTCCGGGTAGATGGAGAACGCCATCCAGCAGCCGGAGTCGATCACGAGGCCGACGGTCACCTCGTTGAGGTGGTCCACCAGCACCCGCTCGGGCGGCAGCGTCGATTCGCGCACCACGTCGAGGGTCCGCTTGGTGCCGGCGGCCTTGTCCCGGTGCGGGGTGTGCACCAGCACCGGCAGCTCGTGCTGCACCGCCAGCTCGAGCTGCCGGGCGAAGGCGTAGTCCTCCTCCGGCGTCATCGAGTCGTAGCCGACCTCGCCGACCGCCACTACCCGATCCTTGGCCAGGTACCGCGGCAACAGGTCGAGCACCTCGACGCAGCGCGGATCGTTGGCCTCCTTGGGGTTCAGCGCGATCGCGCAGTGGTGCGCGATGCCGAACTGGGCCGCCCGGAACGGCTCCCAGCCGAGCAGCGAGTCGAAATAGTCCACAAAGGATCCGACGCTGGTGCGGGGCTGGCCGAGCCAGAACGCCGGCTCCACCAACGCCCGCACGCCGGCGTCGTACATCTGCTCGTAGTCGGTCGTCGTCCGGGAGGTCATGTGGATGTGGGGATCGAAGATGCGCATCAGCCCTCCTCGCCGCGCAGGTCCGGAACAATCATCAGGACGTCGGGCGGCACCGGGCGGCCGGCGGCGATGCGCTCCTCGGCGAAGGCGCGCATCATCCGGACCAGCTCGTCGTCCTTGCGCCGCTCGAGGTCGGACACCCAGGCCAGCGGGATGCCAAGGAACA
Organism: Actinophytocola sp.; assembly: GCF_035942955.1. Lineage (GTDB taxonomy): Bacteria > Actinomycetota > Actinomycetes > Mycobacteriales > Pseudonocardiaceae > DASYTH01. Next base: position 1,833 of record NZ_DASZCQ010000105.1, on the reverse strand, counting down.
CGCACTTGAGCACGGCCTGCCGCCACGCGTCGGCGGGCAGGTGCTCGGCGGCATACGGCCCGAGCGCCGCCGCGATCAGCCGGGTGTCGTTGGTGCGTAAGGCGTCCAGCACCAGCGGGACGGCCGCGTCGCCCAGTTCCAGCAGCGGCAGCGCGCGCAGCACGGCCCGCCGCTCGGCCGCGTCGCCGTAGTTGTACACCGCGGTCACGTCCTCGATGCTGGCGCCGACCAGCAGCAGGGCCCGGACCGCGTCGTCGATCGTCCAGCCGATCAGCTCCGGGTCGTCGGTCCACAGTTGACCGCGCCCGCACTTGCGGCCGACCGCAGGGAACAGCCGGGCGAGCGCCGCCCGGTCGGCCGCGATCTGCTGCCGTGCCTCGGTGAACCAGACCGAGGCGGCCGGGTCGAGCGCCTTGGTCACCGCCGCCCGGATCTTGCTGATCTTCATGCCGCCACCCCCACGCGCTCGGCCTTGCGCAGGAATGCCAGCGACCGCTCGGCGACGGCCGGAGCGGCGTGGCTGTGCCTCGGCAGCTCCACGGCGACCAGCCCGCGGTAGCCGACGCCGGCGAGCGCCGCGAGCACGGGCGGGAAGTCGATCTCGCCGGCGCCGAACTCCAGGTGCTCGTGCGCGCCCCGGCGCATGTCGTCGATCTGCACGTTCACCAGCCGCGGCCCGGCCAGCCGCACGCAGTCGGGCACGGGCAGCTCCTCGTTGCACCGGCAGTGCCCGATGTCCAGGGTCAGCCCGAAGCGGTCCGGCCCGCCGAGCACGCCGCGCAGCCGCTCGTAGCCGGCGATGGTGTCCACCAGCATCCCCGGCTCCGGCTCGAAGCCCAGCACGACGCGGCGCCGCGCCGCGTGGTCGAGCACCGCCGCGCAGCCGGAGACCAGCCGGTCCCAGGCCGCGTCGGCGCCCAGCCCCGCCGGGCGGATCCCGCTCCAGAACGACATCGCCTCGGCCCCGAGGTCGGCCGCGACGTCCACCGCGAGGCGCAGGAACGACACCCGCGCCGCGCGTTCCTCCGACAGCAGCGTCGGCTCGTGCTTGCGCCGCGGGTCGAGCAGGTACCGGGCGCCGGTCTCGATGACGACGGCCAGGTCGAGCTCGGCCAGCCGCCGCCCGACCTCGGCCGTGCGCCGGGCCAGCTCCGGCGCGAACGGGTCGAGGTGTGCATGATCCAGTGTCAGCGCGACGCCCTGATAGCCGAGATCGGCGAGCACGGCCAGCGCGTCGTCCAGCCGGTGATTGGCGAATCCGTTGGTGCCGTAGCCAAATCTCATGTCGCTGAGACCTTTCTCGACAGCCGGCGGGCCATCGGGAACGCCAACGCGACGGGCAGGGCGGCGCGCAGCGATCCGGCCCTTGCCAGCAGTGCGGCCTGCAGGGGCATGAACCCAAGGATGCCGGCGCCGACGGCCCGGCGAACAGCGCCGGACGACGGATCGCGCGCCGCCGCCGACTGGGCCGAACCGACGCTTCCCGCGTACAGCGCGGCCAATCCGGCCGTGGCCAACCGGGATCGCCGGCCGCCGGCCAGCACCGCGCCGGTGATCGCCGCGGTGCCGGCGAGGGCGGCGCGCGGCACCCTGGCGTCCGCGCCGTGCACCTCGCCGCGGGACAGCACGGTGACGCCGAGCGTGTGCGCACCGACGGTCAGCGCCGCCGGCACCGCCGGCCGGGCGCCGCCCGCGCCAAGCAGCACGTCCAACGTGCGCGCGGCCGCCATCGCCACCGGCCCGGCCGGGCCCGACTTCAGCCACAGGTCGTACGCCCAGACCGTTGCCGCCAAAGGAAAAGCGACGCGCAGCGCTGGCCGGCCGCCGGCCAGC
>NZ_DASZCQ010000104.1:0-3632 GCF_035942955.1 Actinophytocola sp. | reverse complement strand
CCCGGCGCCAGTCGTCGCCGGGCGCCTGGGTCCAGCCGGGGCGGCGGAGCAGGAGGAGGGGGATGCCGGTGCGGCGGGCCGCGGTCGCGGCCGACCCGCTGATCCGCTCGGCGAACGGGTGGGTGGCGTCGATGATCGCATCGACGTGCTCGTCGCGCAGCCACCTGGCGAGGCCGCCGGGACCGCCGAACCCGCCGACGCGGACCTCCCCGGCCGGCAGGCTGGGCTCGCGCACCCGTCCGGCCAATGTGGACACCACGCGCAGGCCGGGGCGGGTGGCGAGCGCGGCGGCCAGCGCGCGTGCCTCGGCCGTGCCGCCGAGGATCAGCACGCAGCGGAGCGTCATCGGCCCGGTCGCACGCGGTCCGCCGAGTACAGGTGGCTGCCGGTGAACCCCTCGGCGGTGAGCACCGCCCCGACGATGATCACCGCGGTCCGCTTCACGCCGGCCGCGTGCACCTTGCCGGCGATGTCGGCGAGGGTGCCGCGCAGCACGACCTCGTCGGGCCGGGAGGCGCAGGCGACCACCGCCACCGGGCAGTCCGGCCCGTAGCTCGGGATCAGCTCGGCCACGACCTCGTCGATGCGTTGCACGGCAAGGTGGAGCACCATCGTCGAACCGCTTCGACCGAGCGTGCCCAGGTCCTCGCCGGGGGGCATGGGCGTGGCACGGGCGGCGATCCTGGTCAGCACCACGGTCTGCCCGACGCCGGGCACGGTCAGCTCCCGCTTGAGCGTGGCCGCCGCGGCCGCGAACGCCGGCACCCCCGGCACGATGTCGTAGGGAATCCCGAGCGCGTCCAGCCGGCGCGCCTGCTCGGCCACCGCGCTGAACACCGACGGGTCGCCGGAGTGCAGCCGTACCACGTCGTCGCCCCGTCGATGCGCTTCGACGAGCTCGGCGACGATCTCGTCGAGGGTCAGGTCGGCGGTGTCCACCAGCCGCGCGCCCGGCGGACAGTGCTCGAGCAGCTCGGCCGGCACCAGGCTGCCCGCGTACAGGCACACCGGCGCGGACGCGATCAGCCGCGCGCCTCGCACGGTGATCAGGTCGGCCGCGCCGGGGCCGGCGCCGACGAAGTGCACGGTCATGATCGCCTCACCATCCATTGGGTCACCGGCATCATCGGCCGCCAGCCGGTGAACCCACCGACAGGCGCCGCCCGGCTGATCTCGATCCTGGTCAGCGTGCCGCCCACGCTGCCCTGCCAGGCGGTGAGCACCGCCTCGGACTGCAGCGTGACCGCGTTGGCCACCAGCCGTCCGCCCGCCGGCAGCGCGGCCAAGCACGCGTCGAGCAGGCCGTCGGCCGTCAGGCCGCCACCGACGAAGATCGCGTCCGGCGCGGGCAGGCCTTCCAGCGCCGCGGGCGCCCGCCCACGCACCACCCGAAGTCCAGGCACGCCAAGGGCTTTCGCGTTCCGGCCGATCCGTTCGGCCCGCTCATCGTCGTGCTCGACGGCAATCGCCCGGCAGCCGCGGTCGGAGCGCATCCACTCGATGCCGACGCTGCCCGAGCCGGCGCCGACGTCCCAGAGCAGCTCACCGGGCAGCGGGCCGAGCGCGGCCAGCGTGACCGCCCGCACCTCGCGCTTGGTGAGCTGGCCGTCGTGCTCGAACGCCTCGTCCGGCAGCCCAGGCCCACGGCCGAGCACCACCGTATCGGCGGCCGCCCGGCAGTCCACCGCGACCAGGTTGAGCGCACCGACCTGCGCCGGTTCCCAGGACGCCGCCGTGCCGTCGCGCCGCCGCTCCCCCGGCCCGCCCAGCTCCTCGAGCACGGTCAGCCGGCTGGGCCCGAAACCCCAATCCATCAACGACTTCGCGACCGCGTCCGGCGTCGAGCCATCGGCGCTCAGCACCACCAACCGCCGGCCGGGCAGCACGTCGCGTCGAAGCGCTTCGACGGACCTGACCACCTCCACCTCGTGAACCGCCCAGCCGAGCCGGGCGCAGGCCAACGACACGGCCGACACGTGCGGGATGACCCGCAGCCGTTCCGGTCCGAGCAGCCGGGCCAGCGTCGATCCCACCCCGTAGAGCATCGGGTCGCCGCTGGCCAGCACGCACACCCGGCGTCCGGCGTGCTCGGCAAGCAGCCCGGGAATCGCCGGCAGCATCGGCAACGGCCAGGTGACCTTGATCGCATCCGACTCCACCAGCGCGAGCTGCCGGGCGCTGCCGATCAGCACCTCCGCCTCGGCCAACGCCGCGCGCGCCGGCGGCGCCAGCCCGGCCCAGCCGTCCGCCCCGATCCCTACCACGGTCACCACGGGCTGCACGGTAATCGACAGGGTTCCCACCGTCTGACACGATGCGGGGGACGGCAACGCAGGGAACCCGAGGAAACCAGTGTGAGTCTGGTGCGGTCCCGCCACTGTGACCGGAGCGATCCGGGAGTCAGACACTCGGCCCCTGCCTCCTCGACTCGGGCGCGGACCCGGGGAAGGACAGCGGATGCCAGCGAGCTACCCGTTCTCCGCCATCGTCGGCCACGACGATCTGCGACTCGCCCTCCTGCTCAACGCCGTGCACCCGGCGATCGGCGGGGTGCTGGTGCGCGGCGAGAAGGGCACGGCGAAGTCCACGATCGTGCGCGGGCTCGCCGCTCTGCTGTCCGACGTGGAGATCATCGAGCGGTGCCGGTTCAGCTGCGACCCGGCCGCTCCCGATCCCGGGTGCCCGGACGCCCCGCACGATTCGCCCGTTGCGACACGCCGGCCGGCCCGGCTGGTCGAGCTGCCGGTCGGCGCCACGGAGGACCGGCTGCTGGGGTCGCTCGACCTCGAGCGGGCGCTGACCGCCGGAGTCAGCACCTACCAGCCCGGCCTGCTCTGCGCGGCGCACCGCGGCGTGCTGTACGTCGACGAGGTCAACCTGCTGCACGACCACCTGGTCGACCTGCTGCTGGACGCGGCCGCGATGGGCCGGGCCTACGTCGAGCGCGACGGCGTCTCGGTCTCGCACGCCGCGTCGTTTCTGTTGGTGGGCACCATGAATCCGGAGGAGGGCGAGCTGCGGCCGCAGCTGCTCGACCGGTTCGGGCTCACCGTCGAGGTGTCCGCCGCGCGCGACGTGGACACCCGGGCCGAGGTGATCCGGCGGCGGCTGGCCTACGAGTCCGACCGGGAGTCCTTCGCCGCACGATGGTCCACATCGGACGCCGAGCTGGCCGCGCGGATCGTCCGGGCCCGCGCGGCGCTGCCCGGAGTGCGGCTGTCCGACGGCGAGCTGCGCCGGATCGCCGCCCTGTGCGCATCGTTCGAAGTGGACGGTATGCGCGCGGACCTGGTGCTCGCGCGCACCGCGGTGGCGCACGCGGCGTGGCGGGAAGCCGGCTCGGTCGACGAGCGCGACGTCGAGGTGGCCGCCCGGCTCGCCCTTCCACACCGCAGGCGCCGCGATCCGTTCGACGAGCCGGGGATCGACGAGGACCGGCTCCAGCAGGCGCTCAAGGATGCCGCCGAGCACGCCGATCCGGGCCCGCCGGAGGACGAGCCCGACGGCCCCGGTCCCGGCGGGGAACCGCCCCCATCGCAACAGTCCTCTGTGGATGGCAACGGCGCCGCGGCCGCCCCGGCCGGCGCCCCGGATCCGGCCTTCCGCGCCCGGCTGCTCGAGCTGAACGGGCT
>NZ_DASZCQ010000103.1:0-8421 GCF_035942955.1 Actinophytocola sp. | reverse complement strand
CCTCCTCACAGATACTGGATGAACGCGTCGGTGACGTATTCCGGGAAGCAGCCCGCGCTCGAATAGCCGTACCAGAATACGGCCGGGCCGTAGCTGACCCGGGTTTGGCACAGCACGACCAGGCGCCAGTTCCGCGGCTGGGCATCGGCGCCGCACCAGGCCGTGGCGGAGTAGTAGTAGCGCGAGACGCGACAGCCCGGCGGGACGTCAGCGGTCGACGCCGCTTGCGACGGTGCCGCGGCCACCGTACTCGCTGCGGCAACGGCCAGCCCGACGACCAGTGCTCGCCCCGTCTTCACGGCATGACTCCCCATCGGGCTAGTAGCAGGCATACGAGTTGACCGCGATGTTGCCGCCCGAGAGGAAGCCCATGGCTGGAATATCGATTCTCAGGTCGTAGCGCAGCGGATCGGTGCCGAAGACGGTGAACCGCCAGGTCGCCGACCCGTTCGCCGGCACGAACTTGCCAGGAGGCGTGTAATTGTTGTTCTGGGTGATCGTGGCGTAGTAACCGAAGGGCCCCCAGGCGAAGAGGGTCACGTCGATGTACTGGCCCGCGTCGACCCGCACGAAGTTCACGCCTTGGTAGACGTTTCCCCACCGGCACAACGCTTGTACCCCGGCCGAGTCGGCGCCGGCCGAATTCGCCGACGCCGGAAGGCTCAGCCCGACAGTCAGGGCCAGGCCGCCGAGCAGGACGGCAAGGCTACGCTTCCATCGCGACATAGTTGATAACTCCCCGAATCAAATATTTGCAATTCGGTGAAACTCTCACCATGGTCAGTATCAATTTTCTGATCGGCGGAGCGCAACCACCGGCGCCACTCAACCTGCGCCGGCCGGCACTCAGCGGGTGACGAAGTGGTGGCCCGCGCTTCGTCCCCGGATCCGCGTGACCCGCGCCGGTGCGGCGACCTCGGTGACGGCCGCCTCGAAGGCGGGTGACATCCGTGTGCTCAGCGCCCAACCGCACGCAGGGCGGCGATCCGGGGCGCCCGGGACTTGGGAGAGTCCAGGCTCACGTACCTGGCGTCCCCGACCTGGTCCCGGATGTACGCCTCGGTTCGGTCCACTTCGGACCTCAGCGCGCGATCCCTGGCCGCGGCCGCATCGAAGGTCCACCACACGATCCGCTCAGTGTCCACATCGTACTGCCAGAGGCCGATCAGCCGGCCCCGGTCGAGGATCGCATGGTCGGGCAGGTCGGTGTGCCGGCCGAGGGCGCGCGACGTGCCCGGCACCGTGCGGTCGAGGTCGGCCGGGTCGATCAGGCCGGCCAGGTCCCTGCGCAGCAGGAGCACCGCGTCCAGCCCGGCCACCAGCGCGTAGCTCCGTCGCGCCGGCCGGGCGAACTCGGCGTACGCCTTCGCATCCTCCGGCAGGGCAAGGATTCCCGGGACGGCGCCGTCGAGCTCGACCAGCTCCAGCTCCGCCATGGCCGCCTTCGCGTCCCGGGCGGAGAACCCGGTGAACCACCGCAGCTGCGCCGGCGTCGCCCCGCCGGTCCACGCGAAGTACCGCCGGGCCAGCTCCATCCTGGCCTGCTCGTCGGTCAGCCCGGATTCCGGGTGGTCCCAGCGGGTGTAGGTGAACCGCTGCTGGTCCAGCCGCCCCGCCACGGGCACCCGGCGCAGGTCCCCGGAGGCCTGCAGCAGCCCGAGCGCCACCGGTAGCGTGGTCGTGACGCCCTGCTTCCTGCCGGCGTCCCCGAGGTTGCGCACCGCGTCGCCGAGCGCGCCCTTCAACGCCGCCGGATCGAGCGGACCGGCCGCCACCGCCGCGAGCACGGCCGCGCACAGGTCGTCGATCTCCTTGCGGGGCACGCCGAGCTTGCCCACCTTGACCACATCGGCCTCCGGCGCGCCCCGCCCGACCTGAAGCGCCAGCCCGTAGTCGCTGGCGGGCACCACGTATGTGCAGCCGCGGGCCGACGGCAGCTCGTGGATCGCCAGCCGCGCAACCTCATCGTCCACCGCGGCCCGGGACACGCCGGTGCGGGCGAACAGCGTCAGGTACGGGTTCACGCCACCGCCGGAGCGCGCCCAACCGGTTCGGGCCAGGACCGTGGCCGGGTCGAGCCCGGCCAGCGATCCGTCCAGCCCCTGCCGGTGCCACCACCACGCCCGCAGGTTCTCCGTCACGACCGCTCCTCAAGGTCCCGGGTCAGCGACCACGCGTCCCCGCGTGCCTCGAGGTCCGACACGGACAGGTCCTCCCGCGGCGTGGCGATCGACCACTGGTGACCGTGCGGGTCGCGCACGATGGCGTAGCGGTCGCCCCAGAACGCGTCCTCCGGCGCCATGACCGACTCCGCGCCGGCGGCCAGTGCCCCGGCATACACTCTGTCCACATCGGACACGTATAGGTGCAGCCGAACCGTCGTGCCGCCCAGCCGGGCAGGCGAGCGGACCTGGTCCGGCTCGAAGTCGTCGATCACCAGCAGCCGGCCACCGCACAGGAGCAGCTCGCAGTGCATGATCCGCCCGTCTGGCGCATGGTTGCGCACCAGCTCGTCGGCGCCGAACGCCTCGCGGTAGAACCGAATCGCCCGCTCCGCGTCGTCCACGACGAGCTGCGGGGTGGGTCCGGGGAACTCCACGGACACGTCAATCACGAGTGGTCCTCTCGGTCTTGGCGACCCGCAGCACGCCGAGGTCGGCCGCGGCGTCGACGAGCCGGGCCAGCCGCCGCGCCTCGGCCTCGGCCGCGGCCCGGCCCGCTGCGGTGACGCGGTAGCTGCGCCGCCGCTCCGCCCGGCGGTCGGCCCGCATCGACTCGGCCTCGGTGGCGATCTCCTCCACCAGCCCGTCCACGCGCATCCGCTGCAGGGAGCGGTAAAGCGTGGCCGGTCCGAGCACGACGGTGCCGCCGGTCAGCTCCGCCACATCGGCCATCAGCGCGTAGCCGTGCCGCTCTCCCTTGTGCAGGGCCAGAAGCAGCGCGAACACGGCGGGCGTCAACGGCTGATCGTCCACCACGGTGCGGGTGCTCCCGTCCGGTCGGATTACGTCCGGTTCGGATAGTATCCATCATGGATATCATCCGCAACACCGCGGCGGTAGGCCAGCACGGCGAGGACCCGGCGGTGGCCGGGGGTGGCGCCGAGGCGGAGCTTGGCGAAGATGGCGTTGCAGTGTTTCTCGACCGTGTTCACGCTGATGCACAGGCGTTCGGCGATGGACTGGTTCGTCGCGCCCTCGGCCATGAGCCCAAGGATGTCCCGCTGCCGGTCGGTCAGCCCGGCAAGGTGATCGCGCGCGGGGCGGTGGGTGAGCACCTCATGCTCGACCACCGCGACACCCGCCAGCAGGAGGTCGACGACCTCGACCAGCTTGTCTCCATTGGACAGTCGGTCCCGCGACAGGTAGCCGATCGGCCCGCCGGCAGCGGACCGGATGTCCTCGAGCAGGGACGGGCAGATCTTCTGAGCCAGGACCAACATGGCCATAGCCGGCCAGCGACGCCGGACGAGCCGGATCGGACTTACCGTGCCGTCCATCCCGGACGTTGCGATCCGAGGATCCACGATCGTGACGTCCGGGCCCGTGCGGCCGAGCAGGTCGAGCAGATCCCGAAAGTCGCGTGCCACCCCAACGATTTCCATGCCGCGGTCCCGCACCAGATCCACAATGGACTCCTGGCCGCGGGTCGGACTGTCCGCGATCGCCACCGTGATCACCTACTCACCATCGCACCCCGTCCGGCCGCCGGGGGTCCGTTCTGCGTGTACTAAGTGGTGGCCGCGGCGGGATTGGGTGGCCCGATCGCTGGAGCGCCGGCACCGCGGCTCCCTAGGCTTCTTCCACCATGTGCTTGACTCCGAGCTGACGCAGCAGCCTACCCAACAGGCAAACCGCCAGATGCGCGTTAGGTGGGGTGCGGGGAGGCCGGGGGTTGCCGAAGCCGTTTCCCGTGGTCGGACGCGAGCGGCAGATCGGGGAAGTGCTCGCGTCGCTGCCGCGGCGGGACATGGTCGCCGCGTTCCTGATCGGGCCGGCCGGGTGGGGAAGAGCGGCCTGGCCGCCGGGGTGCTCGCGCGGGCCCGCGGCCGGGGGCGCCGGGTCGTCCGATTGGCCGCGACGGAGGCCTGCGCACACGTCCCGTTCGCCGCGGTGGCCGGGTTGCCGCCGCAGCGTGGCGACCCGCCGGCCAACCGGCTCGAGTTGTTCCGCGCGGTCCGCGACGCCCTCCCCGCCGGGGGTCCGCCGGCCGGCTGGTCGTGCTGGTCGACGACGCGCACCTGCTTGACGAGCCGTCGGCGGCCCTGCCGCACCAGCTCGCCGGCACGAGGCGGGCCTTCCTGGTCGGCACGGTCCGCGGCGGCGAGCGCCTCGGCGCCGTGCTGCGCTCGCTGTGGCGGCACGACCGGGTGGTGGCGGATCAGCGTCCCGCCGCTCCGCCAGGCCGACGTCACCGAGCTGCTGCGGGCGGTGCTCGGCGGCCAGATCGACCGGGGCGTCGCGCACCAGCCGCACCGGCGCAGCGCAGGGGAACGCGCTGTACCCTGCGGGAGCTGATCAGGGCCGGGCTGGAGTCGGGGAGCCTGTGCGGCGCGGACGGGGTGTGGCGGCTGCACGGCGGCCCGGCCCGCACCGCTCCGCTTGAGGAGCTGCTCGCCGACCGGCTCCGCGGCGTCGGCGACGACGTGCGCGCGGCGGCCGAGGTGGTCGCGTTCGCCGAGCCGATCGGCCTGAGCACAGCGTGTACGCCAAGCTCGGCCGCGCCGGCCTGGTCGAGGTGACCTCGTCCTACGCGCGGTGACCACACGATCGAGGTGCGGGCGAGACGCCCACACCTCGACCGTCGCGGTGACCCGCGTGCTATTGGGGACTTCCGCTGCCGTCAGCGGTCCCGTTCGCGCGCACGACCGTGTTCACCCAGGGATACCAATCCCCGTAGCAGCCGATTCCCGGCGGGCAGAACCGGAACCTCGCGGTGGCGCCGTCCTGCCAGAACGTCTTGTCGGACGCCTCCTGGTGGGTCTCGCTCGTCCGGCCCTCGTACTGCACTCCGATCGAGGTGGCCTGCTCGTACGAGTAGCTGTGGAAGGTGACCTGGATCCAGTTCCAGCACCAGCCGACGTGCTGGGTGAACCTGGACAACCAGTTGCCCGCCTGGCCGTAGGTGTTGACGCCGAACGTGAACGTCTGGCACGGGTCGGCGTTGACCGAAGCGGGCGCCACCACGCCGTCCGGCAGGCCGGGCGACACCGATCGGAAGAACTCGTGCCGCACGGTCCCGACCGGGTTGCCCGGCGCGGCGGGCGCGGCGCTGGCCGAAACCGGCATGGCGGTGACCATGCCCAGGGCAATTGCGGCGATGGACAGGGCGAAACGTGTGATGGGTATCTTCATGTGCAGTCCTCTCGCGTTACGTGAAACCCTTTCCTGGTGATTCGGCTCGCCGTTGCCGAATCACATACTCATTCAAGAACCAATTTTCCGTGTCGGTCAACACTCAATTCACGCCGCCGCGCCACTCATCGCCGAAGGATGACCCGCAATATGGCGGCTAGCCGGGTTCCCCGGCGCTCCTCGCCTTGAGAGTGTCGATCCGACCCACCAGGTCAGCAACGCGAACTCATTTCAGAGGAGAATTAGTTGCAACGACAGATCTTCGGCAGGCGTGCCACGAGATCGACCTTCCTAGGCTTCCTGACCACCCTGGCCACGGCGGCGGTGCTGGTCGCGGTGCCACAGTCCGCGCAGGCGGCCAGCACGTGGACGAAATGCCTTCCCAAGGCGGACGTTCCCGGCTTCACCCCCGTGTTCACCGATGATTCCCAGGTGTACACCGGTCCGGCTCCCGCCCCGACGGGGAAAGTCGTCTACGCCGGGCTGTGGGATGCCGTCACCGACGCTTACGACGGGGCTCAGCTCAACACATTGCACTTCACCAAGGGCGGTGAGGACGATGAGCCGTCGGACAACTGGGCCTGGCTCAACTTCGACGGCAACGCCATCACGTTCTACTACCGCACGGAACCCGGAGCCGGTGCGTTCAACGTCTACATGGACGGCCAGTGGTTCTTCGATCTAGGGCAATCCTCCTACGATGGTGGGCGGTACTACAAGAGCATCACCTTCTGTGAGAACGCGAACGGGAGTCGCCGGCACAAAATCGGCCTCCACTCGCGCAACCAGTTCGAGTACGCGTACAACACCAACGTGGACGCGTTCCTGACCCACCAGTTCACCTACTGATCCCGACCGGCTGACGTCCTCTCGGGCCCGCCACCGCGGTGGCGGGCCCGAGAGCCATGCGGCTACCCGGTGGGATAGCCGAGCACCTTGACCGGTACGCAGTTGCCGAACAGCACGCTGTCCGGCTCGACCAGCGGGCGCAGCTTCTCCTTGTAGCGGCGGAAAGCCTCACCGCTCTCGTGCGCCGCCACCGCCTGCTCCGAGGCCCAGGTCTCTACAGCCAGAACTCGTTCGGGTCGTCCACCGAGCGGTGCACGCCGAAGGCGAGGTTGCCCGGCTCGCCCTGCTCGATCCGGCGCGGGTTCTCGAGCAGGAGCTCAAGGACGGTCTCCGCCTGCCCCTCCTTGGCGACCATTCGGACGAAGTACGTGACAGCGCCCATCGGGCCCCAGCTCCTCTCGGCGGCGACGGCGGCGGACCGGCCAACTGTATGTCCATAGCGGACTTGGCGCTGCCGGCCCCGATGCGGATGAGTATTGCGGGGGCCGATTTTGAGTGCCGTCGATCAGCCGCCCGGCGGCTACGCTCGGCCCGAGGAGATCGCCGGGCAGTCTCCGGCGGCCGGTCGCCGCGCGTCGATTCCCCCTCTCCGCGCGGTGGCCGGCACCGCATGCGGAGACCCGATGACGAGAGGTGCGCGGGGCGTGCACGGCGAGGGTGAGCGGATCGACACACCGCACGGGCGGGTGTACCTGGAGGTGGAGGGGGAGGGGCCGGTGGTGGTTCTGGTGCCGGGTGGCCCGGGGGTGGGGCACGCGCACTACCACCCGTGGTTCTCCCGGCTGGCCGACCGGCACACGGTGGTCTACTTCGACGCGCCGGGCACGGGCCGTTCGGACCGGCCCACCGGTTCCGGCGACTACTCCGTGCGGACCTATGCCGGCGCGGTCGAGGCGATCCGGGAGCACCTGGGCGCCGGGCGGATCGCGGTGGCCGGCCTGTCGTTCGGCGGGCTGGTCGCCGCCGAGTACGCCACCACGCACCCGGACCGGGTGCGCCGCCTGGTGTTCAGCAACGCGCCGTACAGCGCCGCGTCCTGGCAGCGGGGCAACATCGACAACGTCAACCACGAGATCCGGGTCCGCTACCCGCAGCTGTGGGACCGGCTGATGCGGCTGCGCGAGGCCGGGATCACCTCGCTGGCGCCGGAGTACCAGGCCGTGTTTCAGCGGGTGCTGCCCGAGCTGGAATGGGCCGACCCGGACGGCCACCCCACGCTGAACCGGGACCCGGCGGAGAAGTTCCAACCCGACGTCTACACCGCGTTCATCGGCTCCGATCCGGAGTGGACGGTGCAGGGGACACTGGCCGGGTTCGACCCGACCCCCCGCCTTGCCGGCCTGGCCGTGCCCACGCTGGTGGTCACCGGCCGGTTCGACCGGGTGACCCCACCGGCGATCGCGCACTCCCTTGCCAGGCTCGTGCCGGGCGCGGAGCTGATCGTCTTCGAGCGCAGCGGCCACCGGCCGTGGGCGGAGGAGCCCGACCGCTACTTCGCCGCGCTCCACACCTTTCTGTTGTCCGAATAGGAGAGAGAACCCGTGCCGACGACCGTCATCACCGACGAGCAGATGCGCGCCCTGCTGCCGACGACCAAGGAGTACACGGTCGTCATCCTGCGCGCGGGCCCGAACCTTGGCACGCCGGAGGCCGACGGCATCATCTGGGAGCACGCCAGGCGCAACTTCGCCCTGCGCGCCGACGGTGTGCTGGCCATCGTGTGCCCGATCGCCGACGGGACGGACATCCACGGCGTCGGCGTGTTCAACCTCGACGCCGACGCCACGCGCCGCACGATGGCCGGCGACCCGGCGGTCCGGGCCGGCCTGTTCACCTACGAGGTTCACCCCTGCCGCAGCTTCCCCGGCGACGCGCTGCCGGCCTGACTATCTACTGTGGACAGACGGCTGGGCAGCTCGGCGCGGCCGGTGATGCCGAGCTTGGCGTAGACGCGGTGCAGGTGGTTCTCGACCGTGCGAACCGAAAGGGACAGGTGGGTCGCGATGTCGCGGTTGGGCATGGCGCCCGCGGCGAGGGTGGCGATCTGCCGCTCGCGCGCGGTCAGGGCGGCGACGGCGCCGGTGTGGTGCGGGCCGACCAGGCGGGCGCCCTCGCAGCGGGCGAGCAGGGCGTGGGCCCGTTCGCCGGCCACCGCGGCGCGGGTCGGCCGGTCCGGCCGGTAGGAGTCGGCGGCTTCCGCCGCGGCCTCGGCGGCCTC
>NZ_DASZCQ010000102.1:0-35373 GCF_035942955.1 Actinophytocola sp. | reverse complement strand
ACCCAACCCAACCCAGGCCGGCGCCGAAGGCGCCCGGCGGCCTTGCCCGAGCTAGAAAACACAGCCCGAGCTAGTAAACACGGAAGCCCTTGCCGGACTTGCGGCCGAGGCGGCCGGCGGTGACCAGGTGCTCGAGCAGGGGCGCGGGGGCCAGGCCGGGGTCGCGCAGCTCGTAGAACAGGGTGCGCTCGATGGCAAGGGACACGTCGAGGCCGACCACGTCGAGCAGCTCGAACGGGCCCATCGGCAGGCCGCAGCCCACCTTCATCGCGGTGTCGATGTCGTCGGCCTCGGCGTAGTGCGCCTCGAGCATCTTGACCGCGTCGTTGAGGTACGGGAACAGCAGCGCGTTGACGATGAAGCCGGCCCGGTCGCCGCAGTGCACCGGGTGCTTGCCGATGGCCCGGCAGACCGCGTGCGCGGTGGCGATCGCGTCCTCGGCGGTCGAGATCGTGTGCACCACCTCGACCAGCTTCATCACCGGCGCCGGGTTGAAGAAGTGCAGACCGACCACATCGGACGGTCGCCCGGTTGCCGCGGCGCAGGCGATCACCGGCAGCGAGGACGTGGTGGTTGCCAGCACGGCGCCGGGCTTGACCACGTCGTCCAGCGCGCCGAACACGGCCTGCTTGACCGCAAGCTCCTCGGCCACCGCCTCGACGACCAGGTCGCAGTCGGCCAGCTCCTCGAACTCCACCGCAAGACGGATCCGGCCGACCACGGCTTCCCGGTCCGCTTCGGACAGCCGGCCCCTGGCCACCTGCCGGTCGAGCGACCGGCCGACCTTGCCGAGCGCCGCCTCCGCCTTGTCCGCCGACCGCGCGCGCAGCACGACGTCGAAACCCTTGCGCGCGAACACCTCCACGATGCCGGTGGCCATGGTGCCGGTGCCGACGACGCCGACCGTGCGCACCTTTCGCGGCGTGGCCCGGGTTCCGGTGCCGTCGCGCGGGGTCTCGGCGTCGGGCACCACGGTCGGTGAGTCCGGCGCGTCGTAGGTGTAGAAGCCGCGGCCGGTCTTGCGGCCGAGCAGACCCGCGGTGATCATCTGCTTGAGGATCGGCGCAGGCGCGTGCAACCTGTTGCGGGACTGGTGGTACATCGTCTCGAGGATCTCGTACGCGGTGTCGAGGCCGATCAGGTCGAGCAGCGCCAGCGGGCCCATCGGGTAGCCGCAGCCCAGCCGCATCGCGGCGTCGAGGTCCTCCCGGGTGGCGTAGCGCGACTCGTACATCGACACGGCGTGGTTGAGGTAGCCGAACAGCAGGGCGTTGGCGATGAACCCGGCCCGGTCCCCGATCACCACCGGCTCCTTGCCGAGCCGCTGCAGGAACGCGACCATGTCGGTGATCACGTCCGGCTCGGTGACCACGGTGCGGACCACCTCGACGAGCTTGAGCACGGGCGCCGGGTTGAAGAAGTGCGTGCCGACGACCTTGCCCGGCCGTCCGGTGTGGACACCGATCTCGGTGACCGACAGCGAGGACGTGTTCGACGCCAGGATCACGTCCGGCCGGCAGATCCGCTCCAGCTCGTTGAACACCGCCGCCTTGCGCTCGAGGTTCTCCGGGATCGCCTCGATCACCAGGTCCACGCCGGCGAGGTCGGCCAGCGCGGTGGTGTAGCTGATCCGGCCGAGCAGCTCGGACCGGCCCCTGGCGTCCAGCTTGCCGTGCGCCACCGCGCGGTCGGTGGAGTGCTCGATGTGCCCCCGGCCGCGCACGACGCCGGCGGAGTCGATCTCGACGCCCACCACGTCGATCCCGGACCGGGCGAGCACCTCGGCGATGCCGGAGCCCATCGTGCCCAGCCCGACGACCCCGACCGCCCTGAACTCGCGTGCCACCGCAACCTCCGCCGTGCCGGTTTCTCGGGCACCTCGGATGCTACCTGCCAGTAACAAAGCCGGCCGGCCAGGTATGGCTCACGTCACGGTGGAACGGCTACTCGTCGAATCTCCGGTCGGCGAGGTCGCGGACGCGGCGCAGCGCCTCGGCGGCCTGCGGGCCGGCGGCGGAGACCCGGACGGTGTCGCCGCCGCGGGCGCCGAGCGCCATCACCGCCAGGATGCTGCGGGCGTCGGCCTGCTTGCCGGCGAACGCGACGGTCACCTGAGCGTCCACATCGGACACCGAGCGGGCGAGCAGCGCGGCGGGCCGGGCGTGCAGGCCGATCTCGTTGGTCAGCGGGATCTCGGCGGTTTCCTCGGCGGATACTTCGGCGCCGCCGGCGGCCTCCTCGACGGCCTCGCCCCGCATTGCGGCCGCCGCGACGGCGGCGAGATCGGCCCCACCCTGTGCGGCGACGGCGGCGGCGACCGCGCCCTCGACCAGGGGCGCGTCCACGACCACGGCGCGGTCCGGCTCGGCAAGCGCCTCGACGGCCAGGTCGGCGATCATCTTGGCGCTGCCGAGGTCGTAGAGCAGCACGACGCCGGCGCCGTGCTCGGCCCGGTCGAGCGCGGCGGACACCGCCTCGAGGTCGGTGCCGAGGCCGCCGTCCGGGGTGCCGCCGGCCGGGACCAGCGTGACGTCGGGCGCCATCTGGGCGGCCAGCTCGGCGACGCCGCCGGCCAGGATCGCGCTGTGCGACACCACGACCAGGCCGACCCGGACCTGGCTCATGCGCCGGGCTCGCGTGCCGAGTCGGCGAACGAGCGCAGCAGCAGCGCGGTCGACCGGGCGCCGGGGTCGAGGTGGCCGGCGCTGCGCTCGCCGAGGTAGGACGCCCGACCCTTGCGGGCAACGAGGGGCACGGTCGTCTCGGCGCCGGCCTCGGCCGCGGCGGCCGCGGCGGCCAGCACCTCCGCAATGTCCCCTGTGGACTCCTCGGCCGCGCGCACCGCCGGGTCCAGCGCGTCGACCATGGTCTTGTCACCCGGCGCCGCCTTGCCCCTTGCGACCACCCCGCCGAGCGCGGCCCGCAGGGCCCCGGTCACCGCGGCCGCCGTGACCTCGCCGTCCGGCAGCGCGCCCGCCGCGCGCAGGAACGCCGTGCCGTACAACGGTCCGGCCGCGCCGCCGACCGTGGAGATCAGGGTCGTTGCGGCCAGCTTGAGCACCGCAGCCGGAGTGTCCGGTGTGGACGAATCCAGTTTGGACACGATGGCGGTGAACCCGCGCCGCATGTTCTCGCCGTGGTCGCCATCGCCGATCGCCCGGTCGAGCCGCACCAGCTCGTCGCGGTGCTCGGCGATCACCGCGGCCGCGTCCCGCAGCGCCGCCGCGACCCGCTCCGCCGTGCAGCCCATGTCAGCCGCCCCACCGCAGAGCGGGGGTGTGCACCGGGGCGTCCCACAGCTCGAGCAGCTCGTCGTCCACCTTGAGCAGCGTCAGGCTCATGCCCTGCATCTCGAGGCTGGTGATCAGCGGGCCGACCAGGCGCCGCTCGACCACGATGCCCCGCTCGGACAGCAGCCGCTCGGCGATCCCGTGCGCGAGGTACAGCTCGATCAGCGGGGTGCCGCCCATCGAGTTGGTGAACAGCAGCACGCGGTCGCCGCCGGTGAACGGCAGGTCCTCGACGATCGGTTCGAGCAGCCTGGTCACGATGCCGTCGGCGTTCTCCAGCGGCATCCGGGCCCTGCCGGGCTCGCCGTGGATGCCGATGCCCACCTCCATCTCGTCGGCGGGCAGATCGAAGCTGGGCTCGCCGACGTGCGGCACGGTCGGCGCGGTGAGCGCCATGCCCATCGAGCGCACGTTGCCGATCACCGTGCGGGCCAGCCGCTCGACGGCGTCGAGGTCGTCGCCGCGCTCGGCGGCCGCCCCGACGATCTTCTCCAGCAGCACGGTGCCGCCGACGCCGCGGCGGCCGGCGGTGTACAGCGAGTCCTTCACCGCGACGTCGTCGTCGATCACCACCGTGCGCACCGGGATGTCCTCGGCCTCGGCCAGCTCGGCCGCGGTCTCGAAGTTCAGCACGTCCCCGGTGTAGTTCTTGACCACGAGCAGCACGCCGGCGCCACCGTGCGCCTCCTGCACCGCCGCCTGCACCTGGTCGGGCGTCGGGGAGGTGAACACCGCGCCGGGGCAGGCCGCGTCGAGCATGCCCCGGCCGACGAACCCGCCGTGCATCGGCTCGTGCCCGGAGCCGCCGCCGGAGATCACCGCCACCTTCCCCCGCACCGGGGCGTCGGCCCTGACGACGACCGCGGGCTCCTCGATCACCCTGATCAGATCCCGGTGGGCCATGGCCATCCCGCGCAGGGACTCGGCCACCACGGTCGACGGGTCGTTGATGATCTTCTTCATACCGGCCTCCTGACGATCACCAGGACCCTACTTCCTTGAACCTCACCGCGGCTCGGACGTCCTGCGAGTGATATGAACGATTTCGGGAAGCTGTGGACGGCCGGGACGATCTCCAGCCTGGGCGACGGCGTCACGGTCGTCGCCGGCCCGCTGCTCGCCGCGGCGCTGACCAGGGACCCGGTCCAGGTGGCCGGGCTGATGGTGGCCGAGCAACTGCCCATGGTCGTCTTCACGCTGCCCGGCGGCGCCATCGTCGACCGGGTGGACCGCCGGCTGCTGATGTCCGCCGCCAGCGTGGTCCGGTTTGCCTGCCTCGGCGCGCTCGCCCTGCTCGTGGCGACCGGCCAGGCCAGCCTGCCGGTGCTGTACGCGATCTTCCTGGTCATCGGCTGCGCGGCCGTGCTCTACGAGAACGCCTCGATGACCGCGGTCCCGGCGGTGGTCGGGCCGGACGAGCTGGAGCGCGCCAACGGCCGGATCCTGGCCAGCCGCACGCTGTGCAACTCCCTGCTCGCCCCGGTGGCGGCCGGGTGGTTGTTCACGATGTCGCCGTGGACGCCGTTCGCCGTGGACGC
Source organism: Actinophytocola sp. (assembly GCF_035942955.1). Classification (GTDB taxonomy): domain Bacteria; phylum Actinomycetota; class Actinomycetes; order Mycobacteriales; family Pseudonocardiaceae; genus DASYTH01. The sequence goes on along the minus strand of NZ_DASZCQ010000102.1, from coordinate 30,545 downwards.
GGTCGCGTTCGCCGTGGTCGCCGTGCTGGCGAGAGCGCTGTCTCGTTCCGTGGGCAGGGTTTTCCGGGATTCGGGGGTGACGTTGCGGGCCGCGATCGCCGAGGGAGTGCGCTGGCTGCTGCGGCATCGCCTGCTGCGCACGCTGGCCGTGACCGTCGCGCTGTCCAACGTGACCCTCGGCGCGATGATGTCGATCATGGTGCTGGTCGCCCAGGAACGGCTCGGCCTCGGCTCGGTCGGCTACGGCATCCTGCTGGCCGGGACCGCCGTCGGCGGGATCATCGGCGGGCTGATCGCGCCCCGGGTGGTCCGCCGGCTCGGCCCCGGCACCGTCTTTCGCCTCGACCTCGTCGTCGAGGCCCTCACCCAGCTCGGCCTCGCCCTCACCCGCGACGCCGTGGCGGCCGGCATGATCATCGCCACGCTCGGCCTGCACCTCATCGTCTTCTCCACGGTGAGCGCGTCACTCCGCGCGACCCTCACCCCGTCCGGGCTCCTCGGCCGGGTGCACAGCGCCTACCGCCTGCTGTCCAACGGCGGCCTGCTCCTCGGCGCCGCGCTCGGCGGCGTCCTCGGCCGCTACTTCGGCCTCACCGCCCCGTTCTGGGTAGGAGCGGTCCTGGTCTCGGCGGTGACCCTCTGGGCCTGGCGGGTCCTGAACAACCGCGACATCCACGCCGCCCGCGCGGCTGCCCGATCGGCCGTTGGCTGCGAGCCGGGCACGACCGACCATCGAACCCATGACTGACCTCGACATCCGCTACACCATCGGCGGCATGAGCCAGCCCAACGAGACCGCCTGCTGGGCGACCGCGCTCGCAATGCTGATCAACTACAGCGAGGGCGCCAACTACGACCCCGAGACCCTGGCCCAGGAGGCCGGCTACAGCATCGAGGCGTGCAACGGCTGGGACGCCATCTACGCCATCGCCGAGAAGCACGGCCTCTACGGCGAGGGCGCGGCCAGCCGCACCATCGAAGGCTGGGCCGAGCTGCTCCAGTCCTACGGTCCGCTGTGGCTCGTCGTCGACGGCGTCCCCTCCCACGCCGTCGTCCTCAACGGCGTCTACGGCGACGGCTCCGAGGACGGCACCAAGTTCGTCGTCACCGACCCCTGGTACGGCGAGCAGGAGAAGACCCTCGCCGAACTCGACTCCGACTTCGGCGGCGCCGCCGGCAAAGTCGGCGAAAACTTCCAGATCATGCACCGCTGAGCCGTCGGGAACGCTATATCAGCGAGCGGGCGCCAAGGTTGGCAAAGCCCACCAGGTGGCTGACGTCCAACGGCAAGTCCTTGCGAGTGGTTTCCCGATCGGAGTTGGTGTGGTGCACGAATGCCTGAACGCCATCGGGCCGAACAACCGCGACCGACTCGGATACGGCACCGATATCCTCGATCCAGGACCTAAGACGAGTCACCCGAGTCCCGTCGTCGAGGACTGTCGACTCACACCAAGCGGTGTCCATAGACGGCGGGCACTCACCGTGACGTGACCGATCTGTGCTCCAGTAGACTTCGACGTAAAAGTAGGTGACACCGAGCCGATCACGCAGGTTCGCTAATGCGACAAATCTACCGTCGCTCACAAAGAACTCGAACGGCTCGTGGTAATAGAGTTCGTTGCCCCTATCAAGGGTCAAGCCGTCCGGGATGAGCTGAGAATCGCGAAAAGCGCTCGTCAGTCGAGAGGCTACTTTCTGTGAGGCTGGATCAAGCGGCGTCGGATCGGCGATCTCGGGAGGTGGCTCTTGCGCCTGCGCGGGGATTACCTCGCCCTTGGCCGGCGGACGTCCACCCTGCCTGAGCGGTCCATCAGAGGCTATCGCCGTGCTCAGGGTCAAGCCAACGATGATGAACAAGGCTTGCCGGCATCGCGATGCGACAGTCCGACCTGGTCTGAATATGTGCCCGGAATAAGGCGCGAGTCCCAGTGCAATCGTGAGCAACGCGAGGGCAGACCACGAGAACAGGTTCCCATGATCTCCCGTTGCCACATTGGTGAAGACGCCGATCGCCGATACGATAGCGGCTATGGTTATGCTCTTCGCGAGAGTTAATCGGCTCCCCTGATCAACCACTGATCCATCTTAGAACAGCCGGAACTCGTCGGGTTCGATGCCGCGGAGGGTGTCGTAGTCGAGGGTGACGCAGCGGATGCCGCGGTCCTCGGCGAGGGTGCGGGCCTGCGGGCGGATCTGCTGGGCGGCGAAGATACCGCGCACCGGCGCCAGGAGCGGGTCGCGGTTGAGCAGGTCGAGATAGCGGGTGAGCTGCTCGACGCCGTCCAGCTCGCCGCGGCGTTTGATCTCGACGGCGTGGGTGACGCCGGTGTGGTCGCGGCAGAGGATGTCGACCGGGCCGATGGCGGTGGGGTACTCGCGGCGGATGAGGGTCCAGCCGGCGCCGAGGGTGTGGATGTGGGCGGCGACGAGTTGTTGGAGGTGGGCCTCGACGCCGTCCTTGACCAGGCCGGGTTCGGCGCCGAGGTCGTGGGTGGAGTCGTGCAGGACCTCGTCGAGGGTGATCGTGAGGCGTTCGCCCGACTTGTTGGCGACGGTCCAGGTGCCGGGCTCCTCGGTCAGCCAGCAGGGCGGGCTCATCCAGTTGAGCGGCTTGTAGGCGCGGTCGTCGGAGTGGACGGAGACCGAGCCGTCGGCCTTGACGAGCAACAACCGGGTGGCCATGGGCAGGTGGGCGGTGAGCCGACCGGCGTAGTCGACCTGGCAGCGGGCAATCACGAGGCGCACGCGGGCAGGTTATCCGGCTGAGGGAGGATCGCCGGCATGGAAGCCCTCGACTCGCGACTGGTGTACGCGAACGCCTGGATGACCGTGCGGGAGGACGCGGTGCGCCGGCCGGACGGCTCCGACGGCGTGTACGGCGTGATCGACAAGCCGGACTACGCGCTGGTCATCCCGCGGGACGGGGAACGGTTCATGCTGGTGGAGCAGTTCCGCTACCCGGTCGGGCGGCGGCGCTGGGAGTTCCCGCAGGGCACGGCGCCGGACCGGGCGCGGGTCGACCCGGCCGAGCTCGCGGCGCGGGAGCTGCGCGAGGAGACCGGGCTGCGCGCCGGGCGGATGGAGGAGATCGGCGCGCTCGACGTGGCGCCCGGGATGTCCAGCCAGCGCGGCCGGGTGTTCCTGGCCACCGAGCTGACCGAGGGCCCGCCGGACCGCGAGCACACCGAGCAGGACATGCGCTGCGCCTGGTTCACCAGGTCCCGGCTGGAGGAGATGATCACCAGCGGACAGCTCAGCGACGCGCAGTCGGTGGCCGCGTACGCCCTACTCCTGCTGCGGCACTAACCCGGCGTCCCTGGCGAGCATCGCGCGGATGGGTCATGGTGTCGTACCTCCGGGGCAGGATGGCGGGCGTGCGCTACTCGATCAATGTGCCGAACTTCGGCGAGCTTGCCGATCCCAGGGTGGTCGCCGACCTGGCGGTGGCCGCGGAGGAGGCCGGCTGGGACGGCTTGTTCGTCTGGGATCACGTGCATTACCGCAGGTACCGGGACCGGCCGTTCGCCGACCCCTGGATTGTGCTCGCCGCCGCCGGGATGGTGACCACGCGGCTCCGGCTGGGGCCGCTGATCACACCGGTGGCGCGGCGCCGGCCGGTGAAGCTGGCCAGGGAGATCACCACGCTGGACGTGCTGACCGGCGGCCGGCTGGTGCTCGGGGTGGGGCTCGGCGGCCCGGCCGAGGACGAGTTCGGCAGCTTCGGCGAGCCGACCGACCTCAAGATGCTCGCCGAGCGGCTGGACGAGGGCCTCGAGGCGGTCATGCTGCTGCTGAGCGGGGAGCCGGTGAGCTATCACGGCCGGCACGTCACCCTGGACGACGTCCGGTGCCTGCCGACGCCGGTGCAGCGGCCGCGGGTGCCGGTGTGGGTGGCCGGCCGGTGGCCGACGAGGGCGCCGTTTCGCCGGGCGGTCCGGTGGGACGGGGCGGTGCCGCTGTTCCCCGGCTACGCCGGGCAGCCGCCGCCCTCGGTGGCCGACGTGCGCGAGCTGGCGGCGTTCCTGGCCGAGCGCCGGGCCGCCGATGGCCGGGCGGGTGAGCCGTTCGACCTGGTGGTGGGCGGCCGCACCGGCGGCGACCGGGCCCGCGAGATCGTCGCGGAGCTGGCCGAGGCGGGCGCCACCTGGTGGGACGAGCGGATGCCGTTCGACGACACGCTGGACCGGGCCGACGGCTACCGCAAGCGGATCGAGCAGGGGCCGCCGCGGGTGTGACCAGCACGCCGCTGCTGGACGTGGCGCTGCTGATCGCGACCGTGTTCGACCTCGGCCGGGGCGCCACCGCGTCCTGGGTGCACGGCGTGCCCGACCGCACCGCGGCCCTGTGGCAGTGGATGGGCCGGCTCACCCTCGTGCTCGGTATCTGGTTCGTCGCCGGTCCGCTGTGGACGATGCGCACCCCGCGGCGCGCCGCGGACTGAGGAACGTCCGCCAGTAGGGTCGTGGCGTGCGGGACCTTCTTGAGCGCGAGGAGCCGCTGGCCGTGCTGCGCGACGGCGTGCGCGCGGCCGGCCGCGGCCGCGGCGGGCTGGTCCTGATCGGCGGCGAGGCCGGGATCGGCAAGACGACGCTGGTCCGGCACGTGGCCGCGGAGGTCGGGTCCGCCTGGCTCGGGGCGTGCGACCCGCTGGAGACGCCGCGGGCGCTGGGTCCGCTGCTGGACATGGCGCCGGACATCCTGGCCGGGTCGCCGTCCCGCGGCGAGGTGCTCACCGCGGTGCTCGCCCGGCTGTCCGAACCGGACGCCCCGGCGCTGGTGATCGTCGAGGACCTGCACTGGGCCGACCAGGCCACGTTCGACCTGCTGCGGTTCCTCGGCCGGCGGGTGGACCGGCTGCGCACCCTGCTTGCCGTCACGTTCCGGGACGACGAGGCGCCGGCCGGCTCACCCCTTGCGGTGTTTCTCGGCGACCTGGCCACCACCCCCGGCGTCACCCGGCTGACCCTGCGGCCGCTGTCGATCGAGGCGACCGGCGCGCTGGTCGGGGATTCGGGCGCCGACGCACGGTCGGTGTACGAGCGGACCGGCGGGAACCCGTTCTTCATCAACGCCGTGCTGGCCAGCGGCGGGGACGAGGTGCCGGCGACCGTGCGGGAGGCGGTGCTGGCCCGGCTCGCCAGGGTCGCGCCGGACACCAGGGCGGCGCTGGAGACGGCCGCGACCTTCGGCCCGCGGGTGGACCCGGCGGTGCTCGGCGTGGTGCTGGACGCCCTGGACATTCCCCGGTGGACGATGCGCGACGGGGTGTTCACCGGGCTGCTGCGCTGGCAGGCCAAGCTGCTGGAGTTCCGGCACGAGCTGGTGCAGGCGGCGATCGCCGAGACCACCGCGCCACGCCGCAGGCAGCGGCTGCACGGCGCGATCTTCCAGGTGCTGCAACGGATCTCGCCGGAGGCCAGCGCCGAGCTCGCCCGGCACGCCGAGGGCGCGGGCGACGACCGGGCGGTGCTCGAGCTGGCGCCGCGGGCGGCCGAGTGGGCGGCCGGGCGGGCCGCGCACCGGGAGGCGACCGCGCTCTACCGCAAGGCCATCGACCGGGCGCGGGAGGAGCCCGCCGCGGTGCGGGCGGACCTGCTGGAGAAGGAGGCGGCGCAGCGCTACCTCGCCGGTGAGCTGGCCGCGGCGCGCGACGGGCACCGGGCGGCGGCCGCGGTGTACCGGACCCTCGGTGACCGGCTCGGCGAGGGCCGCAACCTGGTCCGGGTGTCCGCGCTGTCGTTCCTGACCGGCAACTACGCCGACGTGGACCCGGCCGCCGGCGCGGTGGAGTCCGTGCTGGCCGGGCTGCCGCCGAGCCGCGAGCTGGCCATGGCCTACGACAACCAGAGCCGGCAGCGCTTCATGGCCGGGGACGCGGCGGGCGCGGCGGACTGGGCCGGCCGGGCGCTCGCGGTGGCCGAGCAGCTCGACGACCCGGACCCGCTGCTGACCGCGCGGATCAGCCTGGCCGGCGCCCGGCTGTCCGGCGGCGACCTCGCGGCGATCGCGGACCTGCGCGCGCTGCTGCGGTCGGCGCACACCATGCGGCACGCCGACGACGCCGCGAGGGCCATGCTCTACCTCGGCTGGCTGCCGATCCAGCACCGGCACTACGCCGGCGTCGAGGCCGTCCTTGACCGGGGCCTCGCGTTCACCACCGAGCGCGGGATGCCCTACTGGGAGCAGCTGATCGCCGGGGCGCGGGTGACGTTCCTGCTCGACAAGGGGCGCTGGGCCGAGGTCGAGCCCGCCGCGCTCGGGCTGCTGAACCTCGAGCACTGCAACACGCTGACCACGATGCACGCGCTCGTCGCGCTCGGCCGGGTGCGGGCGCGGCGCGCGGAGCCCGACCCGCACGGGTTGCTCGACCGGCTCCGCGACCTGGCCGTGCGGCACCACCAGGCCGACCTGTTCACGCTGGCCTCGCCGGCGCTGGCCGAGGCGGCGTGGCTGGCCGGCGACGCGCGGGCGGTCGTGCGGGAGGTCCGGGACGCGCTCGAGCGCGGGTCCGGTGTGGAGAATCCTTGGTGGCTCGGGGAGTTGGCGTGCTGGGCACACCGGGCCGGCGCCTCGCCGGACCTCGCCGGGCCGGTCGCGGAGCCGTACCGGCTGGCGCTTGCCGGCGACTGGGCGGCCGCGGCCGAATGGTGGTCCACCCACGACTGTCCCTTTGAGACCGCCGTGGCGCTGTCCGCGGGCGACCAGGCCGCGGTGGCGGAAGCCGTCGGGATGTTCGACCGGCTCGGCGCGCGGGCGGCGGCCGCGGCGGGCCGGCGGCGGTTGCGGGAGTTGGGGGTCGCCGCGATCCCGCGCGGGCCGCGGGCCGAGACGGCCGCCAACCGGGCGGGGTTGACCCGGCGGGAGTCCGAGGTGCTCGACCTGCTCGCGCTCGGGCTGACCAACACCGAGATCGCGCAACGCCTCTACCTGTCCGGCAAGACCGTGGAGCGGCACGTGTCCGCGGTGCTGCGCAAGCTGGACGCGCGCAGCCGGGCGGAGGCGGTCGGCGCGGCCCGGCGGGTCGGCGTGCTGCCGCCAAGTTGAGGGTGCCCGCGGCCCAAGTTGAGGATGCCGCACCGATTTCCGGATGCCGCGGTGGGCCATAGCGTTCTCTCCACAGTGTTCCTGACCTGAGGAGAGAGACGATGGGCAACCCGGTTGCGTGGTTCGAGGTGGTCGGCCAGGACGGCGCGAAGCTGCGCAGCTTCTACGGCGGCGTGTTCGGCTGGGAGATCAGCGAGAGCGATCCCGACTCCGACTACGGCCTGGTGGCCGCGGCGGACAAGGGCATCGCCGGCGGCATCGGCCGCAGCCAGGACGGCGGCCCCGGACACGTCACGTTCTACGTGGAGGTGGACGACGTCGCCGGATATCTGTCCAAAGTGGAGGAAATGGGCGGCAAGACCGTGGCGCCGCCGATGGAGATCGAGGGCTGGAACCTGACGATCGCGTTCTTCGCCGACCCGGAGGGGCACCTCGTCGGGCTGTCCAAGGGCGCCATCCAGTGATTCCCGGCGTGGACTTCGAGCTGGACACGTTCCACCTGGAGATCCTGACCAGGGGCGAGAAGTCCGCCGAGCTCGACCCCGACACCGTCGAGCGGCTCTTCACCGAGCACATCGACTACCGGGTGAAGCTGCGCGCCGACGGGGTGATGCTGGCCGCGGGCGCCGTGGTGGGCGCGGTGGCCAGCCGGAACGTCGAGACCGGCAACCCCGTCGTCGGCCTCGCTTTCTGGCGCGTTCCGCGGGAGCGGATCGAGGAGCTGATCGCCGACGATCCCGGCGTTCGGGCCGGTCTCTACCGGGCCGAGCTCGTAGAGTACGTCTGCCCCAAGGGGGCGCTGCGATTCGAGGAGCCATGATGGACACCACCGACCTGCGCAAGGCGTACGCGGAGTTCCTCGCGGTCGCCGAGGCCGGGGGCTTCGGCCCGCCGCCGCCCGGCGAGTGGGACGCGGCGCGGCTGCTGGCGCACATCTACTCCGGGCACAACCAGATCGCCAGCGTCGCGTTGCGGATCGCGGCCGGCGAGCGGGCCGCGTACGACAACCGGCCGTCGCTGGACGAGTGGAACCTGCGCCGGATCGTCGACGGGGCCGGCGACCTGGCCGGGATGATCGACCTGGTCCGGCGCGGCGCCGAGATCTACTGCGCGGTGGCCGAGCAGCTCCCCGACGCGGTGCTCGACCACCCGGTGCCCGTCCTGATCATCTCCAACGACGAGCTGATCGTGGACGAGCCCTGGCCGCTCGCCCAGCTGGTGCGGGGAGTCGGGGCGGTGCACCTGCCCCGGCACGCCGACCAGCTGCGCAAGCTGGTCGCCTAGTCCGGCCAGATCGGCTGGCGCTTCTCCAGGAACGCGGCCATTCCCTCGCGGGCGCCCGGCAGCTGGGAGGCCGCGGCCATCACCTCGATGGCGATCGCGTAGGCGTCGGCCTCCGGGCGGTCGAGCTGGGCGTAGATCGTCTGCTTGCCGAGCGCCTTGCTGGCCTTGCTGCCCCGGGTGGCCCTGGCGAGCAGCTCGTCGACCGCGGCGTCGAGCCGCTCGTCCGGGACCACCCGGTTGACCAGGCCCCATTGCTCCGCGGTGCGGGCGTCGACCACGTCGCCGGTGAGCACCAGCTCCATCAGGCGCTTGCGGCCGATCGAGCGGGCCACCGGCACCGCGGGCGTGTGGCAGAACCAGCCGCCCTTCCCGCCGGGCAGGGCGAAGCCGGCGGACTCGGCGGCGACGGCCAGGTCGCAGGAGGCCACGAGCTGGCACCCGGCGGCGGTGGCCAGGCCGTGCACGCGGGCCACCACGACCTGCGGCACCGACTCGATCGCACGCATCAGCTCGGTGCACAGCCGCAGCAGCTCGCGCACGCCGGTCAGATCGCGGGCGGCCACGTCGGCGAAGTCGTGCCCGGCCGAGAACACCGGGCCCTCGCCGGCGAGCACGATCCCGGTGGCGTCCGACTCGCCGGCGTCCCGGAACGCGTGGAGCAGCTCGGCCAGGTGATCGGCGGACAGGGAGTTGCGGCGGGCGGCCCGGTTCATCGTGATCCGCACCGTGTCGCCCTCCCGCTTGACCAGGAGGTGCTGGTAGTCCGTCATGCTCTCAAATTACGCCAGCCCGTTGGCCGCGCGGACCACGGTGACGATGTCGTCGACCATGTCGTTGATCTGGTAGTCCTTCGGCGTGTACACCCGGGCGACGCCGCGCTCGGTCAGCGCGGCGGCGTCCTCGGGCGGGATGATGCCGCCGACGATGACCGGGATGTCGCCGGCGCCGGCGGCGCGCAGGCCGTCGATCACCGCGGGGACCACCTCGACGTGCGAGCCGGACAGGATGGACAGGCCGACGACGTGCACGCCCTCCTGCACGGCGGCCGCGACGATCTGCGCCGGGGTCAGCCGGATGCCCTGGTAGATCACCTCGAAGCCGGCGTCGCGGGCGCGCACGGCGATCTGCTCGGCGCCGTTGGAGTGCCCGTCGAGGCCCGGCTTGCCGACCAGGATGCGCAGCCGCTGCCCAAGCTCGTCGCCGGTCGCCCGGACCCGCTCGCGGACCCGGGCCAGGTCGGCGCCGGCCTCCCCGGCCGCGGACGCGCCGGAGACCCCGGTCGGCGCCCGGTACTCGCCGAACACCTCGCGCAGCGCGGCCGCCCACTCCCCGGTGGTGACGCCGGCGCGGGCGCAGTCCAGGGTGGCGTCCATGAGGTTGGTGGTCGTCTTCGCCGCTTCCCTGAGCACGTCAAGCGCCTTGTCCACTTCGGACTGATTGCGCTCGGCCCGCCACTTGCGCACCGCCTCGATCGCCTGCCGCTCAACCGAAGGGTCCGGCAGGTGGATGATCTCGGCGCCCTCGGCCTGCAGCGGGCTGGGCTCGGTGGTGTCGAAGCGGTTCACGCCGACGACGATCTCCTCGCCGGACTCGATCCGGCGTCGCCGCTCGGCGAGCGAGGCCACCAGCTGGGTCTTCATGTACCCGCTCTCCACGGCCGCCTCGGCGCCGCCCATGGCCAGCACCCGGTCGATCTCCGCGCGGGCGCCGGCCACGATCTCGTCCACTTTGGACTGAATCACCGTCGAGCCGTCGAAGATGTCCTCGTACTCCAGCAGATCCGTCTCGTAGGCCAGCACCTGCTGCATGCGCAGCGCCCACTGCTGGTCCCAAGGGCGGGGCAGGCCGAGCGCCTCGTTCCACGCAGGTAGCTGGATCGCGCGGGCGCGGGCGTTGCGGGACAGCGTCACCCCGAGCATCTCCAGCACGATCCGCTGCACGTTGTTCTCCGGCTGGGCCTCGGTCAGCCCCAGCGAGTTCACCTGCACCCCGTACCGGAACCGGCGCTGCCTGGCGTCGACGATGCCGTACCGCTCGCGGGTGACGTCGTCCCACAGCTGCGCGAACGCCCGCAGCTTGCACAGCTCCTCGATGAACCGCACGCCGGAGTTGACGAAGAACGAGATGCGGCCGACCACGTCGCCGAACTTCTCGGCCGGCACCTGCCCGGAGTCGCGCACCGCGTCGAGCACCGCGATCGCCGTGCACATCGCGTAGGCCACCTCCTGCACCGGCGTGGCCCCGGCCTCCTGCAGGTGGTAGCTGCACACGTTGATCGGGTTCCAGCGCGGCACGTTGGCCACCGCCCAGGCCACCATGTCGGTGATCAGCCGCAGGCTCGGGCCGGGCGGGAACACGTAGGTGCCGCGGGACAGGTACTCCTTGATGATGTCGTTCTGCGTGGTGCCGGTCAGCTTCGCGACGATCTCGTGCCAGTCCCGGCCCTGCTCGGCGGCCTGCTCCTGGGCGACCGTGATGTACAGCGCGAACAGCCACATGGCCGTCGCGTTGATCGTCATCGAGGTGTTGGCCTCGGCCAGCGGGATGTCGGCGAACAGCGCGCGCATGTCGCCGAGGTGGCTGATCGGCACGCCCACCTTGCCGACCTCGCCCCTGGCCAGCTCGTGGTCGGGGTCGTAGCCGGTCTGCGTCGGCAGGTCGAACGCGACCGAAAGGCCGGTCTGCCCCTTGGCCAGGTTGCGCCGGTACAGCGCGTTGGAGGCGGCGGCCGAGGAGTGGCCCGCGTAGGTGCGCATCACCCAGGGACGATCGCGCTCGCGGTCGGTGGGGAACGGCATCGTGGCACCTCCCGTACTGCGTGTCGAACAAGTTTACTGGCCGGTAACCACGTTCGCGGGGGTGCCATTCCTCACAGGCGCTGGCGGACAATGGGCGGGTGCCCACGTACACACTGCTGGTGCCCCTCGCGGCCATCGGGGTGTTGGCCCTGGTGCTGCGCTGGGCGCTGAGCCAGGACACCGACGAGGCGCACCGCAAGGACTACGGCCTGCTGCGCGAGGTCGCCAAGGTGCCGAGCCCGACGGCCGCCCGGGTGGTCGAGCAGCGCCTGCAGGAAGCGGGCGTGCGGTCGACCACCGTGCCGGCCGAGGACGGCAACGGCATGCGGATCATGGTGTTCCCTGGGGACGAGAACACCGCGATCCAGGCTCTCCTCCGCGACTAGCCCGCGTGTTTGCCGCTCACGTCGCCGTGTTGGCGTCGTGCGCGGCCAACACGGCGACGCCAGGCGCCAACACGGCGACGCCAGAGGCCAACACGTCGGACTAGGGCCTTGGGTGCACCACGCCTGCTGAGGTGCCGCCGCGCCGGGTCGGCTCGCCGGCGGCGATGACCTCGCCGTGCGGCAGGAACTCCAAACCCGCGGCCACCCCGATGCTCGTCTGGGTCGTGAACGTGTGGCCGAGGGCCATCAGCGCGGGGCCGACCGCCGCCTGGAAGGCCGGTTCGGCGACGGTGGTCGGGGTGTTGCGTTGCGTGGCCCTGGGTGCCGCGATCGCCTCGGGCAGGGTCATGCCGAAGTCGATGCGGTTGAGCAGGATCTGGATGACCGTGGTGATGATGGTCGAGCCGCCCGGCGAGCCGACCGCGAGGAACGGCCGCCCGTGCTTGAGCACGATCGTCGGCGACATCGACGAGCGTGGGCGCTTGCCGGCGTCCGGCAGGTTCGGATCCGGCGCACTGCCCTGCGTCGGTGTGAAGTTGAAGTCGGTCAGCTCGTTGTTGAGCAGGAAGCCCCGGCCGGGCACCACGATGCCGGCGCCGCCGAGCGACTCGATGGTGTTGGTGTAGGAGACCACGTTGCCCCACCGGTCGCTGACCGCGAAGTGGTTGGTGTGCATGCCTTCCTCGCCCGCGGCCACGCCGGCCGACGGCTGCGGGCACTGCCCGGGGCCGAACGGGTCACCGGGCGGCACCGGGCTCGTCGCCGCGTGGTCGGGGTCGATCAGGCAGGCCCGCTGCCTGGCGAACCGGTCGGAAAGCAGCTGGCGCTGCGGCACGTCGACGAAGGCCGGGTCGCCGATGTAGCGGTTGCGGTCGGCGAAGGCCAGCCGGGTCGACTCCAGGTACCGGTGCAGCGCCTGCACGCGGTCCAATTCGGACAGGTTGGACCGCTCGAGGATGTTCAGCGACAGGCCGACCGTGATGCCGCCCGACGAGGACGGCGCCATGCCGTAGACGTCGAGGCCGCGGTACCGCATGTGCGTCGGGTCGCGGTCGATGGTGCGGTAGGCGCGCACGTCGTCCAGCGTCATCCGGCCGGGGATCGGGGTGATCGTCGCGTCCGGCGCGAGCGGCAGGTTGCGCACCGCGTCCACCATGTCGCGCCCGATCGGGCCGCCGTAGAAGGCTCCGATGCCGCGCCGGGCGATCTCCCGGTAGGTGTCGGCCAGGTCGGGGTTGCGCAGCACGGTGCCCACCGCGGGTGGCGCCCCGCCCGGCAGGAAGAGGTCCCTCGTCGAGGTGAACTGGGCGAACCGCTGCTGGTTTCCGACGATCTGGTCGCGGATGGCGGTGTCGACGACGAAGCCGGCGTCGGCGACCCGGATGGCCGGCTGCAGGTTCTGGGCCAGGCTGAACCGCCCCCACCGGTCCAGCGAACGCTGCCAGGTCGCCAGCATGCCGGGCACGCCGACGCTCAGCCCGCTGGTCACCGCGGTCGCGAAGGCGTAGGGCTGGCCGGTCGCCGGGTCGATGAACAGGTTGGCGTCGGCCGCCCGCGGCGCGGTCTCCCGGCCGTCGATCGTGAACACCCGGTGCCGGCGGGCGTCGTAGAACACGAAGTAGCCGCCGCCCCCGAGGCCGGCGACGAACGGGTCGGTCACGCCGAGCACGGCGGCCACCGCCACGGCCGCGTCGGCGGCGGTCCCGCCCCGGCGCAGCACCTCGAGGCCGGCCTCGGTCGACTCCAGCGTGTCGGAGACGACCGCACCCCCGAATCCCCTGGCCAACGGCTGCTCGGTGGCCTGCGCGGCGGCCGGTGTTGCCGCGACCAGGCCTGCCCCGACCAGCAGACCGACGAGTAAGAACGAGCTGATCCGGCGGGAACGCACGGCAGGGCTCCTTCGGCGAGGGAACAGGTCCCCTTGTTCTACCCCCGTGCCAAGCCCGGCGCTAGGCACGCTCCGGTTCGGCGTTGACCCGGCGCACGTCGGCGCCCAGATTGGTCATGTTCTCCACGAACAGCGGGTAGCCGCGGTCGATGTGGAAGACGTCCCACACCTCGGTGGTCCCCTCGGCGCACAGCCCGGCCAGCACGAGGCCGACGCCGGCGCGGATGTCCGGCGCCCACACCGGCGCGCTGGACAGCCGCTCGACCCCGCGCACCACCGCGTGGTGCCCGTCGGTGCGCGCGTCCGCCCCGAGCCGCACCATCTCCTCGATGAACCGGAACCGCGCCTCGAACAGGTTCTCGGTGATCATCGACGTCCCCTCGGCGATCGAGGCCAGCGCGATCGCGAACGGCTGCAGGTCGGTGGCGAACCCCGGGTACGGCAACGTCACGAAGTCCACCGCGGTCGGCCGGTCCGCCTGCCGCACCCGGAACTCCTGCGAGTCGGTTGGGGGCGGGGCTCCGTCCCTGCCGCCCGCAGGGCGGAGGGGGTGGGAAGGCACTGTGACGTCGGCGCCGGCCATGCGCAGCTTCTCCAGCACCAGGTCCAGGTGGTGCGGGTCGACGCCCCGGACGGTGACGTCGCCGCGGGTCATGGCCGCGGCGAACGCCCACGTCGCCCCCACGATCCGGTCGCCGATCACCCGGTGCTCGGTCGGCTGCAGCGAGTCGACCCCGTGCACGGTCAGCGTCGACGTCCCGGCGCCCTCGATCTTGCCGCCCATCTGCTGCAGCATCGTGCACAGATCGACGATCTCCGGCTCGCGCGCGGCGTTGTCGATCACCGTGGTGCCGTTGGCCAGCACCGCCGCCATCAGGATGTTCTCGGTGGCCCCCACGCTCGGAAAGTCCAGCCAGATCTGCGCCCCGTGCAGGCCCTTCGCCTCGGCCACCACGCAGCCGTGATCGATCTCGCTGTGCGCGCCCAGCTGCCGCAGCCCGTTCTGGTGCATGTCCAGCGGCCGCGAGCCGATCGCGTCCCCGCCCGGCAGCGCCACCACCGCGCGCTTGCACCGGCCGATCAGCGGTCCCAGCACGCAGACCGACGCCCGCAGCTTGCCCATCGACGCCGAGTCCGCCCGGTGGTTCAGCTCCCCCGGCGTGGTGATCACGACGGTGTCGCCGTCGATCTCGACCACGCAGCCGAGGCTGCGCAGCACGTCGGCCATCAGCGGCACGTCCAGGATCCGCGGGCAGTTCGTCAGCGTCGTGGTGCCCTCGGCAAGCAGCGCCGCCGCCATCAACTTGAGCACACTGTTCTTGGCGCCCACCACGTCGACCGCACCGACCAGCCGCGCGCCACCGTGAACCCGAAAGTGCTCCGTCACGAACGCCCATCTTGCCTGCCGGATCGATCACGCTCACCGGCGGGGGCGAGGTGGTCCCGCTCGTCCGGCCGGGTTACCCTCCCGCCTTTGTGAGCCTCCTGCCGCGACTCGTCAGCCCCGCGGGGTTCGTGCTCGCGCTGCTGCTCTTCCTGTTCCCGTTCGTCGCCGTCTCCTGCGAGGCCCCCGGCCTGGGCTCCATCGAGGTCAGTTACACCGGAGCCGACCTCGCCACCGGCGGCGACCCGAGCGTGGAGACCGTCGGCGACTTCGGCCGCGAGGCCGGCGATCCCGTCCAGGACAACGAGAACCCGCCCGACCCGGGCGCCCGGCTGCTGGCCATCCTCACCCTGCTGCTGATCTTCACCGGCCTCGCCGTTTCGTTCCTGCCGACCGCCCGCTTGCGCCTGGTCGGCGCGGTGTCGGCGGCCGCCCTGGCCGGGGTCATGCTGGTCGTCACCGAGTCGGTCGCCCAGTCCAACCTGGAGTCGTCGCTCATCGAGACCGCCCGCCAGGAAGCCTCGGCGCCGGGCGAGGAACCCTTCACCCTCACCAAGTCCATCGCCGACGACATGGTCGAGCCCCGCGTCGGCTTCTGGCTGACCCTGATCGTCCTCGCCCTCGTCCTGCTGGCCAACCTCGCGCTCGCGATCCGCGCCCGAACGCGGCAGTAGTGTGGCCCCATGGCGGTCCACATCACGCGCGTCTACACCAAGGTCGGCGACAACGGCACCAGCGCGCTCGGCGACGGCAGCCGGGTGCCGAAGACCGACCCCCGGCTCGCCGCCTACGCCGACGTCGACGAGGCCAACGCGTCGCTCGGGGTCGCCCTCGCGCTCGGCGGGCTGGCCGAGGACGTCGCCACGGTCCTGCGCGCCGTCCAGAACGACCTGTTCGACGTCGGCGCCGACCTGTGCGCCCCGGTCGTCCCCGACCCCAAGTACCCGCCCCTGCGCATCACCGAGTCCTATGTGGAGCGTCTGGAGCGGTGGTGCGACGACTTCAACGCCCGCCTGCCGAAGCTCAACTCCTTCATCCTCCCCGGCGGCACCCCCGGCGCCGCGCTGCTGCACACCTGCCGAACCGTCACCCGCCGCGCCGAACGCAGCGCCTGGAAGCTGATCGAGACGGAACCGGACCGCACCAACATCCTCGCCGCCCGCTACCTCAACCGGCTGTCCGATCTCCTCTTCGTCCTGGCCCGCACCGCCAATCCCGACGGCGACGTCCTGTGGCAGCCGGGCGCCGGAGGCTGACGCTCAGCCAGGCAGTGTCCACCTCGGAATGCTGGCCGGGCTCTCGTGGTGCAGCCGGTCCAGCGCGGTCAGCACGTAGGTGTACGCCCGGCCGGGCTCGGCCGTCGGATCCGTGACCGACTGCAACACGCCGCCGGCCGCCCGGCCGGTGGCCACCAGATGCCGGGCGTCGGCGAGCGCACACCGATCCACCCAGCGGGCGCCGTCGAACCGGTACAGGGCAACGGATGCCGTCGCGCGGTCCGTGCGGGCCCAGCGAATCTGCACGCCGTCCGGTCCCGGTCGGACGTCGACGATAACCGGCCGGCGCGGGGCCTGGCCGCCGCGCTGGGGCATGGTGGGGACGAGCGCCGGGTGGGCGTAGTGCTCGGCGATCAGTATGTCCATATGGGATAGACGGTTGGCCCGGACATCCTTGGCGGAGAAGTACACGTCGCCCTGCACCTGCGGGTGCGAGCGGTTGAACGTCAGGTGGTCGGACAGCTCGGCGGGGTTGCCGAGCCAGGCCGGGTGCTGAGTGGACACCCCGACCTTGTAGTTGGCCTGTCCGATGTAGAGCTGCACGTCGGTTCCCGAGACCTGGTCCGACCACCAGGGAACGAGCTTGGCGTAGTCGGCCGGCGCGAAGCCGATGTTCCAGTACACCTGCGGGACGATGTAGTCGATCCACTGCTCCCGCACCCATTTCCGGGTGTCCGCGGCCAGATCGTCGTAGGTCTGCACGCCCGCGGTGGTGTCCGAGCCGGCCGGATCGGTGGCCCGGTTGCGCCACACCGCGAACGGGCTGATCCCGAACTTGACCCACGGCTTCAGCTCGGCGATGCGCGATCCCAGCTCCGAGATCAGCAGGTCGACGTTGTGCCGCCGCCAGTCGGCCTTGACCGGGAACTGGCCGGCGCCGTACCGCTGATATGCGGCCTCGTCGTCGAACGCCTGCCCGGCGACCGGGTAGGGATAGAAGTAGTCGTCGAAGTGGACACCGTCGATGTCGTAGTTGCGGACCGCGTCGAGGATGGCGTCCTCGGTGAACCGCCGCGCCTCCGGAATCCCCGGGTTGTAGTAGAGCCGCCCGCCGTAGGTCACGATCCAGTCGGGGTGAACGCGGGCCGGATGGTCGGGATGCAGCTGGGACGGATCGGCGTGCATGGCGACCCGGTACGGGTTGAACCAGGCGTGCAGCTCGAGGTTGCGGGCATGCGCCTGCGCCACGGCGAAGCCCAGCGGGTCGTACCCGGGGTCGGTGCCCTGGCTTCCGGTGAGCCAGACCGACCACGGCTCGAGCGGCGACGGCCAGAAGGCGTCGGCCGTGGGGCGAACCTGCAGGATCACCGTGTTGAGCTTGTCCGCGACGGCCTCGTCGAGCCACCTGACCAGCTCGGCCTGCTGCTCGGCGGCCGGCAGCCCTGGCCGCGACGGCCAGTCGATGTTGACCACGCTGGCGATCCACTCCGCGCGCAGCTGCCGCTTGGGCGCGGCCGGGTCGGGTGCTCCGCAGTGTTTTTCCCACCCACCGTCCCCCCACCGCGTCCCCGCTCGACCAGCAGGCTCGGCGACCGCCGCCGCCGACGCGAGCAACGATCCAGCCAGCGCGACCACCAGCGCGGCCATCCCGATTCGACGCCCGAGACTCATGGGCAAGAGTGTGCCTTGTTAACGACATCCCTGTACATAGGGTGAAACGTTTTCAAGACGCCCACGGCAGGCGGCCGGGCGGCGCCGACTCCAGCCAGGACAGGAACCCGGTCAGCGCGCCCGGTCCCATCGCGATCTCCAACTCCGGCCCGTCGCCGTTCGTGCGGTAGCGGAACCGCAGCACCCTGGCGTCGACCGGCATGTTGTACGCCTCCGGCGCCGCGGGCTCGCGCCGGTGTGCGATCTCCAAGCCGTGCCGCCGGATCACCCGATCGGGGCCGCGCCGCAGGCTCAGCACGCGAAACCAGGCGAACTCGTCGCCGTGGTAGCGCCCGACGCCGAGCTTCCAGCCCTTCCCTGAGTCATCGAGCCGCGTCCGCAACGCGACGTGCACCCCGCCGGAGCGCAGCAGCCGGAGCCGGCGCACCACCAGGGCGGCCAGCACGAGCGCGATCACACCGAGGAGCGCTCCGAGCACCACGCTGAGGTCCACAGCCGCTCCCGCCCGCTCCGCCGGTCGTCAGGCCGGATGTCCGACGGCACGAAGCCGCGCAATCCACCGCGCCCACCCGAGGCGGTGGATACCCCTGTCGGACACGTGATCTCCTTGGCCTGGTTTCTTTCGCGCAGTCTAAATGGTCTCGTGGCAACGTTCCCAGCCAGGCGGGTGTCTTCCTGGGTGGAGGAGCCACGGCAACCGGAGGTCGACGTTGACCGAATCGCCTTTCGAGGACTTCGTAGCCACCCGCTCTCCGGTTCTGCTGCGCACGGCCTACCTGCTGTGCGGTGGAGATCGGGGAGCGGCGGAAGACCTACTGCAGGACGTGCTGGAGCGAGTCTACCCGCGGTGGCGCCGAATTCACCACGGCGCGGAACCCTACGTGCGCGGCGCCGGCGAACGCCGCGGCCAACCGCTGGCGACGGCGGTCGAGGCGGGTCACCGAAGTGCCGCTCACCACGGGGGATCCGGCCGTCCCCGGGCCCGAGCAGCCGCCCTGCTGCCGGACAACGCCACGCAGTCCGGGTGATCCGGGACGGGACGCCGAACGTGGTCGATCTCGCCGGATGACCTCAGACCGGGGAATGGCCCGCCGCGCGAAGGCGGGCCTTCGCCCTGGTCCGCACTTCCTCGTCGTCGCTCTGGAAGTCGAGCTTGGCCTGCTCCACGTCGATCTCCTGGCGCAGCTCGGCGTCCTCGGCCAGGATGCTCACGCCGCGCTCGGTGACGGACAGGAAGCCGCCGTGCACCGCGGCGTGGATCTCCTCCCCGTCGGCGGTGTCGATCCGCACCATCTCGCCCTCGACCAGCTCGGCGACCAGCGGGATGTGCCGCGGCAGGATTCCGATCTCGCCCTCGGTGGTGCGGGCGAACACGAACGTGGCCTGGCCGGACCACAGCTGCCGGTCCGGCGCCACCAGTTCGACGGACATCTCAGCCACGCCAGTCTCCTTGCGTCACAGGAAGAGCGGTCACTTCTTGGTGAGCTCGTGGTACTTGCGCTCCAGGTCCTCGAGGCCGCCGATGAGGAAGAACGCCTGCTCCGGCATGTGGTCGAAGTCGCCCTTGGTCAGCTTGTCGAAGGCCTCGATGGTCTCCTTGAGCGGCACGGTCGAGCCGGGGATGCCGGTGAACTGCTCGGCGGCCATCATGTTCTGCGACAGGAAACGCTCGATCCGCCGGGCCCGGCCGACCAGCTGCTTGTCCTCTTCGGACAGCTCGTCGATGCCGAGGATGGCGATGATGTCCTGCAGGTCCTGGTAGCGCTGGAGAATCCGGATGACCTCCTGGGCCACCCGGTAGTGCTCCTCGCCGACGATCTGCGGGTCGAGGATCGTCGAGGTGGACGCCAGCGGGTCCACCGCGGGGAAGATGCCCTTGGAGAACACCGTCCTCGACAGCTCGGTGGTGGCGTCCAGGTGGGCGAACGTGGTGGCCGGGGCCGGGTCGGTGTAGTCGTCGGCCGGCACGTAGATCGCCTGCATCGAGGTGATCGACTTGCCCTTGGTCGACGTGATCCGCTCCTGCAGCTCGCCCATCTCGTCGGCAAGGGTCGGCTGGTAGCCCACCGCAGACGGCATCCGACCGAGCAAAGTGGACACCTCGGAGCCGGCCTGGGTGAACCGGAAGATGTTGTCGATGAACAGAAGGACGTCCACGCCCTTCACGTCGCGGAACCACTCGGCCATGGTCAGCGCGGACAGCGCGACCCGCATGCGGGTACCCGGTGGCTCGTCCATCTGCCCGAACACCAGCGCGGTGTCCTTCATGACGTTGGCCTCGCGCAGCTCGAGGATCAGGTCGTTGCCCTCGCGGGTGCGCTCGCCGACGCCGGCGAACACCGAGGTTCCCTTGTGCACCCGGGCGATGCGGTTGATCATCTCCTGGATCAGCACGGTCTTGCCCACGCCGGCGCCGCCGAACAGGCCGATCTTTCCGCCGCGCACGTACGGGGTGAGCAGGTCGACCACCTTGAGGCCGGTCTCCAGCATCTCGGTCTGGCCCTCGAGCTGGTCAAGCGCCGGGGCCTTGCGGTGGATGCCCCACCACTCCAGGTCCTTGCCGTAGCCGGGCTCGTCGAGGCACTCGCCGAGCGCGTTGAACACGTGGCCCTTGACCTCGTCGCCGACCGGGACCGAGATCGGCTTCCCGGACGAGCGCACCTCGACCCCGCGGACAAGGCCGTCGGTGGGCTGCATGGACACCGCCCGGACGACGTTCTCGCCGAGGTGCTGGGCGACCTCAAGGGTCAGGGTCTTGGCGAGGTCGCCGAACTCGACGTCGACGTTGAGCGCGGTGAACAGCTCGGGCACCTCGTCCCGGGGGAACTCGACGTCGACGACCGGGCCCGTGATGCGCAGGACGCGGCCGGTGCTCGTCTCGGACGACTCAGCAGAAACAGAGGCGGTCATATGCTACTCATCACTTCCTGCGGCAGCGGCGAGCGCGTTCGCGCCCCCGACGATCTCGCTGATCTCCTGGGTGATCTGGGCTTGGCGGGCCTGGTTGGCCTCAAGGGTAAGGCTGCGGATGAGGTCGTTGGCGTTGTCGGTGGCCGCCTTCATGGCCCGCCGGCGCGAGGCCGACTCCGAGGCGGCCGCCTCGAGCAGGGCGGTGAACACCCGGGTGGACAGGTACCGCGGCAGCAGCGACCCGAACAGCGCGTCGGCGTCCGGCTCGAACTCGTACAGCGTCGGCGGCCCCTCGACCTCGGCGCCGTACTCCACTTCGATCGGCGCCAGCCGGTGCGCCACCGCGACCTGGCTGAGCATGCTGCGGAACTCGGTGTAGACGATGTGGATCTCGTCGGCGTTGAGGACGGCGGAGTCCGCACCGGTGCCGTAGGGCGCCGCCTCCCCGTCGACGGCGTACTCGGTGCCGGCGAGGAACGCGGTCACCAGCACCTTCGCCGCCTCGGCGGCGTTGGCGTACTCCGGCCGCTCGGAGAAGCCGGTCCAGGACTGCTCGATCGGCCGCTCCCGGAACCGGTAGAAGTTCAGCCCCTTGCGGCCGATCACATACAGCTTCGGCTCCTTGCCCTGCTCGCGCAGCAGGGCGAACAGCTCCTCGGCCCGGCGCAGCACGTTGGCGTTGTAGGCGCCGCACAGGCCCCGGTCGCTGGTGACCACCAGCACCGCCGCCAGATCGGGACGCTCCCGCTCGACCAGCAGCGGATGATCCAGGGCCGCGGTCTCGGCCAGCGCGGACACCACGTCGGTGATGCCCTGGGTGTACGGCCGCGCCGCCTCCACCCTGGCCTGCGCCTTGGCGATGCGCGAGGTGGCGATCAGCTCCTGCGCCTTGGTGATCTTCCTCATCGACTGGGTGGCGCGAATCCGTCGACGCAGGATGCGTAGCTGCGCGGCCATGTCGCGTTACTCGCCTTTCTCCGCGGCTTTGCGCGCGAGCGCAATCGCGTCGGCGGGGCGTCGACTCACGGAACTGCTGTCCGATCGGCCAATGCCCCGCCACCGCGATGGCGCGCCTTCGGCCGGGGCGCGCTCGGAGATCACCCTGATTGCCGCGACATACGTTGGCACCGTGGTCACCTCTTCGGGGCCGGACGCCGGACCTTGACCGACTCGTGGCCCACCGCGTCCGGGTCGAGGGCGTCGGCCTCCGGCTCGTTGACCACCGACTTGCCCTCGGCCGTGGTGAACTGCCGCTTGAACTCGTTGATGGCGTCGACGAGCCGCTGCTCGGCGTCGTCGGACAGGTCGCCGGACTCGCGGATGTCGGCAAGCACGCCCTCGGCGTGGTGGCGCACGTAGTCGAGCAGCTCGGCCTCGAACCGCTTGATGTCGGCCACCGGCACGGTGTCCAGGTGACCGCGGGTGCCGGCGTAGATCGCCACCACCTGCTCCTCGGCGGGCATCGGGCTGTACTGCGGCTGCTTGAGCAGCTCGACCAGCCGGACGCCCCGCTCGAGCTGGGCCCGCGAGGCCGGGTCCAGGTCGGAGGCGAAGGCGGCGAACGCCTCCAGCTCGCGGTACTGGGACAGGTCGAGCCGCAGCGTGCCCGCCACCTTCCGCATGGCCTTGATCTGCGCGCTGCCGCCCACCCGGGAGACCGAGACGCCGACGTTGATGGCCGGCCGGACACCCTGGTTGAACAGGTCGGTCTCCAGGAAGCACTGGCCGTCGGTGATCGAGATGACGTTGGTCGGGATGTAGGCGGAGATGTCGTTGGCCTTGGTCTCGATGATCGGCAGGCCGGTCAGCGAGCCGCCGCCCTTCTCGTCGGACAGCTTCGCGCACCGCTCGAGCAGCCGGGAGTGCAGGTAGAACACGTCGCCGGGGAACGCCTCGCGGCCCGGCGGGCGGCGCAGCAGCAGCGAGATCGCGCGGTAGGCCTCGGCCTGCTTGGTCAGGTCGTCGAAGATGATCAGGACGTGCTTGCCCTGGTACATCCAGTGCTGGCCGAGCGCCGAGCCGGTGTACGGGGCCAGCCACTTGAACCCGGCGGAGTCGGCGGCCGGCGCGGCCACGATCGTGGTGTACTCCAGCGCCCCGGCGTCGTCCAGGGCCTGGCGCACGCCGGCGATCGTCGAGCCCTTCTGCCCGATCGCCACGTAGATGCAGCGGACCTGCTTGGCCGGGTCGCCGCTGGCCCAGTTCTCCTTCTGGTTGATGATCGTGTCGACGCACACCGCGGTCTTGCCGGTCTTGCGGTCGCCGATGATCAGCTGGCGTTGGCCGCGGCCGATCGGGGTCTGCGAGTCGATGGCCTTGATGCCGGTCTGCAGCGGCTCCTTCACCGGCTGGCGGTCGATCACGCTCGGCGCCTGCAGCTCGAGCACGCGCCGGGTCTCGGCCTCGATGTCGCCGAGGCCGTCGACCGGCGCGCCGAGCGGGTTGATCACCCGGCCGAGGAAGGCGTCGCCGACCGGCACCGACAGCACCTCGCCGGTGCGCTTGACCTGCTGGCCCTCCTCGATCTTCTCGAAGTCACCGAGGATGACCGCGCCGATCTCGTGGATGTCGAGGTTCTGCGCGACGCCGAGCACGCCGCCCTCGAACTCGAGCAGCTCGCTGGTCACCGCCGAGGGCAGGCCCTCGACGAGAGCGATCCCGTCGTAGGTCTCCGAGACGATGCCCACCTCCTCGCGCGAGGTCTCGGGCGAGAAGGTGGAGACGTAGTTCTCGATCGCGCTCCGGATCTCGTCTGAGGAGATCGTCAGCTCCGCCATGGCTTTCTGGTCCCTGTCTCTGTCGTTTACTCGTCGTCTCTGGGCCCGGCTCAGCCGGACAGTCGCTGTCGCGCCGCGGCCAGCCTGGTGGCGACGCTGCCGTCGATCACCTCGCCGCCGACGGTGATCACCAGACCGCCGAGCAGGTCGGGATCCAGCTCGACCTGCACCGACACCGGCCGGCGGTAGATGGTGGACAGGCTCTCGGCGAGCCGACGCTCCTGCTCGGCGGTCAACGGCGCCGCGGCCGTGACGTGTGCGACGGACCGGCCCCGCCGGTCGGCGGCCAGGCCCGCGAGCCGCTCGACGACCGCGTCCAGGCTGCGCCCGCGCGGCACCCGCACCACCTGCCGCAGCAGCTCCAGGGTGATCGGCCGGACCTTGTCCGACGCCAGCTCGTCCAGCAACGCGAGCCGGCTGTCCACCGGCTGCAGCTCGTCGGCCAGCAGCTCGCGCAGCCGCGGCTCGGCGGCCAGCACGCGGGCGAACCGGAACAGCTCGTCCTCCACGTCCTCGATCGCGCCGTCCCGCTCGGCCACCGCGAGCGCGGCCTGCCGGGCCAGCTCCTCGATGGCGTCGACCAGGTCGCGGCCGGCCGACCAGCGGCTGGACACCAGCGCGTTGAGCGTGTCCATGGTCGCCTCGGACACCTTGCCGCCGAACACGGTGTCGACAAGCCGGCGGCGCTTCGCCTCGGGTGTGGCCGGATCGGACAGGTGGCGGCGCAGCACCCGCTCGCGGGCCAGCACGCCGAGCACGGCGAACAGCTCGTCGGACAGCGTGCGCAGGGAAGCGGTGCTGGCCTGCTCGATCACCTCGTCGAGCCGGCCACGCGCGGTGGCAAGGGACTCTCGGCTGGCGAACTGCATCAGGCCTCCCCCTTGACCTTGCGCTTGCCCCTGCCGGCCGGCGCCGGCGCCTCCGGAGCGGCCATGGCCTCCAGCTCGGCAAGGAAATGGTCCACTGTGGACGCCCGGTTGGCGTCCTCGGACAGGTGCGCGGTGACCAGCTCGGTGGCCGACGTCACGGTCAGCTCGCCGATGCGCGCCCGCAGCTCCCGGATCACCTGCTGGCGCTGCGTCGCCAGGTCCTCCTGGCCGCGCTGGCGGATCCGCTCGACCTCCCGCTCGGCCTGCGCGCGCATCTCCTCGACGATGCGCTGCCCGTCGGCCCGCGCGGTGTCCCGGATCTTGGCCGCCTCGGTCCGCGCCTCGGCGATGGCCTCCTCGTACTTGCGCTGCGCGGTCTGCAGGCGCTCGTGCGCGGCCCGGGAGGCCTCCACCTGCTTCTGGATCGTCTCCCGCTGGTTCCGGATGATCGCGCCCACCGGGGGTCGGACGTAGCGCCACACCACCCAGCCGATGACGACCAGCGCGACCACCTCGACGACGGTCTCCCAGAACACGTCCATCAGCGACGACCTCCCTCTGGTGCCGCGATCTCCTCGCCGACGACCCGGCTGGCCAGACCGCCGGCCAGCTCGCGCACCCGCGGCTCCAGGTCGGCCATGACCCGCTCGCGTTCCTCGGCGAGCTGGGTCGCGGCCTGCTGCCGAAGGTCGGCCACCTCGGCGTTGACCCGGGACCGGAACTCGTCGAGGACCTTCTGGCCCTCGGCCCTGGCCGTGTCCCGGATCCGGGCCGCCTCGCTGCGCGCCTCGGCCAGCGACCGCTCGTACCGCTCCTCGGCCTGACGGAACTTCTCCTCGGCGGCGCGGCCTTCCTCGAACCCTTTCTGCACCAACTCGTTGCGCTCCTGAATGGCCTTCCGGATCGGCGGCACGATGAACCGGAAGAAGATGAGCAGGACGATCAGAATGATGATCGACTCAACGATGAAGGTGCCATTCGGCAGCAGGAAGTTCTCCGACTCCTGTGCTTCCTGTGCCAGGTTCGACGCGCTCATGGCGGTCACAGACCAGGCGTGGCGAAGAACAGCAGAGCGGCGAACGCCAGGGCGATGAAGAAGTTTCCTTCCGCCAGACCCACCGTCAGGAAGAACGGCGTGAACAGGCGGCCCTGGGCCTCCGGCTGCCGCGCAACACCGGCCACGAGCTGGCTACCGGCCAGACCGTCACCAATGGACGCACCGGCGGCGCCGGCGCCGATCGCCACCCCACCACCGATCATCGCGCCCATCTTGACGAACGCCTCGACCTGTTCTGCTTGAGCCATGAACCTCTACCTATCTCTCGGGAAACGACATTGGACATTGACTGACGAAGCGGCGGGAAAGGGGAGTCAGTGGTGCGCGGCCTCCCGGTCCTCCATGGACTGGCTGAAGTAGATGATGGTCAGGAACGCGAAGATGAATGCCTGCACCAGGCCGATGAACGTGTCGAACAGCTTCCACCCGGCGGTCGGAATCCAGGAGATGAACGGCGGGATGAGAGTGAAAAGGCTGAGCATCACGCCGCCGGCCAGAATGTTGCCGAACAGTCGCAGCGAGTGCGACACGACGCCGGTGAACTCCTCGATGAACCACAGCGGGGCCAGGCCCGGGTTGTGCCCCTTGAGGATGTGGACCAACTGCCGGTGCGGGCCGCGGTGCACGCGGGAACCCTCGTACTGCCGCCAGAAGAACACCAGCAAGGCCATCGGGTAGACGAGGTTGACGTCCGCGGTGGGCGGCGGCAGGTAGTGGTGCAGCGGCAGCAGCACGATCCAGTTGGCCGCGAGGATGAAGACGAACAGGCCCACGGCCAGCGGCACCAGGAAGGGCGCGACCCGGACCCCGATGCTGGTCTCCACCTGGTTGCGCATGAACGTGTACACGCCCTCGAAGAACAGCTGCGCCGGGTTCGGCTTGTCCGCCGTGATCTTCGCCCGGACGTAGAACCCGAGGGCGACGACGACCACCGCGGCCAGCAATGTCCCGAGGATCGTGTCGATGTGCAGCGTCATTCCGAGGAACTCGACCTTGCTGTGCTTGCCAACCTCGACACCCGTCTCCGCGGCGAGAACCTGCTGGCTCACTGACGACGCTCCTTCATGACCGGGAGGGCGGTGGTTCCGAGAATGATCACCTGAAAGACCGCGAGGCCGAGGAAGACGCCGAACCCGTCCGGCTTGAGGAAGATCCCGAGAGCGACGGCCAGCCCGGTGATCAGCAGCAGGCGGGGAACCGACGACCGGCCGATCGCGGTCCGGCTCGGGTTCTCACTCGAGATGACCTTCACCACCGAGCGCTGCAGCAGCCGGGTGTTGAATACGCCCAGCCCGAGCCCGATGATCAGCAGAATCCCCATCACGATGTGCCCGAGCAGCCCGCACACAAGCAGACCCACCGCGCCGACGACACTGGCGATGATCAGCGGGCGGCGCAGGTTCAACACGGCCTCGGCGGGCACCTTCGCCGCCGCTGCTTGGAAGGCTGACACTGACCTCTCAATCCTTCAGGAAACTCTTGAACTTCACATACGCGTAGAAGCACGCGGTCCCGATACCGACCGCGAGTCCGGCGAGAACGAACGCTGGTGTAGTACCCGCTTGGGTATCCGCGAACCAGCCGAGCAACATGCCGCCGGCGATCAGGCCCGCGATCGCCGAACCAACCCCGATGAGCTCACGTGGGCTCGGCGGCCCCTGCGGCACGACATGCCTACCGGATGGCTGCAGGTGCGTGATGATCACTCAAGTGCAGCGCTCCTTCGTCGGTCGAATGCGGCCGGCGTCCCTGCCTCCCCCGGGACGAAACGGACGCTATCACACGGCCGGTCCGCCCCTTTCGCTGCCCTGCCGCAGGTCAGGAGCGGCGTACGTCACGTAGTCGCGGGATGAGGGACACCAGGAGGGCGAACAGCAGACCGATGCCGATCCCCCAGGCGACGACGAAGGCGTCGAACAGGGTCAGGGCCACGGTTCCGAAGGCGAGCACCGCGGCCCACAGGTAGATGAGCAGCACGGCGCGGCGCTGGGAGTGGCCGATCTCGAGCAGCCGGTGGTGCAGGTGCATCTTGTCCGGATGGAACGGTGACAGGCCGCGGTTGGTGCGCCGGACCACCGCGAGCAGCAGGTCGAGCAGCGGCACGAACAGCACGGCCGCCACCACGAGCAGCGGGGACAGCAGGGCCAGGGTGTTGGCCGCGAAGTTCTGCGGCGAGCTGACCCGGCCGGACGCCGAGGTGCTGGCCGCCGCCAGCATCAGCCCGATCAGCATGGAGCCGGAGTCCCCCATGAAGATCTTCGCCGGCTGGAAGTTGTGCGGCAGGAAGCCGAGGCAGGCGCCGGCAATGGTGGCCGCGATCAGCGCGGGGGCGTAGTTGTTGACGTCCCCGCCGGTGAGCTTGAGCAGGTTCAGGGAGAACGCCAGCATGGCGCTGGCCGAGATCAGGCCGATGCCCGCGGCCAGCCCGTCGAGCCCGTCGACGAAGTTCATCGCGTTGACCATGGTGACCACGAGCAGCACGGTCAGCAGGCCGCCCTGGTTCTGGTCGAACACCAGCGTCGAGCCCAGCCCGTCGTCGGCGCCCCACGGGATCCAGAACACGAACCACTGCAGGCCGAACAGCACCAGGATGCCGGCGCACGTGGTCTGGCCGGCGAACTTGGTCAGCGAGTCCAGCTCGAACCGGTCGTCGAGCATGCCGATCGCCACGATCACCCCGCCGCCGATCAGGACCGCGACCGGGTCGAGCGTGAAGTCGAACGCCCTACGCAGCACCGGCAGCTGGTGGGCGAGCATCATGCCGCCGCATACGCCGACGTACATGGCCAGGCCGCCGAGCCGGGGGGTGGGCACGGTGTGCACGTCGCGCTTGCGCGGGTAGGCCACCGCGCCGATCCGGAACGCCAGCCTGCGCACCAGCCCGGTGGCCAGGAAGGTCAGCGCGGCGCTGGTCAGCAGCACGAGCAGGAACTCCCGGATCGGCAGTCCGGCGGGGGCGAACTCGTTGGGGGACAAGGCGGTTAGCTCCGCGGGTAGGCCGGACGCGCGGCCACCAGCCGGCCCACCCCGGTGGCGACGTCGGCGAGCTCGGCGTCCCCGGCGGGGGTGCCGGGCTCGGCCCGCACCGCGCGGCCGATCAGCCGGGCGATCTCGGCCATGTCCGGTTCGGTCATGCCCTGGGTGGTCACGCTGGGCGAGCCGATCCGGATGCCGGACGCGGTCATCGGCGGCTGCGGGTCGAACGGGATCGCGTTCTTGTTGAGCGTGATGCTCGCGACGTCGCAGCGTTCCTCGGCGGCGGCGCCGGTCACGCCGAGCGGGCGGACGTCGAGCAGCGCGAGATGCGTGTCGGTGCCGCCGGACACCGCGCGCATGCCCTCCGCCTCGAGCGCCTTGGCCAGCGCCGCGGCGTTGGCCACCACCTGTGCCGCGTACGCCTGATAGTCCGGTGTGGACGCCTCACGCAGGGCGACCGCCTTGGCCGCCACCACGTGCATCAGCGGGCCGCCCTGGCTGAACGGGAACACCGCCTTGTCGATGGCCTTCGCGTGCTCGGCCCGGCACAGGATCATGCCGCCGCGCGGGCCGCGCAGCACCTTGTGCGTGGTGAACGTGACCACGTCGGCGAACGGCACCGGCGACGGGATCACCTTGCCCGCCACCAGACCGATGAAATGCGCGGCGTCCACCAGCAGGATGGCGCCCACCTCGTCGGCGATCTCGCGGAACGCGGTGAAGTCGATCAGCCGGGGGTACGCCGTGGCGCCGGCGATGATCATCCGGGGCTGGTGCGCGAGCGCCAGGTCGCGCACCTGGTCGTAGTCGATCAGCTCGGTGTCCCTGCGGACCCCGTAGGCCACCGGCTCGAACCAGCGGCCGGAGAAGTTCACCTTCGAGCCGTGCGTGAGGTGCCCGCCCTGCTTGAGGTCCATCGCGAGCACGACGTCGCCGGGCTCGCAGAACGCGGCGTAGGCGGCCAGGTTGGCGCTGGCCCCGGAGTGCGGCTGCAGGTTGGCGTGCTCGGCGCCGAACAGCTCCCTGGCCCTGGCGATGCCGATCTCCTCGGCCACGTCCACCTGGCCGCAGCCGCCGTAGTAGCGCCGCCCCGGGTAGCCCTCGGCGTACTTGTTGGACAGCGTGGAGCCCAGCGCGGCCAGCACGGCCGGGCTGGTCAGGTTCTCGCTGGCGATCAGCTGCAGGCCGCCGCGCAACCGGTCCAGCTCGCCGAGGACGACCTCGGCGATCTCCGGGTCGGTGCTGGTCAGGGCGTCGAAGTCGGGACCCCAGAACGGCGTGCTCACTGGCTGGTCATAGCTCCTTAGCGCGGTGCCCGGGTCAGGCTACCGCGGCCGGCCGACCTGCACGCCGCCAAGCGCCTCGGACACCGCCTCGATGCTCACCGCGCCCTCCCTCAGCAGGATCGGCTCGTCCCCGGTGAGGTCGACGATCGTGGACGGCACCGGGTCGCCGCTCGGCCCGCCGTCGAGGTACACCCGCACCGAGTCGCCGAGCTGCTCGCGGGCCTCGTCCACGGTGGAGGCCGGCGGCTGGCCCGAGCGGTTGGCGCTGGACACCGCCATCGGCCCGGTCTCGCGCAGCAGCTCGATCGCCACCGGGTGCAGTGGCATGCGCACCATCACCGTGCCCTTGGTGTGCCCAAGGTCCCAGGCCAGCGACGGCGCGTGGCGCAGCACGATGGACAGGTCGCCCGGCCAGAACGCCTCGATGAGCTGCCGGGCCTGGTACGGCACGGACAGCACCAGCCCGTCGATCGTGGACCAGGAGCCGACCAGCACACCGACCGGCATGTCCGGGCCGCGCCCCTTGGCCGCCAGCAACGAGTGCACGGCGGACAGCGAGAACGCGTCCGAGCCGATGCCGTACACCGTGTCGGTCGGGATCACCACCAGCTGACCCGACCGCACCGCGCTGGCCGCCGCGGCCAGCCCGTCCTTGCGCTCCTGCGGCCGGCTGCAGTCGTACACCGTGCTCATGGCCGGGAACTGTAGTTAGCGCGTGCGTCAAAACTACGCCGGGGTCCACCGATCTTGAAAACCGCGCTGGGTCCACCAATCTTTGAAACCGCGCCAGGGTCCACCGAATCTTGAAACTGCGCTGGGGTCGACCGAATCTTGAAACTGCGCTGGGGTCGACCGATCTTTGGCGAGGGCGGCCGCCCCACGACGACCAGGGCAGGGCGAGGAACGAGCCCTGCCCGCAGGCGTCGTCAGCCCACCACCCACGACACCCAACCCCCACCCCGGCCCGCAACCCACCAAGCAACCCGACCCAAGGC